>NZ_JAAVVD010000008.1:0-272830 GCF_018449755.1 Variovorax sp. dw_954 | reverse complement strand
GCCGGTGACGTGACTCCCATGTGCCACCACGCCCACCGCTTCCACAGCCTCAGCGCAACCGGCGCCGCCGGGCTGCTGGTGTTGCACCCGGCTGGGGATGGACTGCGCCAATTGCAGCGTGGGGGCGAACAACAAGCCCTTCAAACACGCAAGTCCTGCCGTCCGGCGGCCATAGAAGAATTGCGCGAAGCTCGGGACCGAGTCAATTTTTTATGAAGGAATCGACATGGAAGACCTGAAAGGCAAGACCGCCCTCATCACTGGCGCCAGCACCGGCATCGGCGCCGCGGTCGCCATCGCCTATGCGGCGCGCGGCATGCGCGTGGCAGTCCACTACAACAGCTCTTCCGATGCCGCCGAGAAGGTGGTCACCACGATCAAGGCTGCTGGTGGCGAGGCCTTCACCTTGCGCACCGACGTGCGCGACACCGCCGCCATCAAGGAGGCCACACGGCAAGCCCACGACCAACTCGGCGGCATCGACGTGCTGGTCAACAACGCCGGCAGCCTGGTCAAGCGCGTGCCCATCGCGGACTTCGACGACGCGCTGTTCGACGAGGTGATGCACATCAATGCCCGCTCGGTCCTGGCCTTCTGCCGCGAGGTGGTTCCGCTGATGCGCGCGCGCAAGAAGGGCGGCAGCATCATCAACGTGTCCTCGGTGGCGGCGCGCAATGGCGGCGGCCCGGGCGCCTACCTCTATGCCGGCGCCAAGGGCTTCGTCAGCACCGCCACGCACGGGCTGGCGAAGGAGCTCGCGCCCGACAACATCCGCGTCAACGCGGTCGCCCCAGGCGTGATCCAGACGCCGTTCCACGACCGCTTCTCGACCGCGGCGATGCTCGAATCCTTCAAGGCCAGCATCCCGCTGGGCCGCATCGGCGATCCGGAGGAATGCGTCGGCGCCTTTCTCTATTTGGCCTCTGACGCTATGTCCGGCTATGTGACAGGCCAGATCCTCGAAGTCAACGGCGGCCAGTACATGCCCTGAGCCGCCATCGATCGCAAGACGCCAGAACAACAAGAGCGCCACCCGCAGATGCCGAGGGAGCTGCGGGCCCTCGCCTCCATTCTTCCTGCAGACAGCTTCCCGGAGACAAATCCATGCAACGCCGCACTCTCGTCCAGTCCGCCATCGCCTCGCTCGCCGCGGGCGCCCTGCCCGCCTTCGCGCAAGGTGCGTGGCCCACGGGCAAGACCATCAGCTACATCGTGCCCTTCCCGGCCGGCGGCACCACCGACGTGCTGGCGCGCCTGATCGCGCAACAGCTCGGCGTCGCGCTCGGCACCTCGGTCATCATCGACAACAAGGGCGGCGCGGGCGGCAGCGTCGGCTCCGAGATCGCGGCGCGCGCCGTACCTGACGGCTACACGATGCTGGGCGGCACGATCAGCTCGCATGCGATCAACGTGAGCCTGTATCCCAAGCTCGGCTACGACCCGATCAAGTCCTTCGCGCCGGTCACGCTCATCGGCACCAACCCCGTGGTGCTGGTGGTGAACCAGGCCAGCCGCTACAAGACCCTGAAGGACGTGATCGACGCGAGCAAGGCCAAGGCAGGTTCCGGCGGGCTCTCGTCGGCCTCCGCGGGCACCGGCACCTCGCAGCACCTGGCGATGGAGCTGCTGGCCTACAAGTCGGGCGTGAAGTTCACGCACATCCCGTACAAGGGCAGCGGCCCGGCCATCCAGGACGTGATCGGCGGGCAGGTCGACATGATGTTCGACACCACCGTCGTGGCCGGCCCGCACATCCAGAGCGGCAAGCTGCGCGCCATCGCGGTCACCTCGGCCAAGCGCCTGCCCTCGATGCCCGACGTGCCGACCGTGGCCGAGTCCGGCATCAACGGCCTCAAGGACTTCGAGGTGGTGTCGTGGCAGGCCATCTTCGTGCCGGCCGGGACGCCCGCGCCCATCATCGACCGCCTGCACTCCGAGATCCGCACGATCCTCGCGAAGAGCGACATGCAGGAAAAGCTCACCGGCTTCGGCATGGCGCCGGCCGACATGACGACGACGCAGATCGCGACCTTCCAGAAGGCGGAGGTCGACAAGTGGGCCGCAGTCATCAAGGCCGCGAACATCAAGGCCGAGTAAGCCGCGGCCACGTCAACCGCGTAGCCGGCGCAGCGGATGCACGGCCACGCGCTGCCTGAGGAATGGCGCGTCGGCCTTTACATAGAATGCGCCCCTCGCTCCGCATACAAGGCAATCCCACCGTGTCCGACCGCTCAGCCGTCCTGCCCCAATACCTGATCCCCAAGCAGGCACTGACGAACTTCGCGGGCTGGGTCGCCGGCAAGGAGCGCGGCAAGGTCACGACCTGGATCATCAAGCGCTTCGTCGCCAAGTACGGCGTCAACATGAGCGAGGCGCTCGACAGCGACATCCGCGCCTACAAGACCTTCAATGCCTTCTTCACCCGCGCGCTCAAGCCCGGCGCCCGCCCCCTGGCCAAGGCCGACCTGGTCTGCCCGGTGGACGGCGCCATCAGCCAGTTCGGCCGCATCGAGGGCGACCAGATCTTCCAGGCCAAGGGCCATCATTACAGTTGCGCCGCCCTGCTCGCCGGCAGCGCGGCGCTGGCAGCGCCGTTCACCAACGGCAGCTTCGCGACCATCTACCTGAGCCCCAAGGACTACCACCGCATCCACATGCCGTGCACCGGCCGCCTGCTGCGCATGACCTATGTGCCGGGCGACCTGTTCTCGGTCAACCCGACCACCGCGCGCGGCGTGCCCGGCCTGTTCGCACGCAACGAGCGCGTGGTGTGCCTGTTCGAGTCCGAGCTCGGCCCCTTCGCGCTGGTGCTGGTCGGCGCGACCATCGTCGGCAGCATGCAGACGGCATGGCACGGCGTGGTCAACCCGCCGCGTACCGGCAAGGTGCGCGAATGGCGTTATGAAGACAAGCAGATCGTGCTCCAGCAAGGCGAGGAAATGGGCCGCTTCCTGCTGGGCTCGACGGTCGTCCTTCTGTTCCCCGGCCCGCCGCTCGCGTTCAGCCCGGTATGGGTTCCCGCGCGCCCGGTCCGGCTCGGCGAAGTCATGGCCAACCGCAGCTCGCAACAAGCCGCATCACAATGATGCTTTGGCGCCACAACCCGCATGCAGCGGGCTGTGGCAGCTATAAAACTTGTAGCAGCCGACTGCCTCCCGCGATATAGTCCCCGACCGGCCCGGACAGCGGAAACGCGCGGTGCCGCCGCCGGAGACCGCCTTCCCCGAGGAGATGAATGTCGATGAGCATGAAGGAAAACGCAGCCGTCAGCCAGTTGCTGGCACTGCTCGAGGCCCGATACGCCCTGCGCGTGCTCTGGGCCTTGCGCGACGGCCATGCGCAGACCTTCCGGTTGCTGCAGGACAGCGTCGGCGGCATCACGCCCAACACGCTCAACACCCGCATCAAGGAACTGCGCGAGGCCGGCATCGTGCACCACGGGAGCGACGGCTACAGCCTCACCGTCAGCGGGCAGGATCTCCTCAAGCGCCTCTCCGACCTGCAGGCCTTTGCCGGCAAGTGGCAAGGCGGCCCGGCCAAGAAGGCGGCCGCGGCAATCGCAGCCGCTGCGACGACCAGCGCTCCGCTCCTCAAGTAGCTGCGGCCGACGGGGCTGCACGCCGACCCCGGGGCGGCGGCGCAGCGAGCCCACCCCCTGGGCCCGTTAAACTGCGCGGCTCGCATTTTCCCGACCGATCCAGGAGACCCCATGCCCACCACCCCCTCCGGCCTTCAATTCGAAGACACCAAGACCGGCGACGGCGCCGAAGCCAAGCCTGGCCACCACGTGCACGTGCACTACACCGGTTGGCTCTACAACGACGGCGTGCAAGGCGCCAAGTTCGACTCCAGCCGCGACCGCAACGACCCCTTCGCGTTCTCGCTGGGCGCCGGCCAGGTCATCAAGGGCTGGGACGAAGGCGTCGCCGGCATGAAGATCGGCGGCCAGCGCACATTGATCATCCCGGCATCGCTGGGTTATGGTGCCCGCGGCGCTGGCGGCGTGATCCCGCCGAATGCCACGCTGAAGTTCGACGTCGAATTGCTCGACGCGCACTGATCGCCCGCCGAGTGGGTCGGCGCGCGAGGCACGGCCCACGCCGACGGGACACCGAAAGCGTCCCGGCTGGCCGACACCGCCGATGGGTTGCAGTTCACGCCGAGGTCCGGCGCCACTTGCTGTCGCGTCTCCACCCCGTCGCCTGACACAAATACCCGCGTTGCGGGAGAGACGGCGACCACATTCCGGCAAGCCGGTGACCGTGTTCCCGGCAAGCCAGGCCCGTCGACCCGAAATAGCGTCTCCGACGCATTTTTTTGCTTGAAACCGCCCAAAGCGGCCCCAATTCGGGCGGAATCCACTGTTTTTAGACCATGTCAGCAGAAACAACCCCCATCGATCCATATCAGCTCACGGGCGAGCCCAGCCCCGAAGAGATTGAAGCCGCTCAGGCCGCGACCGCAGCCGAGGCGCAAGACGCCCTGACTGTCGCGCAAGCCGAGCTGGCCACGCTGCAGGCGGAAAACGCCGCGCTGAAGGACCAGTTCCTGCGGGCCCAGGCCGACGTGCAGAACGCCCGCCGCCGCGCCGACGACGAAATCACCAAGGCGCGCAAGTTCGCGGTCGAAGCCTTTGCCGAAAGCCTGCTGCCGGTCACCGACAGCCTCGAAGCCGGCCTGGCCCATGCCGACGCCACGCCAGAGCAGATCCGCGAAGGCGCCGAAGCCACGCTGCGCCAGCTCAAGAGCGCGCTGGAGCGCAACAAGGTCATCGAGATCGCGCCAGCTGCCGGCAGCAAGTTCGACCCGCACCAGCACCAGGCCATCTCGGTCGTGCCGGCGCCCGACCAGGAAGCCAACACCGTCGTCACGGTGCTGCAGAAGGGATACACGATTGCCGAGCGCGTGCTGCGCCCCGCGCTCGTCACGGTCAGCGCCGCAGGCTGATCGACCCGTTTCATACAGACGAATCCACAGGAAACCCCCGCTTCATCCCTTGAATCCCGCGCGGTTATCCACACGTTCTTCACAACCTCACTTTTTCAGATTTCAGGAGCTATCACCATGGGCAGAATCATCGGCATCGACCTCGGCACCACCAATTCGTGCGTGTCGATCATGGAAGGCAACACCACGCGTGTGATCGAGAACTCGGAAGGTGCGCGCACCACGCCGTCGATCGTCGCCTACCAGGAAGACGGCGAAGTGCTGGTCGGCGCCTCGGCCAAGCGCCAGGCCGTGACGAACCCCAAGAACACGCTCTATGCCGTCAAGCGTTTGATCGGCCGCAAGTTCGAGGAGAAGGAAGTGCAGAAGGACATCAACCTGATGCCCTACACGATCACCAAGGCCGACAACGGCGACGCCTGGGTCGAAGCCCGCGGCAAGAAGCTCGCACCGCAACAGGTCAGCGCCGAGATCCTGCGCAAGATGAAGAAGACCGCCGAAGACTACCTCGGCGAGACGGTGACGGAAGCCGTCATCACGGTGCCGGCCTACTTCAACGACGCTCAGCGCCAGGCTACCAAGGACGCCGGCCGCATCGCCGGCCTCGATGTCAAGCGCATCATCAACGAACCCACCGCTGCGGCCCTGGCCTTCGGCCTCGACAAGCAGGACAAGCGCGACCGCAAGATCGCCGTGTATGACCTGGGCGGCGGCACCTTCGACGTGTCGATCATCGAGATCGCGGACGTGGACGGCGAGAAGCAGTTCGAAGTGCTGTCGACCAACGGCGACACCTTCCTCGGCGGCGAGGACTTCGACCAGCGCGTGATCGACTACATCATCGGCGAGTTCAAGAAGGAACAAGGCGTCGACCTGAGCAAGGACGTGCTCGCGCTGCAGCGCCTGAAGGAAGCCGCCGAAAAGGCCAAGATCGAGCTGTCGAACAGCCCGGCCACCGACGTCAACCTGCCCTACATCACGGCCGACGCCTCGGGTCCGAAGCACCTGAACATCAAGCTCACGCGCGCCAAGTTCGAATCACTGGTCGAAGAGTTGATCGAGCGCACCATCGCCCCGTGCCGCACCGCCATCAAGGATGCCGGCGTGAGCGTGAACGACATCAGCGACGTGATCCTGGTCGGCGGCATGACCCGCATGCCCAAGGTGCAGGAGAAGGTGAAGGAATTCTTCGGCAAGGAACCGCGCAAGGACGTGAACCCTGACGAAGCCGTCGCCGTCGGCGCCGCCATTCAAGGTCAAGTGCTGTCGGGCGACCGCAAGGACGTGCTGCTGCTGGACGTGACTCCGCTGTCGCTCGGCATCGAGACGATGGGCGGCGTGATGACCAAGATGATCACGAAGAACACCACGATCCCGACCAAGTTCGCGCAGACCTTCTCGACCGCCGAGGACAACCAGCCGGCCGTGACGATCAAGGTGTTCCAGGGCGAGCGCGAGATCGCGACCGGCAACAAGCTGCTCGGCGAGTTCAACCTCGAAGGCATCCCGCCGGCATCGCGCGGCACGCCGCAGATCGAGGTGAGCTTCGACATCGACGCCAACGGCATCCTGCACGTCGGCGCCAAGGACAAGGGCACCGGCAAGGAAAACAAGATCACCATCAAGGCGAACTCGGGCCTGAGCGAAGAAGAGATCCAGAAGATGGTGAAGGACGCCGAACTGAACGCCGCCGAAGACAAGAAGAAGGTCGAGGTGGTGCAGGCCCGCAACCAGGGCGAAGCCATGGTGCACAGCGTGAAGAAGTCGCTCGGCGAGCACGGCGACAAGCTGGAAGCCGGCGAGAAGGAAAAGATCGAAGCCGCGATCAAGGACGTCGAGGAAGCCCTCAAGGGTGAAGACAAGGCCGCGATCGAGGAAAAGACCAACACGCTGATGTCGGCCAGCCAGAAGCTCGGCGAGAAGATGTACGCCGACGCGCAAGCGGCAGCCGGTGGCGCCGCAGGCGGCCCGGGGGCTGGCGCGGAACATGCTGCGAACAGCGCGCCGGCCGACGACAACGTCGTGGACGCTGAAGTCAAGGAAGTGAAGAAGGGCTGATTCCGCAGCCCCGCATCAAGGCTGGAACACCCTTCCAAGGTGGTCCAGCCTTTTCTGCTTGTAGAGAAGAAGCCCGCACGGACAGAACATGGCCACCAAACGCGACTATTACGAAACCCTCGGCGTCCCAAAGAACGCGAGCGAGGAAGAAATCAAGAAGGCTTATCGCAAGCTTGCGATGAAGCACCACCCTGACCGTAATCACGGCGACAGCAAGGACGCCGAGATCAAGTTCAAGGAGGTCAAGGAAGCCTACGAAATGCTGTCGGACGGCCAGAAGCGCGCCGCTTACGACCAGTACGGCCATGCCGGCGTCGACCCGAACATGCGCGGCGGCCCGGGCGCGGAAGGCTTCGGCGGCTTTGCGGAAGCGTTCGGCGACATCTTCGGCGACGTGTTCGGCGGTGCGCGCGGCGGCCGTGCCGGCGGCGGACGCCAGGTGTTCCGCGGCAGCGACCTGAGCTACGCGATGGAGATCACGCTCGAGGAAGCGGCCGAAGGCAAGGACTCGCAGATCCGCATCCCGAGCTGGGACGAGTGCGGCACCTGCCACGGCAGCGGCGCCAAGCCCGGCACCAAGCCGATCACCTGCACCACCTGCCACGGGCAGGGCGCGGTGCAGATGCGCCAGGGCTTCTTCAGCGTCCAGCAGACCTGCCCGCAGTGCCACGGCACCGGCAAGATCATTCCCGAGCCGTGCGCCACCTGCCACGGCCAGGGAAAGCTGAAGAACAACAAGACGCTGGAAGTGAAGATCCCGGCCGGCATCGATGATGGGATGCGCATCCGCAGCACGGGCAACGGCGAACCCGGCACCAACGGCGGACCTCCGGGCGACCTCTACATCGAGATCCGCCTGAAGAAGCACGACCTGTTCGAGCGCGAAGGCGACGACCTGCATTGCGTCGTGCCGGTGAGCATGACGACGGCGGCGCTGGGCGGCGAGATCAACGTGCCGACGCTGAAGGGCGCGGCAGCCATCGACATTCCCGAAGGCACGCAAAGCGGCAAGCAGTTCCGCCTGCGCGGCAAGGGGATCAAGGGCGTGCGCGCGTCCTATCCGGGCGACCTGTATTGCCACGTGCGCGTCGAGACGCCGGTGAAGCTCACCGAGCATCAACGCAAGCTGGTGAAGGAACTCGACGAGTCGCTCAAGAAGGGCGGCAACAAGCACAGCCCGACGGACAAGGGCTGGTTCGACCGGGCGAAGGAATTCTTCAGCTGACAGTCCCGCGAAAGGTGGCGCGCAACCGGAGATCCGCTACGCGCCGCCTCGCACGAAGGTCCCCAGTCCTTCGCGGTCGTAGTACTCCAGCGTCAGCCGGTCGCCCGCGAAGCTGGCCTTCGAGATCGTGCCCGGCCCGGCGTTCTCGTTGAACAGGGTGAACGTGAAGACGTCGCCGTCCCAGTGCTTCAGCGGGAGCCGGAGCGGTGCTTGGCCAAGCACCATCACCAGCCCACCCGCTTCCTGGACCACCCGCAACGGCCCGTGATAGGCGTTGCCATAGGTGCCGGCATAGGCCGCCAAGCCTTGCGCCGGCGCCGGCCGCGCGGGCGGCGCGACACCCACCAGGGAGCCTTCGGGGTCGGCAAACGCCGCAAACCCCTTCGTGAAGATGTCCGCCCACGGCTGCTGGATCGCACCGAACTGCAGCAGATCGAAGAACTGCGCGACCAGGGTTTCCGGGACGCCGATCGGCGTCGCATTGGTCAACGCGACCATGCCGACGCCGGTGGACGGCACGACCGTGAACGCCGTCCCCGTCCCCAGCGCGAAACCGCCGGAGTGGCTGAACGAGGCCCGACCGGCTGCGGTGGTGCCGACGTTGAAGCCAAATCCGTAGTGCCCCGCAGGGCGCGCCCCGCTCGCCGGCGAAGACAATATTTGCGGCGACACGGCAGGCACCAGCGCAGCAGCGTCGACGATCGTCCTGCCCGCGAATGCTCCCTGCCCCACCATCATCGACAGCCATCGGGCCACGTCGTTCACCGACGAGGTGACGCTCGCAGCGGGCGCCTGTGCGTCCGGCATGCGCACCGGGCCGGGCACGTACACACCGTTGGCCTTGACGTGGCCCACCACGCGGTTCGACCGCGCCTGGAAGTCCGCGAAGCGCGAGCTGGTCCGGGTCATGCCCAGCGGGACATAGAGCGTTCGTTCGCACAGCGTCGCCCAGTCGACGCCGGCCGCCGCGGCGACAGCGGCGGCCCCGCCGGTGAGACCGAAGTTGGTGTAGTGGTAGGACTTGCGAAATGCGTCGAGCGGCAGATGGCGCAGGCGCTGCAGCACCTGCTGCCGGTCGTAGCCCAAGTCCTCGAGGCGGTCGCCAGCAAAGGCGGGCAGGCCGGAACGATGCGCATAGAGGTCGCCGATGGTGAGCTGCGCACTCACGGCCGGGTCCTTCAATTCGAACCAGGGCAGGTGCCGCCGCACCGGCGTGTCCCACGCGATGCCGCCCTGCCCGACCTGATGCGCCACGACCGAGGCACCCAGCGACTTGGACACTGACGCGAGCTGGAACACCGTGTCGGCATCCACCGGCGCCTGCGTGCCGGCGACCCGCGTGCCGAAGCCCTTGGCATAGATCGTCCGGTCCCCCTGCACGATCGCGACGGCCATGCCGGGCAGGCCCGACTTCTGCATCAAGGCGCCGGCCAGCCCGTCGAGCTGGGCGACCGCAGCCTGGAGCTTCGCCTCGTCAGTCGAAGCAGCCGCCACACGGTTCTGGCTGCTACTACCGCCGCAACCCACGAGCCCGAATGCCGCGCAGGCGCCCAGAAAATGGCGGCGTTGCCGCAGTCGGGAGTTCATGTCGACCTTCCGGGCCGCGCGTCGCCGGCGGGTTCGCCGGGATCACGGGTCGGAAGGATTCTTGTACGGCGGCACCGGCCGGCGCAACATCGCTTCCGGCGGATGGCGCCTGGGCTATGCCTTGTCGGCGAGGCGAACCAAGGCTTCGATGGCGAGCGGATAACCCTTCACGCCCAGCCCCACGATGATGCCGCGCGCGGCCGGCGAGATGAACGAATGGTGGCGGAACTCCTCGCGCGCATGCACGTTGGAGATGTGCAGTTCGATCAGTGTGACGCTCGCGCCCTTGATCGCATCGTGCAACGCGACGGACGTGTGTGTGTAGGCGCCCGGGTTCATCACCACGCCGATCATGTTGCCCGCCGCGATCTCGCGTCCGGCCTCATGGATCCAGTCGATCAGCTGGCCTTCATGGTTGGATTGGCGGCATTCGACCGCGACGCCGAGCTTCGCGCCCGCCTCCGCGCACATGCGCTCGACATCGGCCAGCGTTTCGTAGCCGTATTGCGCGGGCTCGCGCGTGCCGAGCAGGTTGAGGTTGGGGCCGTTGAGGACGAGGATTTTTTTCATGGTCTTGGCATTGTCGGGGGGGTTGGGGGGTGGGCCAGGCGCGAGCCGGCCGCGGGGGCTCAGTACTGGATTTGCGCCGACGCACGCAGTTCGTCGGGGGTGCTCGTGCCGTAGCCGAAGAACTCGAGGTACGCCGGGATCATCTCGAACAACATGTCGGTGCCGACCTGGATCGCGCAGCCCTTGTCCTTGGCGGCCTGCAACAGCGGCGTGTATTCGGACTTCATGACGACCTCGCCGACGAAGGTGGTGGGCGCGATGCGGTCGATGTCGAAAGGCAGCGGATCGCCCTCCTTCATCCCCAGTGGCGTGGCGTTCACCACCACGTCGAAACCGGCCGGGTCCTTCGAACCGGTCTTCACCACCAGTTGCGGATAGTGCTCGCGCAGGCGGCCGGCCAGCGCCTCCACCGAGGCGGTGTTCATGTCGAACAGCGCCAGCTCGGCCACGCCCGCGCCGGCCAGCGATGCCGCGATGGCCGACCCCACCCCGCCCGCGCCGGACACCAGCACCCGCGCGCCCTTGAGCGCGCGGCCCTTGCGCTCGACGCCGCGCACGAAACCGGCGCCGTCGAACTGATCGCCCAGCAGCGTGCCGTCGGGCCGCTTCAGGATCGCGTTGCAGGCGCCGGCAATCTTCGCGGTCGGCGTGACCTCGTCCACCAGGCTCATCGTCGTGACCTTGTGCGGCATCGTGACCAGCGCGCCGCGCAGGTTGGTCAGGGTGGCCAGCGTCTTCAGGAAGGCGGGATAGTCGTCGGGCTTGACGCCCATCGGCATCACGACCGCGTCGATGCCCTTCCGGTCGAACCACGGGTTGTAGATCATGGGCGCCTTGAACGACTCGGTCGGGTAGCCGATGTGGGCGATGAGGGTGGTCTTGCCGCTGATCATGATGGGGTTGTCTCCGATGGTAGGTGCGCCACTTTAGGAGCCACGGTGCGCGGCGTACACCACATCAGGGCCACCTTCGATCGATCAGCGCAAACGCATGATCGATGAGCGATCTTTTTTCGGGTTTACCCGCTTCGGCGAGCCAACTGCTTCCTTCCGGATCAGTTGGACAAAGTGGGGTTGCGCTTTTCTTCCATCAGGCGCTGCTGTGCCTGCACGACCCGGCATTCCGCCGTCTGACGCAGCGCGGATCTAGCGCACTCGGTGACCTTGCAGCGCGCGGTCGCGAAGAAGTTCATCCCGCTGCACGCCTTGGCCAGAAATGAAGCAGCAGCCGGCGCGGGCGCCGCCGCCGCGTGCGGCTTGTGCACGATACGCGCGGGGGCCGGCGTGCCCGGGTGACCTTCGGCTTGCGATGGGGCTTCCTGCCCTGCCTGCGTCGAAGCGGTGACGAGCACTTCGCCGGGAGCCAAGGTCGACGCCGCTGTTGGTGCAGATGCAGCCCGGGGCGCGCCGGTCGGCGTGGTTGCGGGTCCGTTCGAGGCTTCGGCGGCCACTGTTCGCGCCGGCTCGACGCTGGATGCCGGCGCGGTCGTCGCGGGCGCCGTGGTCGTTGCAGGCGCTGTGGTCGTCGCAGGCGCCGAAGTCGTTGCAGTCGTCGCGGTCGTTGTCATCGCAGTCGTCGCGGGCACCGCCGGCGTCACCGCAGCCTCGCGCTCCTCGACCCCGTTGCCGGCCTTGTAGATGTACCACCCGCCCGCGCCCGCCGCAGCCCAGCCCGCCGCACCGACCAGCAGCGCGATGGCAAGCGCGCCGACGCTGACCCACAGGCCCTTGCGCCCCCTTGTTTCCGGCGGCGGGGCCAGCGCGGCGGCGGCGCGCACCCGCTCCTGCGGCGCCTGCAACGGCACAGAAGCCGCGAACGCAGCCAGCGCCGAGGGCATGCCCTCCGACGCCGCTGCCTCGCGTGGCGCCGGCCGCGCCGCCAGCTGTGTCGCTTCGAAGCCCGCCGGCAGCGCGCCGATGCACTCGATGCAGAACTTCGCGACCGAACGGTTTTCCGTGCCGCAGGCGGGGCAAACCAGCGCCATCAGTGCGCGTGCTCAGGCACTGCCGAATGGCCGGTGACGCGGACGCCCTCCTGCGCCGCAACGAGGTCCCGCTGCGCCGACAGCACCAGCACGGCCTGGTGCGCCGTACGGCTGGCTGTCTTGGTGTGGCCGATCAACGTCTGCCACTCGCTGGCCAGGACTTCTGGCGGGCGCGATGCCGCATCGCGCAACAGCATCTGCGCAACGTCCACCAGCGCGGCGGCGGAGGTCAGGCACATCCCGATCGCCTCGCGGGCCGGCGTGTCGGTCGCACCACCCGTCGCACTGTCGCGGGCCATGACTTGCTCGATGGCGATCAAGGCACGCTCCAGGAGGGCTCGCTCGGAGATGGTGTTCATCGCGGATGGCGGAGTACGCACTGTTGGGTTGGCGGGAATCGTGCCATTCGACGGCCGCAACGCCGCGTGCAATAAGACACGTTTAGAAACATTAGTTAACTCAATGTAGCACTCCCGTGGGTCGCCGCAAAGGGTCCAGGGTCGCGGAAGCCATGGCGGATGCCGGCCGCTTTTTCGCAACCGGACGCTCTTGCGGGCCGGGACTCGCCTCTATAGTCAGCGCTGTCCTCCACCGTCCACCGATACCGATCATCATGAAAACCAAAGCCGCCGTCGCCTGGAAATCCGCCGTCCCGCTGACCATCGAAACCGTCGACCTGGAGGGCCCTAAATTCGGCGAGGTGCTGGTCGAGATCAAGGCCACGGGCATCTGCCATACCGACTACTACACCCTCTCCGGCGCCGACCCGGAAGGCATCTTCCCGGCGATCCTGGGCCACGAAGGCGCAGGCATCGTGGTGGACGTCGGCCCCGGCGTGACCACGCTGAAGAAAGGCGACCACGTCATCCCGCTCTACACGCCGGAATGTCGCCAGTGCAAGTTCTGCCTCAGCCGCAAGACCAACCTGTGCCAGCAGATCCGCGGCACGCAAGGCAAGGGCCTGATGCCCGACGCGACGAGTCGCTTCAGCCTCGACGGCAAGCCGATCTTCCACTACATGGGCACGTCCACCTTCAGCAACTACACGGTGGCGCCGGAGATCTCGATGGCCAAGATCCGCAAGGACGCGCCCTTCGACAAGGTCTGCTACATCGGCTGCGGCGTGACCACGGGCATCGGCGCGGTGATCTTCACGGCCAAGGTCGAGGCGGGCGCCAACGTGGTGGTGTTCGGGCTGGGCGGCATCGGACTCAATGTGATCCAGGGCGCGAAGATGGTCGGCGCCGACAAGATCATCGGCGTCGACCTGAACCCGGAGCGCGAGGCGATGGCGCGCAAGTTCGGCATGACGCACTTCATCAATCCGAAGGACGTGCCGAATGTGGTCGACGCCATCGTGCAACTCACCGACGGCGGCGCCGACTACAGCTTCGAATGCATCGGCAACACCCAGGTCATGCGCCAGGCGCTGGAATGCACTCACAAGGGCTGGGGCCGCAGCATCATCATCGGCGTGGCCGAGGCGGGTGCGGAAATCAGCACCCGGCCGTTCCAGCTCGTCACCGGCCGCAAGTGGGAAGGCTCGGCCTTCGGCGGCGCACGCGGACGCACCGACGTGCCGAAGATCGTCGACTGGTACATGGAGAACAAGATCAACATCGACGACCTCATCACGCACACGATGCCGCTGGAGGACATCAACAAGGGCTTCGAGTTGATGAAGCGGGGGGAATCGATCCGGGGCGTGGTGATCTACTAGCTCGCCCCCAGGTCGCCGCGGCACTTCGTGCCGCGACTCCCCCTCCCTACCGGAGGCACCACCAGCGTTCGGGCAAAGCCGGTTCCGCGGTGGTTCTGGAATGGAAACCGTCGCCGTTTGAGGATTGTTGAATGGAAGCATTGAGGCCGCTGAAACGCATCGAAGCCGGCGTGCTGGACGTCGCATTTGTCGAGGCTGGGCCGGCCGATGGCGCGCCAGTGCTCCTGATGCACGGCTTTCCGTACGACATCCATTCCTATGCCGAGGTCGCGCCGATGCTGGCCGCGGCAGGCTGCCGCGTGATCGTGCCGTACCTGCGCGGCTATGGCCCCACCCGCTTTCTCGACGCCGCGACACCGCGTTCCGGCGAGCAGGCCGCGCTCGGCGCCGACCTGCTCGCGCTGATGGATGCGCTGCACATCCCGCGCGCCGTGCTCGCCGGCTACGACTGGGGCGGCCGCGCGGCCTGCGTGGTGGCAGCGTTGTGGCCGCAGCGCTGCACCGGGCTGGTCTCGTACAACAGCTACAACATCCAGAACATCGCGCGGGGCATGGAGCCCGACACGGCGGAAAACGAGCACCGGCTCTGGTACCAGTACTACTTCCACTGCGAACGCGGCCGGGCCGGCCTGGCCAGGGACCGGCGCGGCATCGCGAAGCTGCTGTGGAAGCTGTGGTCGCCGACCTGGCCTTTCGACGACGCCACCTTCGAGCGCAGCGCCGCGGCTTTCGACAACCCGGATTTCGTCGACGTGGTGATCCAGTCCTACCGGCATCGCTTCGGCCTGGTGCCGGGCGATCCGGCCTATGCCGACATCGAACGCCGGCTCGCCGCGCAGCCTGCCATCACCGTCCCGTGCATCACCTTCGACGGCGCCGACGACGGCGTGCGCGATCCGGCCGACGCGTCGGTGCATGCCGCCCGCTTCACTGGCCCGCGCTCGCACCGCATCGTGCCGGGCGTGGGCCACAACATGCCGCAGGAAGTGCCGCGCGTGTTCGCCGATGCGGTCCTTGAACTCGTTGCCTCGCGCGGCCCATGACCACTCCCTTCAAGCTGCTCTCCGAACACCGCTGCTTCGGCGGCATGCAACGCTTCCTGGAGCACGCGTCGCGCGAAGTCGACCTGCCGATGCGCTTCTCGATCTACCTGCCGCCGCAGGCGGCGATCGGCAAGGTGCCGGCGTTGCTGTACCTCGCCGGCCTGACCTGCAACGAGGAGACCTTCGTGGTCAAGGCCGGCGCCCAGCGCATGGCGGCCGACCTCGGCATCGCGCTGATCGCGCCCGACACCAGCCCGCGCGGCGCCGACCTGCCCGGCGAGGCCGACAGCTGGGACTTCGGCGTGGGCGCCGGCTTCTACCTCGACGCCACCGAAGCCCCGTGGGCGAAGCACTGGCGCATGGAAAGCTGGCTCATCCAGGAGCTGCTTCCGCTCGTCGGCGCCCACCTGCCGCTCGACATGCAGAGGCTCGGCATCTTCGGCCACTCGATGGGTGGCCACGGCGCGCTCACGCTGGCCTTGCGCCACCCCGGGCTGTTCAAGTCGCTGTCGGCCTTTGCGCCCATCTGCGCGCCCATGCAATGCCCGTGGGGCGAGAAGGCATTCACCGGCTACCTGGGCGCCGACACCACGCGCTGGCTCGCACATGATTCGACGGTGCTGATGCAGCAGCAGCCCGTTGCACCCTACCCCGCCGGCATCCTGGTCGACCAGGGCCTGGCCGACAAATTCCTGCCCGAACAATTGCATCCGCAGTTGCTGGAAGCCGCTTGCGCGGCGATCGGCCAGCCGCTCATGCTGCGCCGGCACGAAGGCTACGACCATGGCTACTACTTCATCCAGAGTTTCATGGCCGACCATCTGGCGCATCATGCGCGGACACTCCACACCCCATGACACCGGCCCCCACCTCCCACGTCCGCGGCAGCCGCTTCACGCACGAGGAAGCCGTCGCCGTTGCCGGCATCTGGCGCCGCGCGTGGTCTTCCGCGCGCCACGATGCGATGGTGGTGGAGCCCATCGGCCATTGGCTCGCGCGCGTGAACGCGGAGTTCAGGCCACCCAGCGAACTGCTGCTGGTGGAACGCGAAAAGCAGGTGCTCGGCTTCATCGTGCTGCACACGGCGCACCGCTATGTCGCGCAGCTGTATGTCGACCGGCACGTGCATGGCCAGGGACTCGGGCGCATGCTGCTCGACGAGGCCAGCCGGCGCATGCCGGAAGGATGGAAGCTGCACGTGGCCCTCGACAACGTGCACGCACAGCATTTCTACGCGCGCCGCGGCCTGGCGCCCGGCGTGGTCGACCGGCACCCTGGTACGGGCATTCAACGGGTTGCCTACCATTGCATCCCGGGCGCACGCTGACGCGCGCGCGCCCACCATGTCAAGGAACCAGGCATGAGCGAGTTTGTTTCCAGCCTGCATGAAGCCTTCGAGCGGCTCGGCCGCATCGAGACGCGGCGCATGTTCGGCGGCCACGGCATCTACCACGAGGGCCGCATGATCGGCCTGGTGGTCGCCGACACGCTCTACCTGAAGTCCGATGCCGAAACCGTCGCGCACTTCGACCGGCTCCAACTGCCGGCCTTCGAATACCGCAGGGGTGACAAAACGATGCAGACCTCCTACCGCCAGGCGCCGGCCGACGTGTTCGAGGACCGCGAGGAGGCTGCGGCCTGGGGCCGACTTGCCTGGGAGGCCGCGCTGCGATCCGGCCATGCGCCAAAGGCACGGACTCCGAGGACCGCGTTGAAGCCGAAGCCCGCGAAGCCCGCGAAGAGCGCAAAGAGCGCAAAGAGCGCGAAGGCCGCAAAGACCGCCAAGGCCCCCCGCAAGGCGGCCGCGCGATGATCGCGACGCCGCCACCCCCGCTGCCCACCCGCGAGGAAATCGCACTGCTCGACGAGTTCCCCGGGCTCGGCATGCCCGACATCGAACTGGTGGCCACCGCCGAACACGCGGCACGCGCGCTGGCCGCGCTGGGCCGGCTCGACGTGGTCGGCTTCGACACCGAATCCAAGCCCACCTTCCTGAAGAACGAAGTGTCGTCCGGTCCGCACACGCTGCAGCTGGCGACACTCGACCACGCCTGGGTGTTCCAGTTGCACGATGCCGATTGCCGCGCCGCCGCCGCGAGCCTGCTGGCCTCCAGCGCGCTGACCAAGGTCGGCTTCGGCCTTTCCAGCGACCGCACACAGATCCGCGCGAAGCTCGGCGTGGAGCCGCAGGCCGTGATCGACCTGGACATGGTCTTCCGACGTCGCGGCTACAAGAACTCGGTCGGCGTGAAGACGGCGGTGGCGCTGGTGTTCGGGCAGCGCTTCAGCAAGTCACGCAAGCAGAGCACGTCGAACTGGTCCAGCCGGCACCTGAGCGAAGGTCAACTTCGGTACGCGGCGAACGATGCCTGGGCGGCGATGCGCGTGTACGAGGCGTTGGGGCTGCGGCCGGCGCACTCGGCGGACGTACGAGGGTGACGCAATGCAGTCGCTGCGCATCGCCATCGACTGGACCGCGTTCACGCCATGGCACGCCCTGGCGGGCGGCGCGTTGATCGGCCTGGCCGCCGGCATGTTCGCGTTGCTCAACGGCCGCATCGCCGGGATCAGCGGAATCATGGGCGGACTGCTGCGGCCGGCGCGGGGCGACATCGGATGGCGGATGGCCTTCCTGCTCGGGCTGGTCGCTGCGCCGCTCGCGTTTGCGGGGTGGGGCGTGTTGGCGCCGCTGCAGATCGACATCGGCTTCGCCGGGGTCGGCGCGGCCGGCTTGCTCGTGGGACTCGGGACACGCTATGGGTCGGGTTGCACCAGCGGGCATGGCGTGTGCGGCGTGTCGCGGCTCTCGCCGCGCTCGATCATCGCGACGCTGGCTTTCATGGCGGCCGGCTTTGCCACGGTGTTCGTCATGCGGCATCTGTGGCGCTGAAGCACATGCAAGCGTTCGCTGCCTTCGCTTCTGGCCTGGTGCTTGGCATCGGCCTGCTGCTGTCCGGCATGGCCAATCCGGCCAAGGTGCTGGGCTTTCTCGACCTGTTCGGGCGCTGGGACCCGTCGCTGGCCCTGGTGATGGCGGGGGCGATTGCGGTCGCATCGCTGGGCTTCCTCGCGGCGCGGCGCCGCACGCGCTCGCTGCTGGGCACGGACATGAAGCTGCCCGGCGCCGGTCGCATCGACCGCCGGCTGGTTCTTGGCAGCCTGGTCTTCGGCGTGGGCTGGGGCATAGCCGGCTTCTGTCCCGGTCCCGGCCTGGTGGCGCTCGGCATGGGCGAGCCCAAGGCGCTGGTCTTCGTGCTGGCGATGGTGAGCGGGATGGCTGGCTTCGAGCTGATTGAATGGCTGCGCCGTCGCGCAGCCAGGAACCCGAGCGAGGCGACCGCGGCATAGCCCGTCTGCCCCGCGCCCTCCACGCCGGGGCCGGGCGCAGCACGGGTGCCGGGCGGGCCTGCATCGCGTTTATCCGGCTGTCCCATGCGCTGGATCATCCCTATGCTCGCGCTTGTCGCCGTCAGCTGCCTGGGAACCCTCGCATTGGCACGGGCATGGCGACTCCAACAAAACCTATTCAAGGAGGCAAGACATGACCCATTTCAAGAAACTCGGCGCCCTGCTGACTGTGCTGCTGCTGGCCGTGGGCGGAGCGCATGCCCAGGGCAGCGGCAAGCCCGTCAACCTGATGGTCCCCTACCCGGCCGGCGGACCCTCGGACTCCGCGGCCCGCATCGTGAGCGTACCGCTTGGCAATGCGCTCAAGGAGCAGGTCATCGTCGAGAACCTGGGCGGCGCGAGCGGCTCGATCGCCGCGCAGAAGGTGCTGTCCGCGCCCGCCGACGGGCGCTACGTCTTCCAGGGCAGCCCCAACGAATTGATCCTCGCTTCGCTGGCCAATGCCGCCATCAAGCTCAAGGCCGAGGACTTCCGGCTGGTGCATCCGATGACCGATGCCACGATGGTGTTCGTCGCGCGCAAGGACCTGCCCGTCAACAACGTCGACGAGCTGATCGCGTTGGCGCGCAAGTCGGCCGACAAGCCACTCAACTACGGCAGCGTGGGCATCGGCTCGCTCTATCACTTCATCCTGGAGGACGTACAGCAGCGCACCAGCATCAAGCTGAGCCATGTGCCCTACAAAGGCAATGCGCCCTTGCTGCAGGACCTGGGCGGCGGGCAGGTCGACTTCGCGGTGCTGGTCTACAGCTCTGCGATGGGCGCGATGGCCGAGCAGGGACGCCTCAAGATCATCGGCCAGCTTGGCGCCACACGTTCGCCGTTCCTGAAGAACGTGGCCACGGCCGCGGAAGGCAAGGAACTTCCCAAGCTGGAGTACACGATCTGGAGCGGACTCTTCGTGCCCAAGGCCACGCCGGACGCAGTCGTCGAGCGCCTGCATGCGGGCATCCAGGCCACGCTGAAGGACGAGTCCGTTCGCTCCCAGATGGCGGTGCAGATGCAGACGGTGTCGGAGCCCGTCTCCGTTGCGCAATCGGCAAAGTTCTATGAAGCGGAAAACGCCCGCTACCGCGCGATCGCCAGGTCGATCAACCTGCAGCCTCAATAAGACGGAGGCGAAAGGGCCCACCTTGCCGGCAGGCGCGCACTGGCACGGCCGCCCGGTTCAACGATCCGACCCTGCCGGTGGGCGCAGCCCGACGGGTGCCGCCAGCGCGCCGCTTCCTGAGCCGGGCGGCATTGCGCTTCCCCCGCGAAGCACGCCGGCGCAAGGCCCGGCAAAATGCCTTGCTCCGCACAACAACGGGCGCTTGCCCACCTCACTAGGGACAACATGAGCAGCAGCACTGACAAGAAGAGCGACTTCGGCCTGATCGGCCTCGCCGTGATGGGCCAGAACCTGGTGTTGAACGTGGAAAGCCGCGGCTTCCAGGTCAGCGTCTACAACCGCACCACCGCCACCACCGACGACTTCGTGGCGAAGCATCCGGGCAAGAAGCTGGTCGGCTGCGACACGCTCGAGGCTTTCGTGCAGAGCCTTTCCAGGCCGCGCAAGATCCAGATCATGGTCAAGGCCGGCGCGCCGGTCGACCAGGTCATCGAGCAACTCATCCCGCTGCTGGAAAAAGACGACATCGTCATCGACGGCGGCAACAGCCTCTACACCGACACCGAGCGCCGCGACGCCTATATGACCAGCAAGGGCCTGCGCTTCATCGGCGCGGGCGTATCGGGCGGCGAGGAAGGCGCGCGCAAGGGGCCGGCCATCATGCCGGGCGGGCCGGAGTCCACGTGGGAAGTGATGAAGCCGATCTTCGAGAGCATCGCTGCGAAGGTCGACGGCCAGCCCTGCGTGATCCACATCGGACCGGGCGGCGCGGGCCACTACGTGAAGATGATCCACAACGGCATCGAGTACGGCGACATGCAGTTGATCTGCGAGGCCTACAGCCTGTTCAAGGCGGCCGGCTTCACGAACGCGGAGATGGCCGCGATCTTCACCGAGTGGAACGAAGGCGAACTGCAGAGCTACCTGATCCAGATCACCGGCAAGGCGCTGGAGCAGACGGACCCGGAAACGGGCCAGCCGCTGGTCGAGCTGATCCTCGACAAGGCCGGCCAGAAGGGCACGGGCCAATGGACGCTGCTCAACGCGGCCGAGAACGCGGTGGTCATCAGCACCATCAACGCGGCCGTCGAGGCGCGCGTGCTCTCCTCGCAGAAGAAGCAGCGCGTGGTCGCCAGCACGCAATTGCAGGGCCCGGTGCCGGCGCTCGACAAGGTGAAGAAGGAGCTCGTCGCCAAGGTGCACGACGCGCTCTACGCCTCGAAGGTGATCAGCTACACGCAGGGCTTCGACCTCATCAAGACCATGGGCGAGAAGAGGAACTGGGGCCTGGACTTCGGCGGCATCGCGTCGATCTGGCGCGGCGGCTGCATCATCCGCGCGCGCTTCCTCAACCGCATCACCGAGGCCTACCGCAGCGACCCGCAGCTGGCCAACCTGATGCTCGCGCCCTTCTTCAAGGACCTGCTCAACCGCACGCAGCAGAACTGGCGCGAGGTGGTGGCGCTGGCCGTCACCAACGGCATTCCGGTGCCGGCCTTCAGCGCATCGCTGGGCTACTACGACAGCTACCGCTCGGCGCGCCTGTCGGCCAACCTGCTGCAGGCGCAGCGCGACTTCTTCGGTGCGCACACCTATGAGCGCACCGACAAGCCCGAAGGACAGTTCTTCCACACCGATTGGCCCGAGGTCATCGGCTGACGACGCGGCCGCCGGGCCCGGCGCAGGTCGTGCAGCCTCCATCCGCCTGCCGGAGGCCGCGCCAGCGGTCCGGCGGATTTCGCCGTGTTTCCCGCATGGAGGCATGCATGGACTATCCGACTCATCTCGCAGAGGACTTCCAGCTGGCCGATGGCACGCAGTGCCGCATCCGGCCGATCCGCGCCGACGACCTGGCGCAGCACACCGACTTCGTGCATCACCTCTCACCGGCCACCGGCTTCGCGCGGCTGCTGTCGCCGCGGATTCCGGAAGAGCCCGAGTTGCGCCGCATGACCGATGTCGACTACGAGCACGAACTGGCGTTGATCGCGCTGGCGCGCGAAGGCGATGGCGAGGTGCATGAAGTCGGGGTCGCACGCTACGTGCGCGGCGACACGCCCGAGACCGTCGACACCGCCGAATTCGCCATCGTGATCGCCGATGCATGGCAGCACCGGGGCCTGGCCGAGCAGCTCATGCGCCGCCTCATCGCAGCCGCCGGGCAAGCCGGCGTGCGGCGCCTGGCCGACATCACGCTCTACGACAACCGCGGCATGCTGGCGCTGGCGCGCAAGCTGGGGTTCAAGGCGCAGCGCGATCCGGGCGATCCCAACGTGACGCGGTTGCGGCTCGACTTGAAGGGGGACGCCGAACGCGCGTGAACCGGGCCAGCCGCTCGCAGCGGAAGTGCTTTGGCGACTACTGCGAGCCTGGCAGCCGCGCCCCGTTGACCTTGGCCGCACGCTTGTCGAAGGTCCACAGCGGCAATTCGCCCGCTTGAGCCGCCAAGGCGATGTGCAGGCAGTCGGCAAAGTCGGCGGAGCCACCGCGGTACAGCTGCAGGGCCACCTCGAGGGCTTGCTCCGACTCGAAGGTCAGTTCCGCGGCCGAGAACAGGCTGCTCAACGCCGCCATCACGTCATCCTTCGCATACTCGAAACTGGCACGCAGCACCCACTCCAGTTCAAGCGTGACGGTCACCGGCACGAACAGCGTCAAGCCCTCGCTGACGCACTTGCGAATGAGTTTCCTGGCCGTCGCCAATTGCGCTTCGTCGTCCTGCACCAGGTAGCGGATCAGGACATTGGTGTCCAGCGCCGGCATCAGCGCCAGGGGTTCATGTCGTCCACGGCAACACGCTTGCCCTTGGGGGCCTTCAGCATGCCGGCCATGTCGAGGATGGACCGGGTCTTGGCCCGAACGATGATGGTGCCATCGGGCATCACCGACCAGACCAGGCGCGTTCCTGCCGTGGCATGCACGAGCGCCCGGACGTCGGCCGGGACCGTGGTCTGACCCTTGGCGGTGATGGTGGACTCAGTCATTTTTCGCCTTACTTTTCATTTAATTGTAATGCAACATAGCAATGCTGGCAATAAGCTACGACCTGCCGTCCGGACCCGCATCGACGGGCAGTGACGCTGCGGGAGGCCCCGGCATCGTGAGCAGCACACGCCACCCGGCCGAAGCCCAGCCTAATCACGCCCCGCCTCAAGAATCGCCTGCGCCAGCCGCTTCGGGTTCGAGAAGAACATCTCGTGGCTGCCCGGACACTCCACCAGCCTGAACAGCCCCAGCCGCTCCGACAGCCGCGGATGCCACGGCATGCTGTGCGGCAGCGCGATGTCCTGCTGGCAATTGACGTAGGACTTGCCCAGCGCCAGCGCAGCCAGCGGCTGGCTCAGCTTGATCTTGTCGGTGAAGGTGGCGTAGGGGTGCGGGTTCAGCTTCGCGTACGCCGCCTGCGCAGTGGCCATGTCGGCGTCGTTGATGAAGGCGTCGCGCCAGATCTCGAAGGGCAGGTTGACCGCGTTGTTGCCGGCGCCCGCGATGGCGTCGAACATCGCGACGTAGTGCGGCGGCACCATGTCGTTGAGCGACTCGCCGTCGAGCGGGACGAAGGCGTTGATGTAGACCAGCCGCTTCAGCCGCGCCGCGATGCGATCGGCCACGCCGGAGATCACCATGCCGCCGTAGCTGTGCCCCGCAAGGCGCACCTCGCTCAGGTTGTTCTCCTCGATGAAGGCGACGATCGATTCGATCGCGTGCGCCAGGCCGGTGCTGGCGCGGTCGTCGCCGGGCCGGTTGCCGGCGACGGTCGGGCAATGCACGGTGTGGCCGGCCTCGCGCATGACGGCGGCGACGGCTTCGATCTCGGCGCCGGTGTGCCAGGCGCCATGGACAAGGACATAAGTGTCGGGCATGGATGTCTCCGTTGTGGTTTTGGGCCGGGGGAAATCGTACGGGAATCGCCCGACATGCGCCCGCCGCACGCGCGCCGTGCCGCAGCGCTAAAGTGACGCTCCCTCCGCCGTGTGACAGCCTGCATCGCATGAACCAGAACCGCCGCCGACGCCCGGCCCGCACCGAGCAGCAAGTCCGCACCGACCTCGCCGCCGCCTACCGCATGGCCGCGCAGAACGGCTGGGACGACACGGTCTACACGCACCTCTCGGCCAGCGTGCCGGGCGAGCCGGGCCATTACCTGCTGAACCCCTTTGGCGCCACCTTCGACGAAATCACGGCATCGAGCCTGGTCAAGGTGAACGTGCGCGGCGAGGTGATCGACGGCTCCGGCGCGCGCGTCAATCCCAGCGGTTTCGCGATCCACGGCGCGGTGCACGCGGCCCGGCCCGAGGTCGAATGCGTGATCCACCTGCATACACCCTGGGGCGTGGCCTTGTCGATGCTGCCGGACGGCCTGCAGCCAACGTCGCAGTACGCGATGCGCCTCTACCGACGGCTCGGCCGCCATGCCTACGAAGGGCTGGCGCTGGGCGCGGACGAACAGCGGCGGCTGGTGGCCGACCTCGGCGCGCTCGACGGCCTGATCCTCGAGAACCACGGCACGCTGGTCGTCGGTCGCACCGTGGCCGAGGCCTGGATGCTGATGCACTTGCTGGAGCGAGCCGCCAAGGCGCAGTTGCGCGCGATGGCGGCCACGGGCGGCGCGCTGCGGGTCGTCGGCGACGCGCTGGCCGCGCGCACCTACGACGAATGGGTGGGCGACGGCAGCGAATGGGACGGCGATGTCGAATGGCCGGCGCTGCTGCGCCGGCTGGATCGCAGCGACCCGGGGTACCGCGAATGAACGGGCCTCGGCACGCGCCCCAAAGTCGCAGCAAACTCAGCACGCACAAACCCACAGGAGCCACCCAACCATGCCCACCATCCGAGTCGAACTCTTCGAGGGCCGCACCGTCGAGCAGAAGCGCGCCCTCGCGCAAGCCCTGACGGACGCCACAGTCCGCACGCTCGGCGGCTCGCCCGGGTCCGTCGACATCGTCTTCTATGACATCGCCAAGCAGGACTGGGCCACCGGCGGCACGCTCTGGAGCGATCCGCCGCCACCGGGCGGCTGAAGCCCGCGCAGAGCGAGTCGAGCTGGTATCGGGAACGTAAAGCCGACGGCAGGCACCAAATGTGCTGCATGCCGTCCTTGCGGGCTTTGCCCCTACGATGACGCCCTCCGCCGATTGAAGTAACAATTCGTGTCCATGGTCCAACTCGCCCTGCGCCGCCCCTACACCTTCATCGTCATGGCGATGCTGATCGTGCTGGCCACGCCCTTCGTGCTGCTGCGAATGGCCACGGACATCTTCCCGGAAATCAACATTCCGGTGATCAGCATCATCTGGAACTACAACGGCCTGCCGGCTTCGGAAATGGGCAACCGCATCTCGGCCCAGACCGAGCGCAGCCTGACCACCACCGTCAGCGACATCGAGCACATCGAGTCGCAGTCGCTTGCGGGCGTGTCGGTGATCAAGGTGTTCTTCCAGCCGACCGCCAACATCGAGACTGCCATCGCGCAGGTGGTGGCCTCGATGCAGACGCAGGTGCGGCAACTGCCGCCCGGCATCACGCCGCCGCTGGTGATCAAGTACTCGGCCTCCAGCATCCCGGTGATCCAGCTCGCGCTGTCCAGTCCGACGCGGGCCGAGAACTCGCTGTTCGACGCGGCCGTGAACCAGTTGCGGCCCCAACTGATCACGATTCCCGGCGCGGCCGTGCCCTTTCCGTACGGCGGCAAGAACCGGCTGATCTCGGTCGACCTCGACACCCAGGCGCTGCAGGCGCGCGGCCTGTCGCCTACCGACGTGGTGAACGCGGTCAACACGCAGAACCTGATCCTGCCTTCCGGCACGGTGAAGTTCGGCGCCACCGAATACGCGGTGAAGATGAACGGCTCGCCGAACGAGATCGTCGGCCTGAACGACCTGCCGGTGCGCACGGTCAACGGCGCGACGACCTACCTGCGCGACGTCGCCTATGTGCGCGACGGCTTCTCGCCGCAAACCAATGTGGTGCGCCAGGACGGGGTGCGCGGCGTGCTGCTGTCCGTGCTGAAGAACGGCGGTGCATCGACGCTGGACATCGTCTCCAACCTGCGCGCGCTGCTGCCGGTCGCGGCGCAGGGCATGCCGCAGGACATCAAGATCACGCCGCTGTTCGACCAGTCGCTGTTCGTCAAGGCGGCCGTGCAGGGCGTGGTGGCCGAAGCGGCGCTGGCGGCCGCGCTGACGGCGGCGATGGTGCTGCTCTTCCTCGGCAACTGGCGCAGCACGCTGATCATCGCGCTGACCATCCCGCTGTCGATCCTGGCGTCCATCCTGGTCCTGTACAGCCTGGGCGAGACGCTGAACCTCATGACGCTCGGCGGGCTCGCGCTGTCGGTCGGCATCCTGGTCGACCAGGCCATCGTCACCATCGAGAACATCGAGCGGCATCTGCACATGGGCACGCCGCTGCTGGAGGCGATCGACACCGGCGCCGGCGAGATCGGTGCGGCGGCCTTCGTGTCGACGCTGTGCATCTGCATCGTGTTCGTGCCGATGTTCTTCCTCAGCGGCGTGGCGCGCTTCCTGTTCGTGCCGCTGGCCGAGGCGGTGGTGTTCGCGATGCTGGCCTCCTACCTGCTGTCGCGCACGCTGGTGCCGACGCTGGTGATGCTGCTGATGGGCGGCGTGCATGAAGCCAATGCGGCGAGCACGAAGCCGAGCCTGCTGCAGCGCCTCTACCGCGCCTTCGACCGGCAGTTCGAACGCGTGCGCCGCGCCTACACGCTGGTGCTGTCGACGGTGCTGTCCAGGCGCGGCGCCTTCATCGGCATCTTCCTCGGCTTCTGCGTGCTCTCGTGCGGGCTGTTCACCGTCCTCGGCCGCGACTTCTTCCCGAGCGTGGACGGCGGCCAGATCCGCCTGCACATGCGCACGCCGACCGGCACGCGCATCGAGGAAACGGCACGCCTGGCCGACGCGGTGGAGCAGGCCATCCGCGAACTGATCCCGAAGGACCAGCTCGAGACCATCCTCGACAACCTCGGCGTCCCCAACAGCGGCATCAACCTCTCGTACAGCAACGCCGGCACCATCGGCACGCTGGACGGCGAGATCCTGATGTCGCTGAAGGAAGGCCACGAGCCCACCGAGAAGTTCGTGACGCTGCTGCGCGCCGAACTGCCCAAGCGCTTCCCGGGCACGGAGTTCTTCTTCCAGCCCGCCGACATCGTCACGCAGATCCTGAACTTCGGCCTGCCCGCTGCCATCGACGTGCAGTTCGGCGGCAACGACCAGGCCAGCAACGCGGCCTTCGCGGCCGACCTGGTGAAGTCGATCCGCAAGATCCCCGGCGCCGTCGACGCGCACGTGCACCAGCGCCTGGACGGCCCCAGCCTCAACCTGCAGATGGACCGCACGCGGCTGCAGCAATACGGGCTGACCGCATCGAACGTCGGCCAGAACGTGCTGATCGCGCTGTCGGGCAGTTCGCAGACGGCGCCGGCCTTCTGGCTCAATCCGGCGAACGGCGTGGTCTACAACATCGCGGTGCAGTCGCCGCAGTACAACGTCGACTCGCTCGATTCGCTGCTCAACATTCCGGTCGGCAACTCGGGGCCGAACAGCAACCAGGCGCCGCAGTTGCTCGGCAACCTGGTTGACGCGCAGGCGGCGCGGCAGGCGGCCATCGTGTCGCGCTACAACATCCAGCCGGTCGTCGACGTGTTCGTCAGCGTACAGGGCACCGACCTGGCCAATGTCGCCGGCGAGGTGAAGAAGCTGGTCGACGAGATGCGTCCCAAGCTCGGGCGCGGCAACGTCGTCACGATCCGCGGGCAGGTGCAGACCATGCAGAACTCGTTCATCGGGCTGGGCGTCGGGCTGCTGATGGCGATCGTGCTGGTGTACCTCCTGATCGTGGTGACTTTCCAGTCGTGGATCGACGCGGCCATCATCATCACGGCGCTGCCGGCGGCGCTCGCCGGCATCGCATGGATGCTGTTCATCACCGGCACCACGCTGAGCGTGCCGGCCCTGACCGGCGCGATCATGACCATGGGCGTGGCGACGGCCAACTCGATCCTGCTGATTGCCTTTGCCCGCGAACGCCTGGCAGCAGCCGTACCGCCGCTGTCGGCCGCGCTGGAGGCCGGCGCCACGCGCATCCGGCCGGTGCTGATGACGGCGCTGGCGATGATCATCGGCATGATCCCGATGGCGCTCGGCCTCGGCGAAGGCGCCGAGCAGAATGCGCCGCTGGGCCGCGCCGTGATCGGCGGCCTGCTGTTCGCCACCGTCTCCACCCTCTTCTTCGTGCCGGCGGTCTTCGCCGGCGTGCACAGCCGGCTTGCGCACCGCAAGGCGGCCCGCGAACAAAACCATCCGACGCCACCTGTCACCGTGGCGCCCCAGGAGAACTGAAGCCATGACGCCCACGCTCTTTCATTGCGTGCTTTCCCTGCCCCGCGACTTCTCACAGGAGCCTGGCCATGAGTGAGCAACGCCACGCCGGCCTGGCCATCCACGGCGGCGAAACGGACGATCACCACGACCTGCTGCGGCGCCGCCAGATCGTGCGCCGCACGCGCTGGCTGGTGCTCATCGTGCTGGTTCTGCTCGGGATCGGCGCCGCGCGCACGGTCCTCGTGCGAATGTCCAACGCGAAGGAACTGCAGGCCGGCACCACCGAGCGGGCCACGCAGTACGTCAAGACCGCGCTGCCGACCAAGCCCACCGCGGGCCAGACGCTGGCGCTGCCGGGCACCTTGCAGGGCTTCGTGCAGTCGCCGATCAACGCGCGCGCCAGCGGCTACCTCAAGCGCTGGACCAGGGACATCGGCGCGCGGGTGCAGCAAGGCGAGTTGCTGGCCGAGATCGAGACACCCGAAATCGACCAGCAACTGTCGCAGGCCGTTGCTGCGCGCGAGCAGGCCGCCGCCGGGCTCTCGCTGGCCAGGAGCACCGTCGCTCGCTGGGAGGCGCTGCGCCAGAAGGACGTGGTCTCGCAACAGGACCTCGATGAGCGCCGCAGCGCGGTCGCCTCCGCTGTCGCCAACCTGGCCGCCGCCGACGCCAACGTGCAGCGCCTGAAGCAGACGGAAGGATTCAAGCGCGTGCTGGCGCCCTTCGCTGGCGTCATCACACGACGCAATGTCGACGTCGGCGACCTCATAGACGCCGGCGCCGGCAATGGCGGCCGGCCGCTGTTCCTGCTCTCCCAGACCGACCCGCTGCGCGTCTACATCAACGTGCCTCAGGCCTATGCCCAGCTCATCAAGGCCGGCCAGCCGGTGGTCGTGACGCAGGCCGAATTGCGTGGCCAGACCTTCAAGGGGGAAGTCGCGCGCTCCTCCGGCGCCATCGATACCGCCACGCGAATGATGCAGGTCGAGGTGTCCTTGCCGAACCGCGAAGGCATCCTGCTGCCGGGCGCCTACGTGCAGGTCTCCTTGCCCCTGGCGGCGAGCCTGTCGCTCACGGTGCCGGCGAACGCGCTGCTGTTCCGCGCCGAGGGCACGCGCGTCGCGCTGGTCGATGCCAACAACACGGTGCGCCTGCGCCAGGTGACTCTGGGCCGCAACTACGGCGAGACCGTGGAACTGCTGGACGGCATCGCCCCCACCGATCGGCTCGTGCTCAACCCCTCCGACTCGCTGGCCGAAGGCGATGTGGTGGCCCTGGCCAAGGAAAGCCCGTGAAGCCGTCGTACCGCGTTGCCGTCTCGCTGGCTGTGGCGGCGATGCTCGCCGGCTGCGCCGTCGGCCCGGACTATCGCGCGCCGAGCACGCCGGACCTGCCTGTGACCTGGCAGGTCGAGCATCCCTGGCGCCAGGCCGAGCCCGGCGACTCGATCGACAAGGGACGCTGGTGGACCCGCTACCAGGACGCGCAGCTCGACGCGCTGCAGCAGAAGGCGCTGGCCGACAACCCGACGGTGGCGATTGCGGTCGCGCGGCTGACGCAGGCGCGCGCCACGCTGGACGCGAGCAGCGCCGCACGCTATCCGCAGGTCGGCCTCGGGGTGCGGGCGCAGCGCTTCAAGATTTCCGGGAACCGGCCGCTGACGAACTACAGCACGCCCAACTTCGAAACGGTACAGAACGATTTCGCCCTGTCCCTCACGGCCAGCTACGAGATCGACTTTGCCGGGCGCGTGAAGCGGCTGGTCGAAGGCTCCGCCGCCTCCGCCGAACAGTCGGCCGCCGACCTGGCCAATGCGCGTCTGCTGGTGTCCGCGGACCTGGCCACCAACTATTTCAACCTGCGCTACACCGACGTCGAACTCGACGTGGTGTTGCGCAGCATCGAACTGCAACGCCGCGCGCTGGAGTTCGTCACTGCGCGGCATGACCTCGGCGCCGTGTCGGGCCTGGACGTGGCGCAGCAGCAGGCGCTGCTGGAGAACACGCTGACCCAGGTCGACCTGCTGAAGAAGCAGCGTGCGCAGTACGAGCATGCCCTGGCCACGCTCACCGGCACGCCGGCGCCGGCCTTCGCCGTGGCGCCCGACCTGAAGCCCATGACGCCGCCGGCCATTCCGCTGGGCCTGCCCTCGGAGGTGCTGCAGCGCCGGCCCGACGTGGCCTCGGCGGAGCGCGCGATGGCGGCGGCCAATGCGCAGATCGGCATTGCCACGGCGGCCTTCTATCCAAGCATCACGCTGGCGCCGACGGTCGGCGTGGACAGCCGCATGATCGAGTCGCTGTTCGATGCGCCCAGCCTGCTGTGGTCGGTGGGTGTGTCAGCCACGCAGATGCTGTTCGACGGCGGCCGCATGCGTGCCAACGTGAATTTCGCCCAGGGTGGCTACGAGGCGACGGTGGCGAACTACCGGCGCGTGGTGTTGACCGCGATGCAGGAAGTCGAGGACGGCATCAGCGGCCTGGCCGCGCTCGACAACGCAAGCCGCCAGGCCCTGTCGGCCGTGGCCGCGTCGCGGCGCGTGCTCGACATGTCCACCACGCGCTACGAGGGCGGCGCCTCGACCTACCTCGACGTCATCACCGCGCAGCAGGCCGTGCTCAACACCGAGCGCCAGGCGGCCCAGGTGCTGGGCCAGCGGCTCGTCACCTCGGTGTTCCTCGTGAAGGCTTTGGGCGGCGATTGGTGCAGTACGTCACGGGACCCGGCGCCCGGCTGCGGATAGCGGCTGCACAATGGTGTTCCGACACAGGCTCACCCCACGCGGTGCTCTCCCCTTTTGAACACTGAACACAAATTCGTCTGGCTGGACTTCGTTCGCGGCCTGTCCGCGATTGCGGTTTGCCTGGGCCATTTGCGAGCCGCAACCATCGTGGACTATGCCGAGCTCGGGCAAGGAAACCTGCTGCAGAAGGCCTTCTATGCCGCCACCGGCCTCGGCCACCAATCGGTGATGGTGTTCTTCGTGTTGAGCGGCTTCTTCGTCGGTGGATCCGTATTGCGCAGCGGCGCAGGCTTCAACGCGGGCCGCTATGCGCTGGCCCGGCTGTCGCGGCTATGGGTGGTGCTGGTGCCCGCCCTGCTGCTCACCGCGGTGGTCGACCAGGTGCTGGCCAGCATGGCGCCGGACGTGCTGAGCGGCGGCTACAAGCCCATCTGGAATTCGGGCCCGGTCGATGGCCACGACTATTCGAGCAGCTGGAGCACCCTGCTCGGCAACCTCGTGTTCGTGCAAACCATCCTGACGCCGGTGTTCGGCATCAACAGTCCTCTGTGGAGCCTGGCCAACGAGTTCTGGTACTACGTGCTGTTTCCGCTGTGTTCGGTGGCCATTGGCTGGTCGGTGCGCCGCGAGGCCGCCACGGTGGCGCCGCGCGTGGTGGCCGGCGCGCTGGCCGTCGCGATCCTGTTCTGGCTGCCGGCGGACATCCGCGATGCCTATTCGATCTGGCTGATGGGCCTGGTCGTCTACTTCAGCCGCGGCCGGCTGTCTCCGACGCTGCGGCGTGTCGTGATGGTGGTGGGCCTGGTGGCCTTTGCCGCGTCACTGGGCTACAGCAAGTCCGACACGTTGCAGGCGCGCCTCGGCTGGCCGGTGGACCCGACCATCGGCGTGTGCTTCTGCATCCTGTGCGTGGCCCTGGCCAACCTGCCAATGCCGAAGAACATGAACTCGATGTTCGTGCGGCTGAGCCACGGCATGTCGACCTTTTCATACTCGCTGTACCTTTCGCACTTTCCGCTGGTGGCGCTGATCGGCGCACTTGGCTATGGCACGACGCGCGTGCGCCCGGACCTGGCCGGCATCCTGCAATTCACCGGCTGGCTGGCCCTGCTGCTGGTGGTGGGCGGCGTGTTCTGGTGGCTGTTCGAGCGCAAGACCGATGAGGTGCGACGCTTCGTCGCGGGCCTGCCCAAGCGCTATCTGCACGCCAGCGGGTCCTGATACGACTTTGCAATCAAGCGCAGAACAAGGCGGAGCGCCGCCGACAGTGCTGTAGCACGGCAAGGCGATCCAACGCAGTTATGCGTTCGATTGCGAAGTCGCATGAGCCCCCAAGCTCATGCGCCGGGGGCGTCCGGCAGCCAGCGCCACCATTCGCCCCGCAGCGCCTCGCCCTCCTGCTCGATCCAGCCCAGCAGCAGGCCATCCGGCCCCGCGCCGCACGCGGCCACGCGCATCAGCAACGACGCGTCGCGGCACACCATGAAACTGGCGTCGCCCTGCCAGCCCAGCCCCTTGGCCAGCGCCGCGAGCATCAGCCCCGACTGGCTCTGCATGAAATCGAAGGGCATCGGCAGGCCGGTGCGCAATTGCGTCATGCTGTCGCGCGTGGCCGTCTGGGGACCGCTCAGGCTGGCCACGCGCAGCCGGGCGCCGGATGGCAGCGCGGACTCGCCGGCGGCGTCCAGGCATTGCCAGGCGCCGTGGAGCGCCAGTTCGGCCCACACGCCGATGCGGCGCGGGCGGGCGCCAAGGCGCGCGGCCAGTGCGTCGCGCCAATCGGGCGGCGGCGGGTCCGACACAACATGCGCGGCGAGCCGCCAACCCGGAATGGATCCGACGGATTCGCTCATTTGCCGCCGTACGCCCGGCGCGGCTGCGCCTCGCTGCGATGTCATGACCCGCAGTCCTCCAGCACCAGCGCCGCATGCCCACCGCCAAAACCGATGGCGTTGAACAGGATGTGCCGCAGGCGCGCGGGCGTCTGCGCGGCGAGCGCCACGTCCAGCGAGGGATCGAGCGCGTAGTCCGCGGCGGGCCACGCACCGGTCTCGATGCAGGCCAGCAGCAGCACCAGTTCCGCCGCCCCGGCCGCGCCAAGCGTGTGGCCGATCAGCGGCTTGAGCGCGACCATCGGCGGCAGGCTGGCGAACAGCGTCTTCAATGCCATGGCCTCGATGGCGTCATTGGCCGGGCTTCCGGCGGCCTGCGGCTTGATGAGATCGATGTCCTCGGCATGCACGCCGGCTCGCCGCAGCGCGGCGCGGGTCACTGCGGCGATGGCGCCGGCATCGGCGCCGGTCGGCGTGTCGCCGGCGACCACGTTGGCGCCGCCGGCCAAGCGCCAGCGGGACGGCGTGTTGCTCAACACCATCGCGGCCGCGGCTTCGCCGAGCACCAGTCCATTGCGCTGCGCGCCGAAGGGCAAGGCGCGATCGGGCGAAAGCAGCTGCATGCCTCCGAAGCCGGCCAGCGTGAGGCGGTTGCTGAACTCGATGCCCAGCACCAGCGCTTGTTGCACCGCGCCGCCGCGGATCAGGTCGGCCGCCGCCAGCACCGCATTGACGGCCGACGTGCACGCCGTCGACACGGTGAACACCGGCCCGCGCCAGCCGATCGCCTCGGCCACCAGGTCGGCAAAGACCTGCACGTCGCCGGCGAAGCAGCCGGCCTGCTCCTCGAAGCCCACGTCGAGCGACGACGAGGCGACGAAGAGCGGCATCTGCGGCGACACCCTGTCGCATGGCAGGCCGCACTGCGCGACCACCTCGCGCACCGTGCGGCGCAGTTGCCCAAGCCAGTCGCCTTCGGGGGGTGGCAGCGCATGCACCGGCCATGAGAAGCCGCCCGGGACCGTCGCAGGCCTCGCGGGGACGCCGCCCTGTCGCAGCGCGGCCAGCGATTGCGGCAGGCCCCGGCCGAGCGCGCAGGCGAGGCCGGTGCCTGCCAGGTACACGTCGGCGGTCGTGGCGCTCATGGCCCCCACGCTCGGCACTCCGTGTTCTCGCTGCACCAGGGAGGGGGCGCGAGTTTGCTTGGGCGGCCCGGCGCTGCGCTCATGGCCGGCTGGCGCTCAAGTGCGCCGCCAGATGCGCAATCGAGCTCAGCGCCCGGCGCGTCTCCTTGCTGTCGGGCATGCGCACGCCATAGCGCTGCTGGATGGCCATCGACACCTGCAGCGCGTCGAGCGAGTCGAGGTCCAGCCTGGCATCGGGGCCGAACAGGGGTTCGTCGTCGGACAGGCCGCCTTCGGGCGCAGTCTTTTCCACGGCGTCGAGCACGAGCGCTTTCAACTCGGCGATCAGGTCAGGCAGCGAAAGGCTTTCGTTCATGCGGCACGTCTTTGAAACAACAGGGCGGCCAACGCCAGCATGACCGCGGAAAAAACAAGCAGGCGAACGAGCTCGGGCAGCATTTCCGCCAGGCCGCCGCCGCGCAGCAGCGCCGTCAGCAGGGCTTCCAGGCCCCAGTTCATCGGGGACCATTCGGCCACATGCTGCATGGCCGCGGGCATCACGAACTTCGGCACCATGATCCCGCCGACAGCTGCCATCAGCACGTTGGCGACGGGTCCGACCGTAGCGGCCTGGGCATGCGTGCGCACCGCGCAGGCCAGCGCCAGCGACAGGCTCACCGCGGCCAGGCCGATGGCCACCAACGCCACGACCAGCGCGTCCCAATGGATGCCTGCGAGCGACAGCGCATCGCCGCCGAGCAGGGGCATGAGCCACACGCCCACGGCCAGCATCAGGGCGGCCTGCAAGGCATTGACGCCGAGGTAGGGCAAGGCCTTGGAGACCAGCAGCATGCCGGTCGGCACGCCCAGGCTGCGCAGCCGTCCCAGCGTGCCCGACGCGCGCTCCTGGATGAACAGGCTCGACATCGACGCCACCACGAAGAACATGCCGAACACCAGCCAGGCTGGGACGCTTTGCTGCACGGCCGTCGGTCGCGGCCCGCTCGGCGCGAAGCGCTCGGCCTCCAGCAGCGTGGCCATCGATGCGCCGGGTGGCGCAGGCGGGCCGCCGGCCACGGAGGCTTCCAGCCGGCCCTTGACTTCGCCGGCCACACCGACCAGTTCGGCCCGCAGCGCGTTGAACAGGTTGCCGTCGATGCCGGGCTCCGCGAGCAGGCGCATGAGCGGCACGGTCGGCAGCGTGTCCGCGTTCAATGCGTCCGACAGACCGGGCTGCAGCACGATCACGTACTTGAGCTGGCCGTTCGTCAACTGCGCCTGCCAGTCGGCCGGCAAGTCCTGCGGCGTTCCGTGAGCGCGCTTCCAGTCGGCCAGGATCGACTGCGCGGGCACGCCGTTGTCGTGCTGCCGGACCGCATAGCGCAGGGCCGTCAAGGGCGGGTTGTAGTAGTCCTTGAGCGCCAGCGACATCACCACGATGAAGATCACCGGCATCAGGAACAGCGCGGCCAGGCCATGCACGTCGCGCACGAGGGCAATCAGCTCCTTCTTGATGAGCGAGGTCAGCATGGCGGGGCGAACTTCATGTGTCTCGTAGCGAGCGATGAGTGAGCGCCATGAACAACTGCTCGAGGTTGTAGCGCCCGAACTCGGCCTGCCGCACCGTCACGCCCGATGCGTCGAGCGCGTCCAGCACCTGGGCCGGACGCGCATCGGCGGCGAGCCGCACGCGCCAGTGGTCGGGGCCCTGCTCCACCTCGCCATAGCGCGCGAGCATCGCGCCATCGACGCCCTCGGCGCGCACCGTCAGCACCCTTCCTCCTTCGGAGAGCAAGGCCTCCAGCGTGTCGTTGCGCAGCACCCGGCCGTTGTCGAGGATCGCGACGCGGTCGGCGATGGCCTCGACTTCTTCCATGTAGTGCGTCGCATAGATCACCGCCGCCCCATTGGCGGCCAGCGTCTTGATGGCGTCGAGCACGAAGGCGCGTGACTGCGGATCCACGCCCACGGTCGGCTCGTCGAACAGCAATAACTCGGGCTCGGCCAGCAAGGCGATCGCAAGGTTGAGCCGCCGCTTCAATCCGCCCGACAGGCGCTCGGCGCGCACCGTCGCAAAGGATTCGAGTTGCGCGAAGCCGATGCATGCCGCGATGCGCGCCCGCTTGCGCGCGCCTTCCAGCCGGGCCGCACCGGCAAAGCATGCGAGGTTCTCCGTCACGGTGAGCATCGGATAGAACGCATGCTCCTGCGGCGCCACCGCCATGCGCGTGGGCGTGCGCGCGCGCACCGCCTGCAAGGGCTCGCCATCCACCAGCACGCGTCCGCCTTGCACGGCAAGCGCGCCCGACACATGCGAGATCAGCGTGGTCTTGCCCGCGCCGTTGGGCCCGAGCAGGCCCAGCACGCTGCCGCGCCGGGCCGTCAACGACACGTCGTCGAGCGCGGCTTGCGCGGCGCCGGGGTAGCGGTAGCTCAGGTGTTCGAGCGCCAGCACATGCGTCCCTTGTGCGCCTATGCCACGGCGCGCTTCAGGTCGCGAAAGAAGGCTTCCTCCTGGTCGGCCTGGCCTCGCAGCAGGCCGGCCAGTGCGGGCGGGTCGACGGGCTCCCGCCCCTTGACCATGCGCGCCGCCTTGAGGGCGAAGCGCCGCCAGCCATCGCCGATTTCGGTCATGCGGCTGGAGAACTCGACGAGCTGCGGCATCGACGCAATCTGCGCAGCCTCTTCCAGGAAGGCCGCGTAGATGAAGCGGAAGCCCGCGCCACCGGTGCCGATTTCTTCCTGCATGCGCACCATGTGGCCGATGTAGTCGATCGTGCGGGCATCCCCGGCCGGCAGGCTCGCCAGCTTCCTTGCAAGCGTCCGCATGCCGCGCACGCCGATGAGCGGCACGGGCGCCTGCATGGTGCGCACGGTCTTGCGGATGGCCTTGACGATGGCCTCGGGCTCGATGGTCTTGCGGTCGATCCTTTGCGGGTAGTAAAGCAGTCCCTTGGGCGCCAGCACGCCCTTGGCGAAGCGCGCTCGCGCCATGTCCGCACTGCCGCAGCGCATCGGTGTCTCGAACACCGGATCGCTCACCAGGTAGTCGTCGCCCTCCTTGCCGTACACCAGCAGGTTGTGCGCGTTGAAGTGAAAGCGCATCTGCGGCGGAAAGTACGGCAGCCAGTAGACCGAGGTCTGCAGGCCCACGAGTTGGCCCTCGGCCAGCAGCGCATCGAGACGCGCCTGCCCCGCTTGCGGATCGCCGAAGGTCTCGAACCGGAAGCGCGCAGCCAGCGGCGCCAGCATGCCCTTGATGATCGACCTCGGCGGCATGCGGTAGGAGATGAGCGGCAGCCCCGACAGCTTGATGAATGGGAAGTACGCGAAGGTCAGCGCCGACGCGAGCCCGAAGGCAAGGCTCTCCGTCATCGGCACGCCATGGTGGCGCAGCATATTGGAGATGACGCCGCTCTCGCAGTGCGCGGCATGCCGGTGTTCGAAATTCATGGCAGCCGCTTCAAGGCTTCGACCGACAGGCCCAGCGCATCCGCATAGCGCGCAAGTTGCGCGGGCGACAGATCGGCGAAATGACGGGCCTGCAGGTGGCGCCGCACGCGCCATTGCCAGAAGCCACTGGTCTGCGACAGCAAGGCCACGTCCATGCGGCGCTCGTACATCCAGTATTCAAGCGGCGATGCGGTGCCTGCGAGCACGCGCGCGCGTGCTTCCCCGGCCTGCGCAACCAGTGCTTCCACTGCATGCGTCGTGACGATTTCCTCCGCCTCCCAGCCGCGCGAGCCGACCGTCACCGTGTGGCCGCTGGCGTCACGCGCGTACATGAGCTTGCGATGCCCGTCCAGGGTGGCATTGCCCTCTTGTGGAACCGCGTCGACGTCCATGACGGCTACACCGCTTCCAGGTGCACGAAGCCACTGGAAAAACGGCCGCTTTCAGGCACGAACATCAACAGCTTGTGCCCCTTCTGCAAGCGACCCGACCGGATCAGCGCATCGAGCATGATGAACGGCGAGGCGGCGCCGGTGTTGCCCATCTGTGCAAGGTTGTTGAACCAGCGTTCGCGCGGGATCGGCAGGCCGACATCCTCGAGGCATTGCGCCACCGGCTGCGCGAAGAAGTGCGACGACAGGTGCGGCAGGAACCAGTCGATCTCGTCCACCCTCAGCCCGCGCCGCGCGATGATGTCGCGCAGCGGCTCGCCAACGGTGGCGCGCACGATGTTCTCGTTGAGCAGGCGCACGTCCTGCTTGATGGCGAAGATCGACTGGGCATGCCATTGCGAGGACGGCGTCTGCATCCAGCCTTGCAGCGTGCCGTCGGCAGCGCGATCGGCGCCGGCGTACATGCACACCGGCAGCTCATGGGCGGCGGAAGACAGGTCGATCCAGTCGATGCGCAAGGACAGCGCGCCGCGCGGTGCGCACTCCAGCAACATGGCGCCGGCGCCATCGGACAGCATCCAGCGCAGGAAGTCCTTTTCGAAGGCAATCTCGGGCCGCGCTTCGAGCGCGTCGACCTTGTGCGCGATCTCGGCCTCGAAGTTGGAAGCCATCAGCAACGGGGACGCCAGTTCGGAACCCGTAGCCACCGCGCGCTGCGCGTCCCCCGCGCGTACCGCCAGCCAGGCGTATTTCAGGGCCGCGATGCCTGACAGGCAGACGCCGGCGAGGGACACGGCTTCCAGGCGTGGCCAGCCCAGTTCGCCGTGCACCATCACCGCGTGATTGGGAATGAGCTGGTCTGGCATCGAAGTCCCGGTGGCCAGGCAACCCACGGGGCCGATGTCCTCGCCCAGCGCGCGAACGGCATTCGCGGTGAGTTGGGCGTTGGTCATGGCCACCTTGCCGGTGGCGCGATCGATGGCGTAGTGCCGCGACCGGATGCCGTTGCTGCGCAGGATCAACCGGCGCGCACGCGAGTCCTTGCCGCCGATCCGGCCGAGGACATCTTCGATTTCGTCGTTGGAGACCGGCGAGAAAGGTAAATAAGCTGCTGAACGCGTCAGGAATACATCAACTGTCATAACGGTGGCATCGGTCTGTGGCCGAGCCTGAGGGCAGCTCAAAGCGGGTCTTGATTTTAGTCAGTTGGCTCCTGAACAACGGCCGCAGCAGGGCCTGCAGTCCCAGGCTCACAGGCACGACGGTGACGATGAGTGCCAGCAGGAACAGCACATAGGCCAGCACCAGCGGCTGCCGCTGCGCGCTGCCCGGCCGCCCCACCGCCATGATCAGCTTGCCCCAGAGGAAGAAGCTGCGGGTGCCGGCCTTCTCGCTCACGTAGAGGCGAGGCTCGGCCACCACCGCGCCCAGGCCGGCCAACAGGGGCTGCGTGCCGCGTTCCGCATCGGCGTGCAGGCCATCGCGCAGCGCCAGCCCGAAGCGGCGCGCACCCGCGATCTGCGCTGCGGTCAGCCCCGCATCGGGCATGCCCCAGAAGCCGCGCTTGCGGCCGAGCAGCAGCCAGGCCGGCGTGGTGATGAACGTGGCCAGCGTGGGACCGGGGTCGGTCAGCACCACGTTGTCGATCAGCCGTGCGCCGACAGCGGCCAGCATCGCCTTGAGCTTCTCGTGCGCCGTCAGCCACATGTTGCGGCAGGCGATCACCGAGACGACCGGCTTGCCCCTCAACAGGCGCGCCGCGACCGGGTGCTGCAGGAAGGCAGCGATGGGCTGCGACGGCGCCAGGAACCAGACCTGCCAAGGCAGGATGACGAGGTCGAACTCCTCGTCACCCGTCAGCGACAGGGGCGCCAGCGGGGCCGGTCGCATATGGGCCGTCTCTGGGAAGGCGTCGAAGAAGCGGAGGAAAGGCCACGGGAACGGCAGCGGCTGCAAGGGCTTCAACGTCTCGACATGCACCTGGATGCCGGGATCGCTCTGCAGTGGCATGAGGATCTGGTCCGCAACGGCGTCGAGTTGTCCCGTCTGGGAATAGCGAATGGCGAGCACGCGCTTGGGAGGCGCGGTCGCGCTCAGCGGAAGTGAGGTCACAGGGGCAACAGGCGGGGAAGACGTGCGAGTGTAGGGGAATATGACAGTGTGAAATCTCTGTGACGTACGCAAGACGTGGGCCGGCAGCCTCGCCTGGCGCGGCGTGTAGATTCGGCGCCATGCTCCACCCTCTCGTTCTCGTCGCCGCCTTTCTCGCCGGGTCTGCCGCGCTGCTGCACGTCTCGCGCGGCGCATTGCGGCGCCCCGGCTCGCACGGCTTCTATCGCTTCTTCGCGTGGGAATGCATCCTGCTGCTGGTCCTGTTGAACCTCCCGGTCTGGGGCGACGACCCCTTGGCGCCGCATCAATTGCTGTCCTGGCTGCTGCTGGTCGCCTCCGCATGGCTGCCGCTGCATGCCGTGCGCCTGCTCAAGCGGGTGGGGCGACCGACAGAGGACCGCCAGGACGACGCCCTGCTCGGCTTCGAGAAGACCAGCGCCCTGGTGACGAGCGGCGCCTTCCGCTACATCCGCCATCCGATGTACGCGGCGCTGATCTTCCTGGCCTGGGGCGCCTTCCTGAAGCAGTTTTCATGGGTCGGCCTGGCGCTGGTGCTGGCCGCCACGGTGCTGCTGTTCATCACCGCCTTGCGGGACGAGAAGGAGTGCCTGCAGCACTTCGGCGAGGCCTATCGGGCGTATATGCGCGGAACGCGACGCTTCATTCCATTCGTGCTGTGAACTGAATGCGAAGACCGAACGCAGAAGTCGCAAAGGTTTCGCAGAAGTCGCAAAAGAAATTCCAAAGATTTCCTTTGCTTGAATTCCTTCTGCGACTTCTGCGAGTTTTTGTATTCCTTCTGCGTTCGGCTGTCCGAATTCCAATGCGTCAGAACAAGCTCCGCTGCCCCACCGCTCCCGGCGGCCGGAAGGCCTCGAGGTCCATGGGAATGCGCTCGCGGTTGAAGCCGATGCGCTGCGTCGCCTTCTCGAAGCGCTGCCGGATGAGTTCGGCCCAGAGGCCGCTGCCCTTCATGCGCGTTGCGAAGTCGGCGTCGTAGTCCTTGCCGCCGCGCATGTCCCGGATGCGCGCCATGATGCGGCCCGCGCGCTGCGGGTAGTGCAGTTCGAGCCACTGCTTGAACAGCGGCGCCACCTCCCAGGGCAGCCGGATCACGTTGTAGAAGGCGCGCCGCGCGCCGGCCTCCCAGGCGGCTTCGAGCACCTTCTCCATGTCTTCGTTGACGAACGGAATCTGCGGCGAGACGCTCACGCCGACCGGCACGCCCGCGTCCACCAGCGTGCGGATCGTGCGCAGGCGCCGGTGCGGCGCGGCGGCGCGCGGTTCCAGCTTGCGCGCGAGTTCGCCGTCGAGCGTGGTCACGGTGATGTAGACGGCGGCGAGACGGTCCGCCGCCATCGGCGCGATCAGGTCCAGGTCGTGCTCGACGGCGCTCGACTTGGTCACGATGGCGAAGGGGTGATGCGTCTCGTGCAATACCTCGATGACGGAACGCGTCAGGCGGAGTTCGCGCTCGATCGGCTGGTAGCAATCGGTGGCGGTGCCGATCGCGATCTGGCTGGGCCGGTAGTTCTTCCGCCCGAGTTCGGCGCGCAGCACTTGCGCGATGTTGCGCTTGGCAATGAGCTTGGTCTCGAAGTCCAGCCCCGGCGACAGGTTGAGGTAGCTGTGGGTCGGCCGCGCGAAGCAGTAGATGCAGCCATGCTCGCAGCCCCGGTACGGGTTGAGCGAGCGGTCGAAGGGAACGTCCGGCGAATCGTTTTCGCCGAGCACCGATTTCGCATCCTCGAAGCGGACCTCGGTTTGCGGCGCCGATCTTTGCTCGGCGGCATCGTCCTCCAGCGTGCCCCAGCCGTCGTCGTAAGCGTCGCGCGCGTCCTTCTCGAAGCGATGCGGGATGCGCGTCGCCGCGCCGCGGCCCTTGAGGGCATGGACGGGAATGAAGGTATCGGTCATGACGAAAATACTGGATGTATTCACAGTATGTCGCTATCCGGTGTCGGACGCCAGCGACACATCCATTCCCTTTACAAACACGAACTAGGGTTTACCCTTAAACTGTCAACATTCGTCAACTCTTCTGAGAGGTTCCCCATGTCGATTGCTATTGCTTGTCTCGTGAGCGTGGGCGTTGTCGTCGCTTCCTACTTCGTCACCGTCGGCAAGGCCTCCGAGTAGAACTTATTGCCCGCTCCCGACGCGTGCCCTGTCGGAGTGGGGTCCTATGTGCTAATTGCGCCTGCCCCGGGCGCGACGTAACATCACGATACATAAAATCAGGGTGCGGATCGATGTCCCGGCAGGTTGCCGGCACGCGTCCTTGCCCGCAGGGGGAAGTGATGAGGTCTGCATACAGCGTGCTGGGCGTCCATGGGAACGCCAAGTCCGGCGAGATTGATCGCGCGTTCAATAAAACCCTGGCAACGTTCACGCGTGAACGCCTCCGTGTGGATGCCGGCGCCGACGCCAGGTTGGCGGACGTGAGGGAAGCCTACAAGGTGCTGCGCAACCCCGACATGCGCGCCGCGCATGACCGCAAGCTGGCGCAGGCGGTCTCTTCGGAGCCTGTCGTTTCATCCTGGGTGGAAATCCACTATCCCGAAGGCAAGGGGCCGTCGCAGTGGGGGCGCGTGACGATGCTCTTCGGCCTGTTGCTGGCCGTCCTTGGCGGCGGCGCCTGGTACCTCGAGCAGCAGCGCGACCGCGCCGCCGCCGAGGCGGCCGTGGCCAGGGCCGAGCAAGTCGCGCAGCAGCAGGCGACTGCGGAAGCCCGGCACCAGCAAATGATCCAGGCGCATCTGGTCGAGAAGTCGCGCCGTGACGCCGAAGCAAGGGAACTCGAGCGTCGCAGGCAACGCGAACGCGTACCGGCCAAGGCGCAGCGCACCGAGGCGCCGTATCTGCAATTCCAGAAGGTTGCGGCGGACGGCGACGGGAACAGCACCTTCTCCCGCTAGGGCTGCGCTGAACAGACCCTAGAACTCCGCTTCCAACTCGTCGATCGCCTCCGGCTCCTGCTTCGCCGCGGCGATCCACTCCTTCATCTCGGGCAGTTCCATCATGTGCTTGACGTAGCCCGCGCAGGCGGGCGGCAGCTTCACGTCATAGGTGATGAAGCGCGTCACCACCGGCGCGTACATGGCGTCCGCCAGCCCGGGCTTCTTGCCGAAAAGGTAGGGCCCGTCAAATTTACCGAGACATTCCTTCCAGATCTCCACGATGCGGTCGATGTCGCCTTGCGCGCGCGACCAGATCTTGAAGTTGGGGAAGCGGGCCTTGACGTTCATCGGCATCGCGCCACGCATGCTGGCAAAGCCCGAATGCATCTCGCCGCAGATCGCGCGGCAGTGGGCGCGGGCCCGCACATCGGTGGGCAGCAGGCCCGCCTTGGGCTTGATCTCGTGCAGGTACTCGCCGATGGCCAGCGTGTCCCACACCTTGAGCCCGTCGTGCTGCAGCGACGGCACCAGCATCGACGACGAAAGCAGCAGCATCTCCGCCTTCATCGCGGGGTCGTCCGGCGGGATGATCTTCTCGACGAAGTCGAGCCCGGCGAAGCGGCACATGAGCCAGCCGCGCAAGGCCCAGGCGCCGTAATTCTTGCTGCTGATCGTGAGGATGGGTTTGGACATGGCGGTGCTCCTTGGGCTGTTGTCGTGCCGGCCTGCGGCCTGCAACCGTGCAAGCCTCATGCCACATGCACCGCGTCGGCGCGCGGCTTGGCCCGCAACTTGCCTTCAGTGCTGCATGCTTTACCGGGCCTACCAAAACCAGACAGACATGCTTTCTCCACTGCGGCTCGGTGCGCAGTTCCTGGGAGCGTCCTTGTGGAGCGAAGGCTCCGAACGCACTGCCGCCCGGCAGATATCGGCGCAGATGGAGGTGTTCTCGCGCATGCGGCTCACGCACACGCGGCCCAGTTGGGGCATCGATACGGTGATGGTCGACGGCGAGGAAGTGGCGGTGCATGAAGAGCCCACGCTGATGGCGCCCTTCGGCACGCTGCTGCACTTCCGCAAGGACACCAAGGCGGTGCACCCGCCGGTGCTGCTGGCCGCACCACTGTCGGGCCACTTCGCGACGCTGTTGCGCGAAACGGTGCGGACCCTGTTGCGCGACCACGACGTCTATGTGACCGATTGGCGCAACGCGCGTGACGTGCCGCTGTGGCAAGGCAAGTTCGGGCTCGACGAATACACCACCACGCTGATCGATTTCATGGCCGCCATCGGCCCCGGCGTGCACCTGGTGGCGGTGTGCCAGCCCTGCGTGGCCGCGATCGCCGCCACCACGCTGATGTCCGAGGACGACCATCCCGCGACGCCACGCAGCCTGACGCTGATGGCCGGCCCGGTCGACTGCCGCGTCAATCCGACCAAGGTCAACGAACTCGCGACGGAGCGGCCCATCGGCTGGTTCAAGCGAAATCTCATCAGTCGCGTGCCGTGGCCGCATGCGGGTGCGGGGCGCAAGGTCTACCCCGGCTTCCTGCAGTTGACCGCGTTCATGAGCATGAACATGGACCGGCACAAGAAGCAGTTCCGCGACCTCTACGCGCACCTGGTCGAAGGCCGCATCGAGCAGGCCAACAACATCCGCGATTTCTATGACGAGTACCTGGCGGTGAACGACCTGCCCGCGGAGTTCTACCTGGAGACGGTGGAACGCATCTTCCAGACCTACGACCTGCCGCGCGGCGAGCTCACAATCGTCGGCCGAAAGATCGATCCCGCGGCCATCCGCCGCACCGCGCTGCTCACCGTCGAGGGTGAGCGCGACGACATCTGTTCCGTGGGCCAGACCGTGGCCGCGCAAGACATGTGCAGCGGCATCCGTCCCTACCTGAAGGCACACCACCTGCAAGCCGGCGTGGGCCACTACGGCGTGTTCAGCGGCACCCGGTGGAACACGCAGATCTACCCGCGTGTGCGCGAGACGATCCACGCGGCGGCCGAAATCATTCGCTGATCGAAGAGACGCCGAAGAGGCGAGTCCAGCACACCCGGGCGAGGCGCAGGCCCGGAACCGGCGGACGCGTTGGAGCTATTCGCGCCTTCGCAAGCGTGTAGTCGGTGTCCGACGCGACAAGGCGCACACCTGCCTTGCGCACACCTGGCGCCTGCGCTTCAATGAATCGCTCGCAAGCCCCGGGACGCGTCAACCCGTCCGGTCACAGGGAACACAGTGCAAATCCATCATCAGCATTTCGGCGAGCAAGACAGCTGGCTCTTTCGCGAAGGCACCCATGCCCGCATGCACGACAACCTCGGCTGTCACCTGCATGCGGACGGCAGCGGCGCCACCTTTGCCGTGTGGGCGCCCAATGCGCAGGCCGTGTCGGTCATCGGCGACTGGAACGGCTGGGACGACAGCGCGCTGCGCATGCACCCGCGGCCCGATGGCAGCGGCATCTGGGAGGCCATCGCACCCAAGGCCACGCAGGGGCAAGCCTACAAGTACCGCGTCTTCTCGCAATTCAACGAGTATGTGGTCGACAAGGCCGACCCCTTCGCGTTCTGCGCGGAGGCGCCGCCGGCCACCGGCTCGCGCGTGTGGTCGCTGGACCATGAATGGCATGACGGCAACTGGATGGCCACGCGAGGCGCATGCAATGCGCTGGATGCGCCGATGTCCATCTACGAAGTGCACCTCGGCTCGTGGAAACGCCGCGACGGCCAGATGCTCAGCTACCGCGAACTCGCGCACCGCCTGGCCGACTATGCGGCCGACATGGGCTTCACCCACGTCGAGCTGATGCCCGTCACGGAACACCCTTTCTATGGTTCCTGGGGCTACCAGACCACCGGCTACTTCGCGCCGACCGCGCGCTACGGCACGCCGCAGGACTTCATGGCCTTCGTCGACCACCTGCACCAGCGCGGCATCGGCGTGCTGCTGGACTGGGTGCCCTCGCACTTCCCGACCGATGAACACGGCCTCGGCTATTTCGACGGCACGCACCTGTTCGAGCATGCCGATCCGCGCCAGGGCTTTCATCCGGAGTGGAACTCCAGCATCTTCAACTACAGCCGCAATGAGGTGCGCAGCTTCCTGATCTCGTCGGCGCTGTTCTGGCTGGAGCACTACCACCTGGACGGGCTGCGCGTCGACGCCGTCGCCTCGATGCTCTACCTCGACTACGCGCGCAAGCACGGCGAGTGGATTCCCAACCGGAACGGCGGGCGTGAGAACCTCGAAGCCATCGAGTTCCTGCAGGACCTCAACCAGGCCATCTACCGCGAGCAGCCCGACACGGTGCCCATCGCCGAGGAATCGACGGCCTGGCCGCTGGTCACGCGTCCTGTCGACATGGGTGGGCTCGGCTTCGGCATGAAGTGGAACATGGGCTGGATGCACGACACGCTGAAGTACTTCAGCAAGGACCCGATCCATCGCCGGCACCACCACGACCAGCTGACCTTCTCGCTGGTCTATGCCTTCAACGAGAACTTCGTGCTGCCGCTTTCGCACGACGAGGTGGTGCACGGAAAGGGGTCGCTGATCGGCAAGATGCCGGGCGACAACTGGCAGCAGTTCGCCAACCTGCGCGCACTGCTTGGCTACATGTGGGGGCATCCGGGCAAGAAACTGCTGTTCATGGGCGGCGAGTTCGGGCAGCGGCGCGAATGGACGCATGACGGCGAACTGGAATGGTGGGTGACCGAACTGTCGGACCATGCCGGCCTCCAGGCCTATGTACGGCAACTCAACCGCGTGCTGCGCGAGGAGCCCGCGCTGCACCAGCTCGACTTCTCCTCCGAAGGCTTCGAATGGTTGCAGGCGGACGAGGCCGAAACCAGCGTGCTGGTGTTCCTGCGCAAGCCGCTCGCGGGCGGCACTCCCGTGCTGATCGCTTGCAATCTGACCCCGTTGCCGCGTACAAACCATTGCGTGGGTGTGCCCACGGGGGGCGTCTGGCGAGAACTGCTCAACAGCGACGCGAAGGAGTTCGGCGGTGCGGGCTGGGGCAACATGGGCAGCGTGCAAGCTGCACCGCTTCCCGTCGGCCGCCACCCCTATACGCTGACACTGACGCTGCCACCGCTGTCCACGTTGATGCTGAGGCCCGCTGCTCATGACTGAATTGCATACCCCGGTCCTTCTCACGCCCACGCTGCCAGGCATGCCCGACGACGGCCATGCGCGCGCCGTCATCGACGCCGTGCTGCCGGTGGTCGACGGCGGGCGCTTCGCGGTCAAGCGCACCGCCAGTGAAAAACTGGAGGTGAAGGCGCATTGCTTCGCCGACGGGCATGACGTGCTTCGCGTGCTGCTGCTGTGGCGCGCCGACGGCGGCGCCACGCATGAAGTGCCGATGGTGCTGCTGAACAACGACATCTGGGAAGCCGACTTCACCGCGCCCACACCCGGGCGCTACAGCTATGGCGTGGTGGCCTGGGTCGACTCGTTCGCGTCGTGGCGGCATGAGCTCACGCGGCGCGTCGACGAAGAGGACATCCGCGTCGCGGTGCAGGTGGGCGCCATCGAAGTGGCCGCGGCGTCGGGCCGGGCCTCGGGCGCGGACCGGCAGGCATTGACCCAATGGGCGCAGGCCCTCGATCGCGACGCAGCAGACCGGGCCATCGACGGCGCGGCGCTCAAGGCGCAGGCGCTCGACCGGGACCTGGCCGAGCTGGCCGGGCGCTATCCGGACCGGCGCTTCCAGACGCGCTCGGCCGAGTTGCCGCTCATCGTCGACCGCGTGCGGGCCCGCTTCAGCAGCTGGTACGAGTTGTTCCCGCGGTCCACCGGTGCACCGGGCACGCACGGCACGCTGCGCGACGTCGAGAGCCGCCTGCCGGCCATCGCGAAGATGGGCTTCGACGTGCTGTACATGCCGCCGATCCACCCCATCGGGCGCATCGACCGCAAGGGCAAGAACAACACGCTCGTGACCGAGCCCGGCGACGTGGGCAGCCCCTGGGCCATCGGCGCTGCCGAGGGCGGGCACAAGTCGATCCTGCCGGAACTCGGCACGGCGGAGGACTTCCGTCACCTGGTGGCGGCAGCGGCCACGCATGGCATCGACATCGCGCTCGACATCGCGTTCCAGTGCGCACCCGACCATCCCTACGTCAAGGCGCATCCCGGCTGGTTCCGCTGGCGCCCCGACGGCACCGTGCAGTACGCCGAGAATCCGCCCAAGAAGTACCAGGACATCTATCCCTTCAACTTCGAATGCGATGACTGGCAGGGCCTGTGGATCGAGCTCAAGAGCGTGTTCGACCACTGGATCCACGAGGGCGTGAAGATCTTCCGCGTCGACAACCCGCACACCAAGGCCTTCCCGTTCTGGGAGTGGTGCATCACGCAGATCAAGCGCGAGCATCCCGGCGTGATCTTCCTGGCCGAGGCCTTCACGCGGCCCAAGGTGATGCACCGGCTGGCCAAGCTCGGCTATTCGCAGTCCTACACCTACTTCACATGGCGCAACACCAAGGAAGAACTGACGAAGTACTTCACCGAACTCTCGCAGGGCCCGGGCTACGAGTACTTCCGCCCCAACGTCTGGCCCAACACGCCGGACATCCTGCACGAGCAGTTGCAGACGGGCGGGCCGGGCATGTTCCGCCTGCGCCTGGTGCTGGCCGCCACGCTGGCCGCGAGCTACGGCATCTACGGCCCGGCGTATGAATTGCTGGAGCACTTGCCGCGCGGCCCGAACAGCGAGGAATACCTGGACTCCGAGAAGTACCAGATCCGCAGCTGGGACCACGACCGCCCCGACAGCATCGCCCCCCTGATCGAGCGCGTGAACCGCATCCGCCACGACAACGTCGCCTTGCAGTTCAACCGCAGCCTGCGCTTCCTGCCGGTGGAGAACGACCAGTTGCTGGCCTACGCGAAGGAATCCGACGACGGCCAGAACATCGTCGTCACGGTGGTCAACCTTGATCCGCACAACGCGCAATACGGATGGGTCCATCTCACGGCCGATTCCATCGGCGTGGACCCTGGCGGCACTTGGCAGATGCATGATCTGCTCAGCGACGAGCGCTACCAATGGCAGGGCGACTGGCACTACGTGCGCCTTGACCCGCACCACACGCCTGCGCACATCATGCTGGTGCGGCGCCGCACGCGCAGCGAGCAGGACTTCGACTACTACCTCTAGGGGCATCAAGAACATGAACGCCAATGTCCCCGCCCTTGCCCTCGAAACGCCAGAGGTCGATCACACCAGCGACCCCCAGTGGTACCGCGACGCGGTGATCTACCAGCTCAACGTCAAGGCCTTCTTCGACACCGACGGCGACGGCATGGGCGACTTCAAGGGGGTCACAGCCAAGCTCGACTACGTGAAGGACCTCGGCGTCAACACGATCTGGCTGATGCCCTTCTACCCATCGCCTTTGCGCGACGACGGCTACGACATCGCCGAGTACGAGGACGTGCATCCGCAGTACGGCACGCTCGCCGACTTCCAGGAGATGCTCGACGAGGCGCACAAGCGCGGCCTGCGCGTGATCACCGAGCTGGTCATCAACCACACCTCGGACGCGCATCCGTGGTTCCAGGCCGCGCGCAACGCGCCGCCGGGCTCGCCCGAGCGCAACTTCTACGTGTGGAGCGACACCGACCAGATCTACCAGGGCACGCGCATCATCTTCACCGACACCGAGACCTCCAACTGGACCTGGGACCCGGTGGCCAAGCAGTTCTTCTGGCACCGCTTCTTCAGCCACCAGCCGGACCTCAACTTCGACAACCCGGCGGTGCTGGAAGCGATCTTCAAGACGATGCGCTTCTGGCTCGACATGGGCGTGGACGGCTTCCGGCTCGATGCGATCCCCTACCTGGTCGAGCGCGACGGCACCAGCAACGAGAACCTGCCCGAGACGCACGCCGTCATCAAGAAGATCCGCGCTGCCATCGACGCCGAATACAAGAACCGCTTCCTGCTGGCCGAGGCCAACATGTGGCCCGAGGACGTGCGCGAGTACTTCGGCAACGGCGACGAATGCCACATGGCGTACCACTTCCCGCTGATGCCGCGCATGTACATGTCGATCGCGCAGGAAGACCGCGATCCGATCGTCGAGATCATGCAGCAGACACCCGACATCCCCGAGGGCTGCCAGTGGGCCGTGTTCCTGCGCAACCATGACGAGCTGACGCTGGAGATGGTGACCAGCCGCGAACGCGACTACATGTACACCACCTATGCCTCCGACAAGCGCGCGCGCATCAACCTCGGCATCCGGCGGCGTCTCTCGCCCCTGATGGACAACGACAAGGACCGCATCAAGCTCATGAACGGCATGCTGCTGTCGATGCCGGGCTCGCCGATCATCTACTACGGCGACGAGATCGGCATGGGCGACAACGTGTTCGTCGGCGACCGCAACGGCGTGCGCACGCCGATGCAATGGGCGCCCGACCGCAACGCCGGCTTCTCGCGCGCCGACCCGCAGCGCCTCTACCTGCAGCCGATCATGGACCCGATGTACGGCTACGAGTCCGTCAACGTCGAGGCCCAGCTGCGCGACAACAGCTCGCTGCTGCACTGGACGCGCCGCATGCTCGCGGTGCGCAAGACCAGCAGCGCCTTCGGCCGCGGCAAGAAGGTCTTCATGCGCCCCGGCAATCGCAAGGTGCTGGCCTACCTGAGCCTGTTCGAGGATGACGTGATCCTGCAGGTGTTCAACCTGTCGCGCGCCGCGCAGCCGGTGGAGCTGGACCTGTCGGCCTACAAGACACGCGTGCCGGTCGAGATGCTGGGGCGCACGAGCTTCCCGCCCATCGGCGAGCTGCCCTACCTGCTGACCATGCCGTCCTACGGCTTCTACTGGTTCAAGCTCACCACCGACGCGCCGATGCCCGTGTGGCATCAGGAGGAAGTGGGCTTGCGCGACCGGCCCACGCTGGTGCTGTTCGACGGTTGGCAAAGCCTGTTCCGCGAAAGCGTGATGCCGTGGCGCATGGCCATGGCCGACCGACTGCGCGAGCAGGTCGAGTCCGATCTGTTCGCGCGCCACATCGAGGTGCAGCGCTGGTACGGGTCCAAGGGCAGCGCCATCGCACGCACCACCATCGGCGAGCACGCGGTGTGGGAACGCGGCCGGCTGCGCTGGATGCTGCCGCTGCTCGACGTGCAGGCCGCGGACGGCCCCTCGACCTACTTCATGCCGCTCGCCCTGGCCTGGGAAGACCACGACGAAGAACGCATGAAGCAACTCACGCAGGCCGTCATCGCCAAGGTGCGCCAGCAGGCCGAAGTGGGCCTGATGGGCGACGCTTTTTATGACGAAGCCTTCTGCCGCGCCGTGGTGATGGGCATCGCGCAGGGCCTGGTGCTGCCGGCCACGCATGGCGAGATCCGCTTCACCTCCACCGGCGCCCTGGTCGACGTGACCGACGAGGACATCGATGCGCTCGAGGTCAGCAAGCCCAGCGCCGCCAGCAGCAACACGGTCGTCACGCTCGGCGACCAGTTGTTCCTCAAGGGCTATCGCCGCCTGCACGAAGGCGTGAACCCGGAACTGGACGTGGGCCGCTATCTCACGCAGGTGGCGCGCTTCGCCAACTGCGTGCCGGTGGCCGGGGCCATCGAATACCACGGCGCCGACGGCAAGGTGATGACGCTCGCGCTGCTGCAGGCCTATGTGCCGAACCAGGGCGATGCATGGGACTACACGCTGGGCTACCTGGACCGCGTGCTGGCGGAACAGCGCGACCTGCCCGAAGGCGGCACGGTCGTCGACCACGGCGCCTTCCTCAAGCTGACGCGCGTGCTGGGCCAGCGCACCGCCGAACTGCACCTGGCCTTCGCGCGTTCTCAAGGCGACCCCGCATTCGACCCCGAGCCGCTGGTCGCCGCGGACCGTATCTCGCTGCGCGACAGCGCAGCTGCCGAGGCCCGCCGCAGCTTCGACATGCTGCGCCAACGCCTGCACGGCCTGCCGCCGGAGGCGCAGCTCGATGCCGAACGCCTGCTGGGGCGCGAAGCCGCGTTGCTGCAGCGCATCGAGGCCTTCCCAACGGAGGCGAGCAGCCCGGTCGCCTTCAAGACCCGCTTCCACGGCGACTACCACCTGGGCCAGGTGCTGGTCTCGCGCAATGATTTCGTCATCATCGACTTCGAGGGCGAACCGGCCCGCAGCTTTGACGAGCGGCGCGCCAAGACATCGCCGCTGCGCGACGTGGCCGGCATGCTGCGCTCCTTCAACTATGCGCGCTGGTCCTCGCTCAAGCGCAACGCGCAGAACCCGGAGGAACTGGCCCGCCTCGACATCGCCGCCGCCGACTGGGAGCAGCAGGTGCGCCAGGCTTTCCTGGGCGGCTACGTCGACACGCTGGCCGCGGCCGGCGCGGCGCCACCGGAGCCGGGGATGCTGTCGCTGTTCGAGATCGACAAGGCCATGTACGAGCTTCGCTACGAGTTGAACAACCGGGTCGACTGGGTCCAGGTGCCGATGCAGGGCCTGCAGGCACTGGCCACCGGCGCCGATGGTCCACGGATTGAAGCAAGAGGAGATGTCGCATGAACCAGTTCCAGATCGGCCTCGAGCCGCTGCGCGCCTTCCTGTTCCAGATCGGCGCCTACCTGCCGCGGCTGTTCTTCGCGGCCGTGGTCATCGTGGCCGGCTGGCTCATCGCCAAGGTGGTGCGCTTTGCCGTCACCAGGGGGCTGCGGGCCGCCAACTTCGGCTTGCTGACGCAGCGTTCGGGAATGGACAACTTCCTCAAGCAGGGCGGCCTCAGCAAGGACACCAGCGACCTGATCGGCCTGCTGGCCTACGGCATGGTGCTGCTGGCCGCGCTGATCATCGCGTTCAACGGCCTGGGGCTGACCTACATCACCGACCTGCTCGGCCGCGTGATGTGGTTCGTGCCGAACATCTTCGTCGCCCTGCTGGTGCTGGCCTTCGGCTCCTACTTCGCCAAGTTCGTGGGCGATGCGGTCGTCCATTACGGCCGCAGCGCCAAGCTGGCGGATGCGACCTTCTTCGGCAAGGTGGCGCGCTACGCGATCATGATCTTCGTGGTGCTGATCGCGCTGGACCATGTGAAGGTCGGCGGCGACATCGTGCGCGAGAGCTTCCTCGTGATCCTGGCCGGCGTGGTGTTCGCGCTGGCGCTGGCCTTCGGCCTGGCGGGCAAGGACTGGGCCGCGGACCGCATCGCGCAATGGTGGCCGCATGGAGGCCGCGCCACGCCGCCCGCGCCCGCCACGACGCCGCAACGCGACATTCCCCCTGTGGCGCCCGCGGAAAGCGCCTTCGAGGCGCCAGCAGCGCCGGCCAGCGAACAGGCCGCCGCCACCAGCCACGTGACCACGCTGCGCCCGCGCGGCCGGCCGCTCATCCAGAGCCGGCCCGCCGATCCACCGCCACCGCTTTGAAAGACCCAAGCCGCGCATGAACCATGTTCACGCCATGCCCTTCGGAGCCTCCGTGCTCGACGCTGGCGTGAGATTCAGCTACTGGGCCCCAGACGCAGAACGCATCGGGCTCGAACGAGGTGAGCAGCCGCCCGTGCCCATGCAACGCACGGCGGATGGCTGGCACCGGCTGGACGTACCGCAGGCCCGCGCAGGCGAGCGCTATCGCTTCTGCCTGCCCGACGGCACGCGGGTGCCGGACCCCGCATCGCGGCGCAACCCGGTCGACGTGCACGGCGCCAGCGAGGTGATCGACCCACAAGCCTACGCCTGGCACGACGACGAGTGGCGCGGACGCCCCTGGACCGAGGCGGTCATCTACGAACTGCACATCGGCGCCTTCACACCGGAAGGCACTTTCGCGGCGGCACGCAAGCGCCTGGTCGACCTGGCCACGCTCGGCATCACGGTCGTCGAGCTGATGCCGGTGGCCGCCTCGCCGGGCCACCAGGGCTGGGGCTACGACGGCGTGCTGCTGTTCGCTCCCGATGCCTGCTACGGCACGCCGGACGAGCTGAAGGCTTTCGTCAATGCAGCGCACGACCTCGGCCTCATGGTGCTGCTGGATGTGGTCTACAACCACTTCGGCCCGGAGGGCAACTACCTGCACGCGGGCAGCCCCCACTTCTTCAATGCCGCGCACCAGACCCCCTGGGGCGCCGCCATCAACTACGACGGCGAAGAGGCGCGCACGGTGCGCGATTTCTTCGTGCACAACGCGCTGTTCTGGGTGGAGGAATACCGCTTCGACGGACTGCGCATGGATGCGGTGCACGCGATCCGCGACGACAGCCGCCCCGACATCGTCGAGGAGATCTGCACCGCGCTGCGCGACGGGCCCGGCCGCGAGCGCCAGGTCCACATCGTGCTGGAGAACGATGCCAATGGCGCGCGCTACCTGGCGCGCGACGCCGCCGGCCAGCCCCGTATCGCCACCGCACAGTGGAACGACGACCTGCACCATGCCGCCCACGTGCTGGTCAGCGGCGACACCGATGGCTACTACGCCGACTACACCGATGACCCCATCGGCCACTTCGGCCGTGCACTCGCGGAGGGCTTCGTCTTCCAGGGCCAGGCATCGCGCTTCCGCGACGGTGAAATGCGCGGCGAGCCGAGCACGCACCTGCCCTCCAACGCCTTCGTCTCCTTCCTGCAGACGCACGACCAGGTCGGCAACCGCGCCTTCGGCGACCGCATCGATGCGCTGGCCGATCCGGCGTTGCTGCGCGCAGCCTATGCCTGCCTGCTGTTGTCGCCGCATGTGCCGATGCTGTTCATGGGCGAGGAATACGCGGCCTCCACGCCCTTTCTCTACTTCTGCGACTTCGGCCATGAACTCGCTGCCGCGGTGTCGGACGGCCGGCGCGCCGAGTTCGGCAAGTTCGCAGCCTTTACCGACGAAGCCGCGCGGGCCCGCATCCCCGACCCCAACGCGGCCTCCACCTTCGAGGCTTCGAAGCTGAACTGGCAAGAGCGCTTGCACGGTCCGCACCGCGACTTCCTTGCCTTCATCTCGGAATTGCTGGCGATCCGCCGGCGCCTCGTCACGCCGCACCTGGCCAACCAGCGTGGCGGCGGGCAGTATTGGCGCGAAGGCGAGGTCCTGCGCGTCGATTGGTCGCTCGGCAGCGCGCGCCTGCGCCTGCTCGCCAACTTCGGCAGGAAGCCGCTCACCGGCATCCAGCCGCTGGCCGGCTCACCGATCTACGCCACCGGCCTCGCGCCCGCCGGCAACAACAACGAAACGCTACGCTTGGCCCCTGGCGCGGTCTGCGTCACGCTGCAGGAAAACAACCATGGATGAGGCTCCCGGCGAACACGAGGCATTGCATGCCCTGTGCGCCCACTTCGGCATTGCCACGGACTACCACGACATCTTCGGCCACCGGCATGTCATCGCACCCGACAACCTGCGCGCGCTGCTCGGCACCTTCGGCATCGACATCGCGCAGCCGCTGCAGCAGGGCCTGCGCGCCGTGCGCTCGGCCGCATGGCTGCTCGCGCTGCCGCCCGCCGCGGCCGTCGACGCCGGCCAGCCGCACTGGTCCCTCGGCGTTCGCGTGCCCGCCGCATTGGCTGAGGCGCACTGGACGCTGGTGGAGGAAAGCGGCACGCGCCACCGCGGCCATGTGCGCCTGCACGACTTCCACGAAGAGTCACGCACCGACGTGAATAGCGTGGCGCATTGCGAGCGCCGCGTCGCATTCACGGTGGCGTTGCCGATGGGCTACCACCGCCTGACGCTGGACGACCTGCCCGGCGAGACGCTGGTCATCAGTGCACCGCCGAATTGCTACAACCCGCCGGCCATGAAGGACGACGTGCGCGTGTGGGGCCCGGCGGTGCAGCTGTATGCGCTGCGCTCCAACCGCAACTGGGGCGTCGGCGATTTCACCGACCTGGCCCGCTTCGCGCAGCAGGCCGCGCAACGCGGCGCCGGCATCCTCGGCCTCAATCCGCTGCATGCGCTGTTCCCGCACAACCCGGCGCACGCGAGCCCCTACAGCCCGTCCTCGCGGGTGCAGCTCGACGTGCTCTACATCGACGTCGAGGCCGTCGACGAATTCCGCGAATGCGAGCCCGCGCAGCAGCGCGTGCGCGCGCCGGAATTCCAGGCGCGGCTGACCGCCCTGCGCGACACCGAACTGGTCGACTATCCCGGCGTCGCCGCGGCCAAGTTCGAGGTGATGGAACTGCTCTACGCGCACTTCCGCACGCAGCACATCGCCCACGGCACGACCAGCGCGGCGGCCTTCGACGCCTTCCGCGCCGACCGCGGCGATGCGCTGCGCAAGCACGGCTTGTACGAGGCGCTGCAGGAGCATTTCCACCAGTCCGATCCCGGCACCTGGGGCTGGCCCGTGTGGCCCGAGGCCTACCGGTCACCCGATACGCCCGAGGTCGCGCACTTCGCCGAGTCGCATGCCGAGCGCATCGGCTACTTCGAATACCTGCAGTGGCAGGCCGCGCGCCAGCTCGGCTACGTGCGCGAGCAATGCCAGGCGCTGGGCATGGCGGTCGGCCTCTACCTCGACCTGGCCGTGTCGGTCGACCGCGCAGGCTCCGACGCCTGGTGCGAGCGCGACCTGTTCGCGCTGGGCGCCAGCGTCGGCGCGCCGCCCGACGAGTTCAACCCCAACGGCCAGGGCTGGGGCCTGCCGCCGCTGCGGCCGGACAAGCTGCGCAGCAGCGGCTACCGCTTCTACATCGAGACACTGCGCGGCAGCATGCGCGGCGCCGGCGCCTTGCGCATCGACCATGTCATGGGCCTGATGCGCCTGTTCTGGATACCGCCCGACAAGACACCGCAAGATGGCGCCTACGTGCACTACGCGCTGCACGAGATGCTGGCCATCGTCGCCATCGAGAGCCAGCGCCAGCGCTGCATGATCATCGGCGAGGACCTCGGCACCGTGGCCGACGAGATGCGCGGCGCGCTGGCCCGCTTTCAGGTGCTGTCGTACCGCCTGCTGTACTTCGAGCGCAACCATGAAGGCGACTTCAAGGCGCCGGACGAATACCCGCGCCATGCACTGGTTGCCATCAGCACGCACGACCTGGCCACCCTCACCGGCTGGTGGGCCGGCCACGACCTGCGCCTGCGGCTCACGCTAGGCCTGTTCCCGAGCCAGGCCATCTTCGAGAAGCAGTTGTTCGACCGCGCCCAGGAGCGCGTCCGGTTGCTGCTCGCGGTGCAGCGCGTCGGCCTGCTGTCGGCCGATGCCGTGGTCGAGGCCACTGGCGCGCAAACGCTGTCGGCCGCCACCGTCACCGCCATCCACGCCTACCTCGCGAGCACGCCGTCGCAGGTGATGATGGTGCAGCTGGAAGACACGGTCGGCATGCTGGAGCAGGCCAACATGCCCGGCACCACCGACTCGCAACCCAACTGGCGCCGCAAGCTGCGCCTCGACCTGCCGCAACTCGCGGCCGACGTGCCGACGCTGCAGTTGTGCGAGGCGCTGGCCGCCATTCGTCCGCACCCCGCACCGCAGGCCGGTGCGCGCCGCAGCGCCGAGGCGGTGATCCCGCGCGCCACCTACCGCCTGCAATTCCACAAGGACTTCACTTTCGACGACGCCATCGCCGTGCTGCCCTACCTGGCGCGGCTCGGCGTGAGCCACATCTACTGCTCGCCGATCCAGCGCGCGCGGCCAGGCAGCATGCACGGCTACGACGTGGTCGCGCACGACGAGATCAATCCCGAGCTGGGCGGCCGCGAAGGCTTCGAGCGCTTCAGCGCCGCGCTCAAGTCGCACGGCATGGGGCAGTTGCTCGACCTGGTGCCCAACCACATGGGCGTGCTCGGCGCCGACAACGCCTGGTGGACCGACGTGCTGGAGAACGGTCCGTCGTCGCTCTACGCGCAGCACTTCGACATCGACTGGCACCCGCTCAACATCGAGCTGCAGGACAAGGTGCTGCTGCCCGTGCTGGGCGACCACTACGGCGACGTGCTGGGGCGCGGCGAACTGGTGCTGGTCTTCGATGCCGAGGCCGGCAGCTTCGCGCTCCACTACAACGAGCACCGCTTCCCGCTCGCGCCGGAGACCTGTCCGCGCGTGCTGCAGCGCGCCGAGTCGCGCATCGCCGATGCCGACATCGGCGCCAGCCTGGCCAGCGTCGCTGCATCCTTCGGCCACCTGCCGGCGCGCACCGCCACCGGGCCCGAAGCCGTGGCCGAGCGAGCGCGCGACAAGGAGGTGCTCAAGGGCCGGCTCGCGCGGCTCGTGTCCCGGCAGCACGACGTGGCGCATGCCATGGCCTCCGCCGTCGCGGAATTCAACAGCGCGGCCGAGCGCGACGCACTGCACGAACTGCTCGACGCGCAGGCCTACCGACTCGCCTTCTGGCGCGTGGCGGCCGACGAGATCAACTACCGCCGCTTCTTCGACATCAACGACCTGGCGGCCTTGCGCATCGAGCGCGAGCCGGTGTTCGAGGCCACGCACGGCATGGCGCTCGACCTGGCGGCCGCCGGCCTGGTCGACGGGCTGCGCATCGACCACCCCGACGGCCTGTACGACCCGGCCCAGTACTTCGAGCGCCTGCAGCATGGCTTCGCGCGGCGCGCCGGCATCGCGCTGCCGGGTCCGGATGCGCAGGGCCGGCCGGCGCGGCCGCTCTATGTGGTCGCGGAAAAGATCGCCGCCTCGCACGAGGAAGTGCCCGAGCAATGGCACGTGCACGGCACCACCGGCTACCGCTTTGCCATGGTGCTCAACGGCGTGCTGGTCGACACCGGCGCGGCCGACCGCTTCGACCGCATCTGGCGCAGCTTCACCGGCGTCGAGGCCTCCTTCGGGCAGCTCGCCTTCCTTGGCAAGCACGCCATCATGCGCAACGCACTGTCGTCGGAACTCAACGTGCTCTCGACCGAGCTGCTGCGCATCGCGCGCGCCGACCGCCACACGCGCGACTACACGCTCAACACGCTGCGCCGCGCGCTGGCCCAGGTGGCGGCCTGCCTGCAGGTGTACCGCACCTACATCATCGAGGCGCCCTCGGCGCAGGACTTCCACTACATCGAGCAGGCCGTCGCCCGGGCGCTCCAGCACAGCCCCGAGGCCGATGCCTCGGTGTTCGACTTCGTGCGCCGCACGCTGCTGGGCAAGGCGGTGGCGGATGCGCCTGCCGAACTCCATGCGCGCGTGTTGCGCTTTGCGATCCGCTTCCAGCAGTTCAGCGCGCCGGTCACGGCCAAGGGCGTGGAAGACACGGCCTTCTACCGCTACTTTCCGCTCAGCTCGCTCAACGAAGTGGGCGGCGAGCCTGCGCATTTCGGCATGACCGTGGCAGCCTTCCACGAGGCCAGCACCGACCGCGCCCGCCGCTGGACGCACACCATGCTTGCCACGTCCACGCATGACAACAAGCGCTCGGAAGACGTGCGCAACCGAATCAACGTCCTGTCGGAATTTCCTGCGGCCTGGCGCCTCGCCCTGCGCCGCTGGCGCGAGATGAATGCAGCGGCGCCCGGCAGCGCGGCGTTGCCCAGCGCGGCCGACCAGTACCTGCTCTATCAAACGCTGCTCGGCACGCTGCCGGCCGGCGGCCTGGACGACGACACCCGCGCGCCGTACATCGCCCGCATCGAACGCTACGCGCTGAAGGCCGCCCGCGAGTCGAAGGAGTTCACCAGCTGGGTCACACCGAACGCCGACTACGAAGCCGCGCTGACCGGCTTCGTGCGGCGCCTGCTGCCCCCTGCGCAAGACAATGCCTTCCTGCCCGACCTGCAGGCGATGAGCGCCACGCTCGCCTGGTTCGGCGCGCTCAACAGCCTGTCGATGACGCTCATCAAGTACACCTCGCCGGGCGTGCCCGACCTGTACCAGGGCAACGAGCTGATGGACCTGAGCCTGGTCGATCCGGACAACCGCCGGTCGGTGGACTATGGGCTGCGCGCGCAGTGGCTTGACGCACTGGCGGCACAGGCGCAGCAGCAACCCGCCGACATCCCGACGCTGGTGCGGGAGCTCGCGCAGTCACCGCACGACGGGCGCGCCAAGCTGTGGCTGACCTGGCGGCTGATGGGCTTGCGCAAGGAGGTGCCGCTGCTGTTCCGCGATGGCGGGTATGCGGGGCTGCACGCCCGGGGCGCCAAGGCGCAGCACATCGTGGCGTATGCGCGGCAGCACCGGGGGCAGGCGCTCGTGGTCATCGCGGGGCGCCTGTTCGCAGGACTGGAGGCCGACGCCGCCGATGCCGCCGCCGCGCAACGCCTGCCGCTGGGCACTGCGAGCTGGGGCGACACGGTGGTGAAGCTGCCGGGGTGGGCGGAGGGCACCCGCTTTCGCAATGTGCTGACCGATGAGACGCTGGTGATGGTGGACGGGGCCGTGCGGGTAAGTGAGGCGTTTGGCAGTTTGCCTGGCGCTGCGCTGGTCGCGCTGCCTGCTGCGTGAAGAAAACCGCCCGGGATCGTGGGCCTACGCAGGGGCGATGCGCTCCAGCGCTTCGCTCACCTTCACGATGACGATGCCCCGATGGCTGCCCATGATCAGCAAATGGCAGTCGCCGCTGACGATCAGGTTGGCCTGCGCGGCCACGGCCGCACGATGACGTGATCGTCGTCCGGGTCATTGGCCACCACGCGCGGTACTTCGCCAGGAGGCTGCACCAGCGCAACGATGAGCTCATACCTGCGCATCAGGGCAGTCACGTCGGTGTGCAGCAAGGCGAGGCGCTTGGCGAACCTTGGATAGTTCAGGGTATGTTCCAACTCGGCCAACACATCGCACTGCTGAACAACTCGATTCCCTCGTCGACCGCCTGCGACATCAAGCGCAAGGGAGGGCCGCTCCACAGCAGCGCGCCAATCACCACGTTGGTGTCAAGCAGCAGTCGTTGGTGACCGGGCGCTGCAGGCGCCGCCATCAGTTGGTGTTGCGCTGGCGGCGCTCGGCGCGCACCTCGCGCACGATGTCCACGATCTCTTGCTCGATCTCGGGCGTGTGCTCTTTGACCGGCTCACGCGCGTGCAGCGCTCTCAGGCCCTCGACGGCTTCGCGGCGCAGTTGCGCGCGCAGGATGGCTTCCATCTTCTCGGGCGAGAACAGGCCAGCACTTCGGGCTTGCTGGGCCAGTTGCTCGGGCAGATCGATTTGCACGGTGGTCATTCGGGGTTCCTCGCCGGGGGTGCGCAGGTTGCTTTTCAGGTTGTACCGCTGGTCGCCCCGGTTTGGCTGAACCAACCGCCGAAGTCCCTGATTCAGCAAGTGCCAGGCGTCCTTCTTCCGCTTGGCCTCAGGCGCAATGCATCGGGCTCGGCGCGAGCCCGCCCGAGGCCCACCACCAGAACCTGCCTTACACTTGCCGGCTCATGTCGTCCCATCCCCTCCCCCTCGCATCCAACGCCGCTCCCCGGCGCCGTGCGATGCCGCTCGCCTTCGCGCGAGCAGTGGATGCACGAATGATTACCACCATGACCGCCGCGGCCACCTGAGCACGCGCAGGTGGCCGCTTCGGCAGCCACCTGGTGTCTCTTCCGCTTCTCCAGCGAATCCCAAGAAACCCAGCTCTGGCAGCCGGGTTTTTTTGTTTTTGCCAGGAGAAGTTTCATGTATCGCGATCCCGTCCAGTCCTTCCAGCCCGAGCACCAGGTGCCGGCCAGTCTTCGCCCCCTGCGCGTGGGCATGATCGGCATCGGCACCGTTGGCGCCGGCACCTTCCGCGTGCTGCGCCGCAACCAGGCCGACATCGTCGCGCGCACTGGGCGCGGCATCGAGATCGTCATCGTCGCCGCCCGCCAGCTCGGCCGGGCTGCGGAGATCGTGGGCGACACAGGCGTGACGCTCACCGACGATCCGCTGCAGGTCGCCGCCCATCCCGGCATCGACGTGGTGGTCGAAGTGGCAGGCGGCACCGGCCCCGCGCGCGACTGGGTGCTGGCCGCCATCGCCCACGGCAAGCACGTCGTCACAGCCAACAAGGCCTTGCTGGCCGTGCATGGTACGGAGATCCTCGACGCCGCCCGGCGCAACGGCGTGGCCGTGGCCTACGAAGGCGCGGTGGCGGTGAGCATCCCCATCGTCAAGGCGCTGCGCGAAGGGCTGGCCGCGAACCGCATCGAATGGGTCGCCGGCATCATCAACGGCACCAGCAACTTCATCCTCTCCAGGATGCGCGACGAGGCGCTGGACTTTGACACGGCGCTCGCACAGGCCCAGGCGCTGGGCTATGCGGAGGCCGACCCGGCCTTCGATGTCGAAGGCACCGATGCCGCGCACAAGCTCTCCTTGCTGGCCGCCAATGCGTTCGGCATGCCGATCCGATTCGCCGATGCGCAGGTCGAGGGCATCACGGGCCTCTCGCGCCTGGACGTGGCCTGCGCCGAGCAACTGGGCTACCGCGTCAAGCTGCTGGGCATCGCACGGCGGCAGGCGCACGGCGTGGAACTGCGCGTCCAGCCCGCGCTGCTGCCCGCCACGCACCTGCTGGCGCAGGTGCACGGCTCCATGAACGGCGTCATGATCAAGGGCGATGCGGCCGGCATCACGATGTACTACGGCGCGGGCGCCGGCTCCGAGCAGACCGCCTCCGCAGTCATCGCCGACCTGGTGGACATCGCGCGGCTGGATGGCACCCGTGCCGCGCAACGCGTGCCGCACCTGGGCTTCCAGGCCCATGCGGTGCGTGATCTGCCGGTGCTCCCGCGCGCCGACGTGTGCGGCGCGCACTACCTGCGGATACCGGTGGCGGACGCCAGCCAGGCCGAGGCGATGGCCAACTGGCTGGCGGCGCGGCAGGTGCCCGTGCGCCGTGTTGCGCTCGCCGACGCGCAGCCCGGCATCGGCCCGCAAGTGCTGGTGCTGACCGAGACGGTGGTGCAGGCCGATCACGACCAGGCCGTGCAGGCGCTGCATGCCCATCCCGCGCTGGCGGGCCGGGTCACGACCCTGCGCGTGGAAGACTGGATGGCCTGAGAAGGTATGAATCTTCCTACTGCGGCCACCGATCTCGGGTGTGCGGTCCTCACCGCACGAGAGTGGGGTTCCGGTCCGCGAACCGGCCTCCCGGCAGGCGCCCTCGCTACGAAATCTTCACACCTTCTGACGCCACTCCTCCGAGGCGTCGGCCGGGGCGGCCTGCGCGCGCGTCCCGGCCAGTGATTTATTTGGCAGTTCCCGCAGCCCGCGCCAACGAAGCGCAGCCACTGAGAAACATTCACACCGTAATGTGTCTTGGTCGTGAACAATTGCCAAGCAACAGTGCCTCAACACCGTTCTTCCTCGATAGCATCGCGCCTCCAGGGATGTTTCAGGGAAGAAATCGATGAGTTCAACGAGAAGAAAGTTCGTGCTGTCGGCCGCCGCCGCAGCACTTGGCGCCGTCGCATTGACGGGCTGCTCGCGCAGTTCCATGCCGGAGGCGCCCAGGCCGGTCGTGAAGAAGATCCTCGTGCTGCCGGTGCTGCCGCCAGACCGCTTCTGGACCTACAACAACCTGATCGGCGGCGTCATCGCGTCGGCCATCGCCAATCGCATCAAGAGCAACATCTTCGACGAGAAGATGGCCTCCGAGCGCAACGCCATGGGCCCGAAGCTCACGGCCGCCCTCGTCGAGCAATTGCGCCGCCAAGGCTATGACGCCGAGGTGCTCGACTGGCCCGATCGCAAGGACCCCTACGCCGTCGACATCGACAAGCTGCCGGGGACCGCTCCCGTGCTGCACGTCTACTTCGGCGAAGCGGGCATGGATTCTGCCAAGTTCTCGCGCTACTACCAGCCGCGCGTCAACATCAGCGTGGACCTCGTGGGCCGTGGCACGGTCGGCTCGCTGTATGGCGAATCGATCTACTACGGCGCCGACGCGCGCGGCGAGGCCTCCTGGAGCGTGCCGGCGCCCGAGCGCTTCCGCTTCCCGGACTTCGAATCGCTGGTGGACCGCCCGGCAGAGGTCGTTGCCAGCATCGACGCCGGCATCCAGGGCCTTGCGCAGCAGGTGGCGCGCAACATCAAGGACCAGACCTGAAGAAGGTGTGAGCGAACCCGCCATGCTCGAAGTCATTGCCAAGACCCTGGGCCGCCTGGTGATGAGCGGCCTGCTGCTCGTCGCCTGGCACGCGTACAAACGCCACGCCGACGGGAGCAGTTCCGGCGACATCGATGCGTGGAACGCCATGGAATACGGGGCTGCCTTCCTGCTGGTCTGGGCAGCCTACCCCGTGCTGGCGCGCTTCGCCGGACCCGACGCCGAAAAGCTCCAGCAACAGGCGGCCATGCCCGAGGCCGCATGGGAAATCGCCTGCGAGAACGCCAGCGCCCGGGCCATCGCCCAGTACGGTCGGTCCGCAGGCGTCAGCCAGACCTGCCCGCTGTGCAAGGGCCTCGTCTCGGTGCGCGCCGTCGATGGCGGCATGTGGCTGTCGGTGGCCACCGACTGCGCCTGCCACAGGTGCGCGGGCAAGTTCCGGCTGCCCTCGCCTCGCGCCCGGAGCGCGGCGGTCCTCGCCAGGGGCCGCGACAGGCTCCGCGGCTTCGACGTGCCGACGACGCAGCCGGCTCAGTTGCTGCCGGACACGTCTTCCGAAGGCCAGTCGCGGATGTAGGCCTTGAGCATCTTGTTCTCGAAGTTCTGGCTGTCGACGACCGCCTTGGCCACGTCGTAGAAGCTGATCACGCCCATCAGCATGCGCTGGTCCATCACGGGCATGTAGCGGGCATGCTGCTCGAGCATGATGCGGCGGATCTCGTCGAGCTCGGTTTCCATGGTGCAAGTGACCGGATGGTCGTCCATGGCCTTGCGCACCAGCGTGCTGCCGACACCGCCGCCATTGGCCACGATGGCCTGGATCACTTCGCGGAAGGTGAGCATGCCCACCAGGTCGCCATGCTCCATGACGACGAGCGAGCCGATGTCCTTCTCGGCCATCGTGTTGACTGCCACCAGGAGCGTCTCGTCGGGCGTGACGGTGAACAAGGTGCTGCCCTTGACGCGCAGGATGTCGCTGACTTTCATGGTGGTTTTTCCTCTGCTGGGCGGTGGCGAATGCGAATTGAATATAGCCCACAATCATCGCCCACCGAGGCGCCCGCGCCGCCCACCGCATCGCTGCAGGGGTCGGCGGGTCGCGCCGAATTCCTGCCCCAACCAAAGGCCCTCATGCCAGGCTATTCCGATCCCGGTTTCGACACGCTCGCACTGCACGCGGGCGCGGCGCCCGACCCCGCCACCGGCGCGCGCGCGGTGCCGATCCACCTGACCACCTCCTTCGTCTTCGAGTCCAGCGACCATGCCGCTGCGCTGTTCAACCTGGAGCGCGCGGGCCATGTCTACAGCCGCATCAGCAACCCGACCAATGCGGTGCTGGAGCAGCGCGTGGCCGCGCTGGAAGGCGGCATCGGCGCCATCGCCACGGCCAGCGGACAGGCCGCACTGCACCTGAGCATCGCGACGCTGATGGGCGCCGGCTCGCACATCGTGGCCAGCACCGCGCTCTATGGCGGCTCGCAGAACCTGCTGCACTACACGATGCGGCGCTTCGGCATCTCGACCACCTTCGTCAAGCCCGGCGACCTGGACGGCTGGCGCGCCGCGATCCGCCCGGAGACGAAGCTGCTGTTCGGCGAGACGGTCGGCAACCCCGGTCTCGACGTGCTGGACATCCCCGCCGTGAGCGACATCGCGCATTCGGCGGGCGTGCCGCTGCTGGTCGACTCCACGCTGACCTCGCCCTACCTCATCAAGCCCTTCGACTGGGGCGCGGACCTGGTCTATCACTCGGCGACGAAGTTCCTCTCGGGCCACGGAACGGTGATCGGCGGGGTGGTGGTGGACGGCGGCAGCTTCGACTGGGAGCGCTCGGGCAAGTTCGCGGAACTGACCGAGGCCTACGACGGCTTCCACAACATGGTGTTCAGCGAGGAAAGCACGGTCGGCGCCTTCCTGCTGCGCGCGCGCCGCGAGGGCCTGCGCGACTTCGGCGCATCGATGAGCCCGCACACCGCGTGGCTGATCCTGCAGGGCATCGAGACGCTGCCGCTGCGCATGGAACGGCACATCGACAACACGCAGAAGGTGGTCGAGTTCCTGGCGGCGCATCCCTTCGTCTCGCATGTCGGGCATCCGCTGATCGAGTCGCATCCGAGCCATGCGCTGGCGAACAAGCTGCTGCGGCACGGGGCCAAGGGCGCGGGCGCGGTGTTCAGCTTCGACCTGAAGGGCACGCGCGAGCAGGGCAAGAAGTTCATCGAGGCGCTGAAGCTGTTCAGCCATCTGGCCAACGTCGGTGATTGCCGCAGCCTCGTGATCCACCCGGCCAGCACGACGCATTTCCGGATGACGGACGAGGCGCTGGCGGGGGCAGGGATTTCGCAGGGGACGATCCGCCTGTCGATCGGGTTGGAGGATCCCGCCGATCTCATCGACGACCTGAAGCGCGCACTCAAGGCCGCGGAGAAGGCGTGACATGAACTACACCGTCAACGGCCATACCACCTACTGCTACACCGGCGGCAAGTCCTTCGACGCAGCCAAGCCCACCGTCGTGTTCATCCACGGCGTGCTGAACGACCACAGCGTCTGGATCCTGCAGAGCCGATGGTTCGCCAACCACGGCTGGAACGTGCTGGCGCTCGACCTGCCGGGTCACTGCAGGAGCGAAGGCAAGCCGCCGGCGAGCGTGGAGGAGGCGGCAGGCTTCATGCTGGCGCTGCTCGACGCGGCGGGCGTCGACAAGGCGGCGCTGGTCGGCCACAGCTTCGGCTCGCTGATCGCGCTGGAGACCGCCGCGCGTGCGCCGCAACGCGTCTCGCACCTGGCGCTGGTCGGCACCGCCTGTCCGATGACGGTGTCGCCGGCCCTGCTGGACGGCGCGCTCAACGCGCCGCAGCGCGCCATCGACATGGTCAACACCTTCTCGCATTCGCTGCTGGCGCCGCCACCCTCCTCGCTCGGACCGGGCACCTGGCTGCAGGGCGGCTCGCGCGCCCTGATGCGGCGCGTGCTCGCGAGCAACCGCGAGGCCAATGTGTTCCACATTGGCTTCAAGGCCTGCAACGACTACGCGAACGGCGAGGCGGCGATGGCCGCGGTCACTTGCCCGGTGCTGTTCCTGCTCGGCGAGTCCGACCAGATGACGCCGCCGCGCGCCGCCAAGGCGCTGACGGCCAAGGCGCGCGGCGCGAAGGTGGTCACCGTGCCGGCCGGCCATGCGCTGATGACCGAGGCGCCCGATCAGACGCTGTTCGCGCTGAAGGATTTCCTGGGCGCCTGAGGACCGGCGCGGTCAGAGCGGCGGCCGCAGCGCCTGCGCCGTCTCGCTCAACGCAGGCACCAATTCCGCGATCACCGACTCGCGCGGCCAAGGCATGCAGCCAGCCGATGCACGGCAGGCACTTGCGACTTGGCTGTTGCAGGCCACCAGGCGCGCATCCGCGAGTGACGCCGATCGCCGGAACCGGTCAGTCATCCCCGGCTGCACCACGGGCGGCAAACAGGCCGCATCCAGGCAGGTTCTCGCCCAGCCGGAGAACCCACGAACCGAACCGACAGTTTGCTGCCGGCGGAGTTCGCCACGCGCTCGTACGAGCACAGCGATAGCGACAACCGGCACCGCGCGCCGGGCTCCAGACCGCTCATCGGCATTGGTAGAAACCATTAAAACGATCGTTCATCGTGCAAGGTGGTCGATGAGCGCCGTTGTGTCAAAGGCATTCGTTGCGACCCGCGGAGGGGCTGGATACCTTAGGGGGGCACCTCCAAACGTCAACAAATTCACACCGGAGACAACCGATGGCAAGCACCTCTTCCCACGATCCCCACGCCAGGAACCAAACCAGGAAAGCCACCGCCAGTGGCTGGATCGGCTCGGCGCTGGAGTACTACGACTTCTTCATCTACGCCACTGCGGCGTCGCTGATCTTTCCGCAGATCTTCTTCCCGAAGACCGATCCCAAGGTCGCGATCATCGCGTCGCTGGCCACCTACGGCGTGGGCTATGTGGCCCGCCCCATCGGCGCCTTCTTCCTCGGGCACTGGGGCGACACCCACGGCCGCAAGATGGTGCTGATCGTCTGCATGTTCCTCATGGGCTTCTCGACCGTGGCCGTGGGCCTGCTGCCGACCTATGACCAGGTCGGCCTGTGGGCGCCGGCGCTGCTCGTCGCGCTGCGCCTGATCCAGGGCTTCGCGGTGGCCGGGGAGATCTCCGGCGCCAGCTCGATGATCCTGGAGCACGCCCCGTTCGGGCGCCGCGGCTTCTTCGCCAGCTTCACGCTGCAAGGCGTGCAGGCCGGCCAGATCCTCGCGGCCGCGGTGTTCCTGCCGCTGGCGCACTTCATGGACAAGGACGCGTTCAACAGCTGGGGCTGGCGCATCCCGTTCCTGCTGAGCTTCATCGTGATCGTGGCCGGCTACATCATCCGCAAGGAAGTCGACGAGACGCCCGCCTTTGCCGAGGAAGGCGAGCACGGCGAACTGCCCAAGGCGCCCATCGTGCAGGCCGTCAAGGAAAGCTGGCGCGACATGCTGCGCGTGATGTGCTGCTCGCTGATGAACGTGATCCCGGTGGTGACCACCATCTTCGGCGCGGCCTACGCGGTGCAGCCGGGCTACGGCATCGGCTTCGCGGCGGACGTGTACCTGTGGATCCCCGTGATGGGCAACATCGTCGCGGTGCTGGTGATCCCCTTCGTCGGCAACCTGGCCGACAAGATCGGCCGGCGCATCCCGATCATGGTGGGTGCGATCGTCTCCGGCCTGCTGTCCTTCGGCTACCTCTACGCGATCAGCATCCACAGCGTGCCGATGGCGATCATCTTCTCGCTGCTGATGTGGGGCGTGGTCTACCAAGGCTACAACGCGGTGTTCCCGAGCTTCTATCCGGAGATGTTCCCGACCCGCACCCGTGTCTCGGGCATGGCGATCTCGCAGAACCTCGGCACGCTGGTGTCGGCCTTGCTGCCGGCGCTCTTCGTCAGCGTGGCGCCCCCCGGCGCGACCGGCATCCCGATGACCATCGGCGCCATCACCCTGGCCATCTGCGCGGTGGCTGCCATCGCGGCCTGGACCGCCCGCGAAACCTATCGCGTGCGCATGAACGACCTTGGCAACGCCGACGCGGTGCCCGTGCCCAAGGCCGAATACGACCGGCTGCGGGCGCAGGCCATCGCCAGCGCCAAGGCCTGACGCCAGAACCCGAACGACAAGGAGACAAAGATGACGCATGCCGCCGCACCCGGCGATGAATTCATGATGCGCGACACCACCTCGCATCCGCCCGCCTATTCCCCGCCCTACAAGACCAGCATCCTGCGCAGCCCGCGGAACGCGCTGATCTCGCTGCAGCAGTCGCTGACCGAAGTGACGGCCCCGGTGTTCCGCCCCGAGGAACTGGGCCCGCTCGACAACGACCTGATCATGAACGCCTCGAAGGACGGCCTGCCCATCGGCGAGCGCGTCATCGTGCACGGCTATGTGCGCGACCAGTACGGCCGGCCGGTGAAGAATGCGCTGGTCGAGGTGTGGCAGGCCAACGCGAGCGGTCGCTACCGTCACAAGAAGGACCAGTACATCGGCGCGCTGGATCCCAACTTCGGCGGCTGCGGCCGCATGCTGACCGACGCGAACGGCTACTACGCCTACCGCACCATCCGCCCCGGCCCCTACCCGTGGCGCAACCGGGTCAACGACTGGCGGCCGGCCCACATCCACTACGCCATCTCCGGCGACGGCTGGGTGCAGCGCCTCATCACGCAGATGTACTTCGAGGGCGACCCGCTGATCTGGAGCTGCCCGATCCTGGGCATCGTGCCGAGCGAGGAACAGATCCGCGGCCTGATCGCGATGCAGGACACCAGCGCCTTCGTGCCGCTCGACAGCCGCGCCTACCGCTTCGACATCATCCTGCGCGGCCACCGTGCCACGCTGTTCGAGAACTTCGTGCAAGGAGCCAAGGCATGAACACCACCAAGCTGCTGCGCGAGACCGCTTCCCAGACAGCCGGGCCCTATGTGCACATCGGCCTGGCACCGAACCAGGCCGGCTTCGACATCTTCGAGAAGAACTTCGGCAACGTGCTGGTGACGCCCGAGACGAAGGGCGAGCGCATCCGCATCGAGGGCACGGTGTACGACGGCTCGGGCACGCCGGTGCGCGACGTGCTGATCGAATGCTGGCAGGCCAACGCCGACGGCGCGTACAACCATCCCGCAGACCGGCAGGCCGGCAAGTCGGTCGACCCATCCTTCCGTGGCTGGGGGCGCGCGTGCAGCGACTTCGACACGGGCATCTACAGCTTCGAGACGATCAAGCCCGGCGTGGTGGAAGGCCGCAAGGGCCGGCCGATGGCGCCGCACATCGCCTTGTGGATCGTCGCACGCGGCATCAACCTGGGCCTGCACACGCGGCTCTACTTCAGCGACGAAGCCGAGGCCAATGCCAGGGACCCGGTGCTGAACCTCATCGAATGGGAAGTGCGCCGCAAGACCCTGATCGCGCAGCGCGAGACGCGCGACGGCCAGGTGGTCTACCGCTTCGACATCCGCTTGCAAGGCGACGGCGAAACCGTCTTCTTCGACATCTGACTCTTCACGAATCCAACACCAGGAGACACCCTGTGCCCAACATCGAATACTGCAACGTCGACGACCCCGAAGTCGCCGAACTGGCCGCCACCATCCGCAAGCGCCGCTCCAGCGGCAAGCTGCTCAACCTGGACCGCATGCTGCTGCACAGCCCGGCCTTCGCCCGCGGCTGGAACGAGATGTTCGCAGCCATCCGCAACCAGCTGCAGGTGCCACGCCATATCAACGAACTGGCGATCTGCGCGGTCGCGCGGCTCAACAACGCGGACTACGAATGGATCCAGCACGCGCCCGAGTTCCTGGCCGCCAACGGCACGCAGGCGCAGCTCGATGCGCTCGACGACGTCACCGCCGCCTGCTACGACACTGCCCTCTTCAACGAGCACGAGCGCGTGGCCCTGCGGCTGACGCTGGACATGACGCGCCAGGTCAAGGTGCGCAAGGAGATCATCGAGAAGGCGCGCGTGCTGTTCGGCGAGCAACAGTTGGTGGAGCTGATGGGCACCATCGCGGGCTACAACATGGTGTCGCGCTTCCTGGTCGTGCTGGACATCGACGCGGCCGGGGAGTGACATGATCTCCTCCAACCAAGACGACGGCCTGCTCCGTCGCGAGGCGAACTACGTCCCGCTGTCGCCGCTGAGCTTCCTGGAGCGCGCCGCCAAGGTCTATCCGAACAAGACGGCGGTGGTGCATGGCGACTGGCGCATCAGCTATGCCGAGCTGTATGCGCGCTGCAGGCGCTTTGCATCGGCGCTGACCAAGGCCGGTGTCGGCCTCGGCGACACGGTGGCGATCATGGCGCCCAACGTCCCGGCGCTGCTCGAGGCGCACTACGGCGTGCCGATGGCGGGCGCCATCCTCAACACGATCAACACGCGGCTCGATGGGCCGGCGATCGGCTTCGGCCTGAAGCACAGCCGGGCCAAGGTGCTGATCGCGGACCGCGACTACGTGAAGCCGATGCGCGAGGCGTTGCAGGGGCTGGAATCGCCGCCGCTGGTGATCGACATCGTCGACGTCGCCACCGGCAAGGACGGCCATGGGGATTCGATGGCGATCGGCAAGGTCGACTACGAGTCCTTCCTCGAACAGGGCGATCCGGATTTCGAATGGAAGCTGCCGACCGACGAGTGGCAATCCATCGCGCTCAACTACACCTCGGGCACCACCGGCGACCCGAAGGGCGTGATGTACCACCACCGTGGCGCGTACCTCAACGCGATGGGCAATGCGCTGGCCTTCGGCTTGACGCCCGACACGGCCTACCTCTGGACGCTGCCGATGTTCCACTGCAACGGGTGGACCTACACCTGGGCCGTGACGCTGGTCGGCGGCACGCACGTGTGCCTGCGCACGGTCGACCCGGCGCGGATCTTCGAGTTGATCGGCAGCGAGCGCATCACGCACCTGTGCGCCGCGCCGATCGTGCTCAACATGCTGCTGCACTCGCCGACCCTGCCGAAGGACCCGTACGCCCACCGCGTGGAAGTCGCGACCGGCGGCGCCGCGCCGCCGAGCGCGGTGATCGAGGCGATGGAACGCATCGGCTTCAAGATCACGCACCTCTACGGCCTGACCGAGACCTACGGCCCTGCCACGCTGTGCGCCTGGCAGCACGACTGGGACGGCCTCGACCTGACCGCGCGTTCGGCCAAGATGGCGCGCCAGGGCGTCGCGATGCCGACGCAGCAGGAGATCGCCGTGCTCGACATCGAGACCGGCGCCCGTGCACCCTCTGATGGCAAAACGGTCGGCGAGATCGCGATCCGCGGCAACACGGTGATGAAGGGCTACCTGAACAATCCGGCCGCCACCGAGGAAGCGTTCAAGGGCGGCTGGTTCCGCTCCGGCGACCTGGCCGTCATGCACCCCGACGGCTACATCGAGATCAAGGACCGGCTGAAGGACATCATCATCTCCGGCGGCGAGAACATCTCGACGCTGGAAGTGGAGGAAGTGCTCTACCGGCATCCCAAGGTCATGGATGCGGCGGTGGTGGCCAAGCCCGACGAGAAGTGGGGCGAGACGCCCTGCGCCTTCGTCACGCTCCGGGCCGACGCCGGGGAAGTGAGCGCGGAGGAAATCATCAAGTGGTGCCGCGCCAGCCTGGCGGGATTCAAATGCCCGAAGAACGTGGTGTTCGGCGAGTTGCCGAAGACGGCGACGGGCAAGGTCCAGAAGAACGTGCTGCGCGAGCAAGCCGCACTGCTGTGAGCACCGCCATGACACAAGGCATCGAGAACATGTTCCGCGTCGACGGCCAGCGCGCGCTGGTGACGGGCGCGTCGAGCGGGCTCGGCCGCCGCTTCGCACTCACGCTGGCGAAGGCCGGGGCTGAACTGGTCGTCGTCGCGCGGCGCGCCGACAAGCTCGGCGCGCTGGTGGAAGAGGTGCAGGCGCTCGGCGGCAAATGCATCGCGCTGAGCCTGGACGTGACCAGCGGCGCCAGCATCGTCGCCTGCTTCGACGAACTCGAACGCGCCTGCGGCGGCCCCGCCGACATCGTGGTCAACAACGCGGGCGTGACGGTCACCAAGTCGCTGCTGCAGCACACCGAGGAGGACTGGGATTCCGTGGTCGGCACCAACCTCAAGGGCGGCTGGATGGTCGCGCAGGAAGCGGCGCGCCGGATGGTCGCCGCGAAGAAGGCCGGCCGCATCGTCAACATCGCGTCCATCCTCGGTGAGCGCGTGGCGGGCGGCGTCGCGCCCTATGCGATCTCCAAGGCCGGCGTGGTGCAGGCGACCAAGGCGATGGCGCTCGAACTGGCCCGCTACGACATTCGCGTCAACGCGATCCTTCCGGGCTACGTGGTCACCGACCTGAACCGCGACTTCCTCCAGAGCGAGGCCGGCGACAAGCTGCGCGCACGCATCCCGACACGCCGCTTCGGCCAACTCGAAGACCTGGACGGCCCGCTCCTGTTGCTGGCCAGCCCGGCCGGCTCCCACATGACCGGCGCGGTACTCGCGGTGGACGGCGGGCACCTGGTCAGCTCGCTTTGAAACTCCCCGTACAAGAAAGCACCTACATGAACGCCGAAAACAACAACGATGCACGCAACGAATCCGGCCGGCTCTTCGAGTGGTGGCGCGGCCAGATCGCCAACCTGGCCGGCATCGCCATGCCCAAGGGCGAAGCCGCGGCCGTGGACGGCGCCGGCCTGCCCTTCCCGGTCGGGCAGGTGGCGCAGGCACTGCAGCTCACGCAGCAACTGATCGGCCCGCTCTACCAGGGCTATGTCCAGGCGCTGCTCGCGAACCCCGACCCGGGCGAGGCCTTCATCTCGCTGCAGGACATGCTGCGCCGGCAGATGCAGGGCATCGCGGATGCACTGGTCGTGGTGGCGCCGGGCCTGCAGTCCGCCCGGACCCTGCTGACGGACGGCTGGGGCTCGATCTCGGCGCCGATGGAAGTGCTCGGCCAGGCGCTCGCGCCCTTGTCGCTCAACCTGGAGCGCGCCTACGGCGGCCTGGCCGATGCCTTCGGGCTGGCGCCGACGCGCGAGCTGCAGGGCGCGGCGCGCGAACTGGCAGCCGCCTCGCTCGGCAAGCAGCAGGCGCAGGCGCAGTACATGAGCATCGTCGTGGCCGCGTTGGCCAAGGGCAACGACATGCTGTTGAAGGACCTTCGCGCGATGGGCGAACGTGGCGAGTCGGTCGACTCGCTGCTGAAGCTGGTGCGGCTCTGGGCCCGTGCGCTCGATCAGTCCATGCACGGCGCGATGCAGGGCCCCGATGCGCTCGCGGCCTCCGCCGACCTGGTGCGGGCACGCGCGCGCACACGGCAGCAGAAGCAGCGCATCGTCGCCATCGCCAGCGAGGCGCTGAACATCCCGACGCGCGCGGAAGTCGACGACGCCTACCGCGAGATCCAGGAACTCAAGCGCCAGGTGCGCCGCCTGCGCAAGCCGGTCGCATCAGCGCCAGCCGCCGTCGCGGAACTGGCGGCTCCCAGGCCAAAGCCCAAGCCCAGCCCCAGGCCTGCGGCCAAGCGCACGCGATCCCTCCCCGCCGCTGCCAAGCGCATCCCATCTTCGAAGGGCAAGAAAGCATGACCGCCACCCCCACCGCCACGCTGCCGATCCGCCTCACCCCCGAAGGCGTCATGAAGGAACTGCAACGCGTCACCGAGAACATCACGCGCGGCAGCCAGCGCCTGGCTTCCTACACCGAGGACCAGCTAGCCATCGCGACCACCCCCAAGGACGAGGTCTGGCGGCAGGACACGGTGCGCCTCTACCGCTACCGCCCCATCGTCGACAAGCCGATGGGCCCGCCGATCCTGCTGGCCTACGCGCTGGTCGGCCGCTACCAGATGATCGACCTGGAGCCGGACCGCTCCTTCGTGCGCAAGCTGCTCGCCGAAGGGCTCGATGTCTACGTCGTCGACTGGGGCCATCCCACGCGCGCGCAGCGCTGGCTCACCATCGACGACTACGTCTCGGGCTACCTGGACGATTGCGTCGACGTGATCCGCGAGCGCCACGGCGTCGACCAGATCAACCTGCTGGGCGTCTGCCAGGGCGGCGTGTTCTGCACCTGCTATGCGGCGCTTTTCCCGGAAAAGATCAAGAACCTCGTCATCACCGTGACGCCGCTGGACTTCCACGGCGACAAGGCCCTGCCGCCCGAGCCGGGCTCCGGCTACATGAACCTGTGGGCGCGCGCGCTGCAGCCAGAGGACATCGACCTGATGGTGGAGACGATGGGCGTCGCGCCGGGCGCGGCGGTCGGCTTGTCCTTCCTGATGATGAGCCCGGTGCTCAACATGACGAAGTACACGACCGAGCTGGTCGATATCCTCGACGACGAGGCCAAGATGCTCGGCTTCCTGCACATGGAACGCTGGATCGCCGACCGGCCGGGGCACCCCGGCGAGGTCCTGCGCCAATGGTTCAAGGACCTCTACCAGGAGAACAAGCTGATCCGCAACGAACTGGTGCTGGGGGACAGGCGCGTGGACCTGAACAACATCCGCATGCCCGTGCTCAATGTCTACGCGCAGGGCGACGTGGTCGTGCCGACCTGCTGCTCCAGCGACATGGGGGACAAGTTCGGCACCAAGGACTACAGCGAGCTGTCGGTGCCTGGCGGCCACATCGGCACCTTCGTGGGCGGCAAGGCGCAGAAGGTGCTGGCGCCGTCGATTGCCAAGTGGCTCAAGGAACGCAACGAGGACGCAGACGCATGACGACGCAACCCCCGACCCCCATCGGCCATCTCCCGACGGAGCGCGCCCACGCCATCGGCAAGCGCGTCGAGGCCTTCGTCCGCGATGTCGTGATTCCCTACGAGCGCGATCCGCGCTGCGGGCCCCACGGCCCGAGCGAAGACCTGGTGCGGGAGTTGCGCGCCAAGGCCCGCGAGGCCGGCGTGCTCACGCCGCACATCCTCGACGACGGTGACCACCTCTCGCAGCTGGAGACGGCCCATGTACTGCGCTTCAGCGGCCTCTCGACGCTGGGCCCCACGGCCGTCAACACGGCCGCGCCCGACGAGGGCAACATGTTCCTGCTGGGCAAGGTCGCATCGCCCGCCCAGAAGAAGCGATTTCTCGACAAGCTGGTCAGCGGCGAGGCGCGCTCCGCGTTCTTCATGACGGAGCCGGCCGACGAAGGCGGTGCGGGCTCGGACCCGTCGATGCTGCAGACCACCGCGGTGCGCGATGGCGACGGCTGGGTCATCAATGGGCGCAAGGCCTTCATCACCGGCGCGGTCGGAGCCTCCGTGGGCATCGTCATGGCGCGCACCAGCACCGGCGACAAGACGACCGCTACCATGTTCCTGGTCGACCTGCCGCATCCGGCGATCCGCGTCGAACGCGTGCTCGACACCATCGACAGTTCGATGCCCGGCGGCCATTCGGTCGTCCTCATCGACGGCCTGAAGGTCGCCGACGACCAGGTGCTCGGCCAGGTGGACGAAGGCTTCCGCTACGCGCAGATCCGGCTGTCTCCCGCACGCCTGTCGCACTGCATGCGCTGGCTCGGCGCGTGCGTGCGCTCGCAGGAGATCGCCACCGCGTACGCGGTGCGGCGCAAGGCCTTCGGCAAGCTGCTGGTCGATCACGAGGGCGTCGGCTTCATGCTCGCGGAAAACATGATCGACCTGAAGCAGGCCGAGCTGATGATCGACTGGTGCGCCACGGTGCTCGACTCCGGCTCGCTCGGCACCACCGAAAGCTCGATGACCAAGGTGGCCGTCGCCGACCTGCTGTTCCGCATCGCCGACCGTTGCGTGCAGGTGATGGGCGGCACCGGCGTCTCGCGCGACAGCATCGTGGAGCAGGTGTTCCGCGAAGTGCGCGCCTTCCGCATCTACGACGGCCCGACCGAGGTGCACAAGTGGTCGCTGGCCAAGAAGATCAAGCGCGATGCGCTCGGAAAGGGCCACGCATGAGCGAGAGCAACACGAGCGCTCCGCCCCTCGCGCAACAGGACCTGACCGGGGAAAACCTCGCGCAATGGATGACGGCGAATGTCGACGGCTTCAAGGGGCCGATCTCGGCCGAACGCTTTGCCGGCGGCCAGTCCAATCCCACCTACAAGCTCACGACGCCGACGCGCTCCTACGTGCTGCGGCGCAAGCCCTCCGGTCACCTGCTCAAGGGCGCCCATGCGGTCGAGCGCGAGGCCTGCGTCATCGGCGCGCTGCACGGCGCGGGCTTTCCGGTGCCAAGGGTCTACGGGCTGTGCCAGGACGATGCGGTGATCGGCAGCTGGTTCTACGTCATGGAGATGATGGAGGGACGGATCATCTGGGACGCGACGCTGTCGAAGCTGCCGGCAGCCGAGCGCGCCGCGTACTTCGATGCGATGAACGCGACGCTGGCGCAACTGCATTGCATCGACTACGCCAGCATCGGACTCGGCGACTATGGCCGTCCCGGCGCGTACGTGGAGCGCCAGGTCAAGCGCTGGTCGAAGCAGTACTTCGAGGACGAGGCGGCAGGTCGCAATGCGCACATGGACCTGCTGGTCGAATGGCTGCCGAAGAACATTCCGGCCGGCGACGAGACCTCCATCGTCCACGGCGACTACCGCATCGACAACCTGATGTTCCATCCGACCGAGCCGCGCGTCATCGCCGTGCTCGACTGGGAGCTTTCCACGCTGGGCCATCCGCTGGCCGACTTCGCCTACCACGCCATGATGTACCGCATGCCGCCGGACATCCTGGGCGGCATCATGGGCGTGGACCTGGCGGCCTCGCGCCTCCCGGATGAGGCAGCGTATGTACGGGCCTACTGCGAGCGCACGGGGCGCGATGGCATCGGCGACCTGGACTTCTACGTCGCCTTCAACATGTTCCGCTTCGCCGCCATCCTGCACGGCATCCGCGGACGCGTGCTGCGCGGCACGGCGTCGAGCCCGGAGGCGGTGGCGCTGTCGTCGAAATTCGAACGGGTGGCGGAGCTGGCCTGGGGGGAAGCCACGAAGACCGCGTGAGCGGGTGCAATTTGAAGCTGGCAGGCGCTCGGCCCCTTCAGGTCCTTGCGCGGCAAAACAATGCAGGAGCTTCGGCCACCGGCCGGGTTCTCAAGCCCCGAGCCGATTGATGTCCGCCATCTCCACGAACGGGGACGGCGCGCCGCGCCTGGCCACCGCCAGCATCGCGCGCCCGACCTTCTCGCTCGTCGTCACCGAGTTGGGCGCGACCGCCCCGAACACCCGGAACAGCGGCCCGGTCAGGTTGTAGATGCCCTGGTACAGCGGCGTCTTCGAACGCACACCATGCAGGGGCTGGATGATGCCGGGCCGGAACATGTAGGCCGCCTTGAACGGCAGCTTCAGCAAGGCGTTCTCGGTCGCGCCCTTGACCCGCGCCCACATCACCGGCCCGCGCTCGCTGCTGTCGCAACCGGCGCCTGTCACGAAGGTGAAGGTCATCTTCGGATTGAGCCGCGCCAGCACGGTTGCGGCGGCCATAGGCAGGTCGTAGCTCAGCCGGCGGTAGTCGGCCTCCTTCATGCCCACGGACGAAACACCCAGGCAGAAGAAGCAGGCGTCGAAGCCCTTGAGCTTCGATTCGACCGCCGCGTAGTCGTAGAAGTCGCTGACGATCAATTCGCCGAGCTTGGGGTCGGACTTGCCGAGTGAACTCCGCCCGACCGCCACCACGCGCTTCACGTCGGGGTCGAGCAGGCATTCACGCAACACACCCTGGCCAACCATGCCGCTGGCGCCGAAAAGCAGGACTTTCATGGATCAGATCTCGAATTGTTCGGGGGCCTGGCGCAGCGCGGCCAGCAGCGTGCCCACTTCGGGGTCGGCGGCACGGGCCGGCTGCAGCGACGCGAGCATGCGCGAGAGCGTCTCGGCATGCGGCAGGATCGGCCCGACGAAATGGGTGCCTTGCCCGCCTGCGACGAGGAGGGTCGGAAAGGTCTCCACGTCAAAGTCGTCGGCAATGTCGGCATGGTCCTCAATGTCGACCCAGGCAAAGCGCATGGAAGGATGGGCCTTGGCCACCTGCTCGAACAGCGGGCGGTATTCGCGGCAGGCCCCGCACCATTCGGCGCAAAGGCACACCACCCAGAGGGCGTCATCGGCGGGGGATTGGAGTACTGCGTTCAAGGAAGCGGGATTATCAGTCGGGTGGAATTACAGCGCATCGCGCAGGCGCAACTCCGCGAGCGGGGCTTTTTGCCAGACCGGCTGCAGGCTCTGCGCCGGCGGCAGCAGCAGGCGCCCGACCAGCGGGGCCAGCGACGTGCTGTCGGGATCGGCCAGCAGCACGAAGCGCGGATCGTCGTTGCCGGGCGCTTCGGCCAGCGGCGCGATCCAGTCCATCGCGACCAGCGTCTCCAGCACCGGCGCAAGCTGGAGCGAGTCGACCCGCAAGCGCTGCACCAGCGCCGCGCCGCCGAGTCCGCGCGCCGCTGTCGACTGGGCGGCGTGCAGGTTCTGCAGCACTTCGAGCGCCAGCTGGAAGCGCCAGCCGGCCACGTTGCCGCGGCGCGCCACGCCCGTCATCAGGCTCGGCAGGTAGGCCGCGATGACCGCGCCGAGCAGCACGATCACCCAGGCGATGTAGATCCAGATCAGCAGGATGGGCAGGATCGCGAACGCACCGTAGATCACCGAATACGAGGGCATCAGGCTCAGGTAGAAGGCCAGGCCGCGCTTGGCGATGTCGATGGCAACCGCCACGAAAAGACTTCCCGCCCAGGCGTGCGCCCACTTGACGTGGGTGTTGGGCACGAAGCGGTACAGCGTGGCGAGGGCGCCCGCCACCAGGATGAATTCGACCGCGTCGAACAGCGTCTTGAGGAGGGCGATGCCTCCCTGTCCGCCGCCCCACGCCGCGAACGCCCAGCCCGTGGTGGTGATGCTGACCGCCAGCATCACCGGACCGAGCGTGATCGCGCACCAGTAGATCAGCACGCGCTGCGCCAGCGGGCGCGGCGTGCGCACACGCCAGATGTTGTTGAGCGTCTTGTCGATGGTGAGGATCAATGCGACGGCGGTGAACACCAGCACCACCAGCCCGGCAATGCCCAACCCGCTCGCCTTGCTCGAGAACTGGTTCAGGTAGTCCAGCACCTGGCGCGCAATGTTGTCGGGGATCAGGCTCTCGACCAGCCAGCGCTGGAGGCGTCCGCGCATGTACGCGAACATCGGGAACACCGTGAACAAGGCCAGCGCCACGGTGAAGAATGGCACCAGCGCAATGATGGTGGTGAAGGTGAGGCTGCTGGCCGTCAAGCCGAGCCGGTCTTCGCGAAATCGCTTTCCGAGAACGGCGGCGGTGTTGCGCCAGGGAAATTGCGAGAGATCGTGCAGCCACTGCCGGGAATTCATGCCCGGTATCATAGGTTCACCCCCCGGGCCGCCCGGCACTGCGAGTCGCGCCGCCACCCCCTCGGCGGGGCAGCACCAGCGGCCGCGCGAAGCCGATTCTTCGCGGTGTTCCTGGAAGGGGTCCTGCCACCTGCAAGCTTTCCGTTTTGACAACCACCGCAACGCCCTCTTCTTCCGTCGCCCTGACCCGTATCCTGGCCGTGGGCAGCCTGGTCGGCCTGATCGTGCTCGGCCTTGTGTGGGAGATGTGGCTCGCGCCCGTGCGGCCCGGCGGTTCCTGGCTGGCGCTCAAGGTGCTGCCGCTGATCGTGCCGCTGGCCGGGCTCCTGAAGAACCGCATGTACACCTATCGCTGGGTCAGCCTCATGGTCTGGCTCTATTTCACCGAAGGCGTGGTGCGCGCCTGGAGCGACGTGCTGCCGCTGAGCCGCGCGCTCGCGCTGCTGGAAGTGGTCTTGTGCCTCGTCCTCTTCGTCGCCTGCGCCTTTCACGTGCGGCTGCGCCTGCGCAACGCCGCGGCGCAACACCCCACCGGGACTGCCTCCTCATGACCGATTTGCTGGACCAACTGCGCGTCATCGTCGGCGCCCCCAACGTGCTCACCGAAGGCGACCTCACCGCCTACGAGCAGGACTGGCGCAAGCGCGACCGCGGCAAGGCGCTGGCCGTGGTGCGGCCGGGCAGCACGCAGCAGGTGGCCGGGGTCGTCCAGGCCTGCGCGGCTGCCGGCACCTCGCTGGTGCCGCAGGGCGGCAACACCGGGCTCGCGGTCGGCTCGACGCCGGACGCGAGCGGCAGGCAGGTCGTGCTGAGCCTGCAGCGCATGAACGCGGTGCGCGAGATCGACGGCGCCAACATGACCGTGACGGTGGAGGCCGGTTGCGTGCTGCAGTCGCTGCAGGAGGCGGCCGAAAAGGCGGGCTACCTGTTCCCGCTGAGTCTCGCGGCCGAAGGCAGTTGCACCATCGGCGGCAACCTCGCCACCAACGCCGGCGGCACGCAGGTCGTGCGCTACGGCAACACGCGCGACCTGTGCCTCGGCCTCGAAGTGGTCACGCCGCAGGGCGAGATCTGGGAGGGCACGAATGGCCTTCGCAAGGACAACACCGGCTACGACCTGCGCGACCTCCTGATCGGCAGTGAAGGCACGCTCGGCATCATCACCGCCGCGACGATGAAGCTCTATCCGATGCCCGCGGCGCAACTCACCGCATGGGCCGCCGTGCCGTCACTGGACCATGCGGTCACGCTGCTGGGCCTCGCGCACCAATACCTGGGCGCGGGCCTGACCGGCTTCGAGGTGATGGGCCAGTTCGCGTTGAGCCTGGTGGTGAAGCACTTTCCCGCGATGCGTGTGCCCTTCGCAGGCGACGCTTCGGCGCCCTACTGCGTCCTGCTGGAGAACTCCGACAGCGAATCCGAAGACCATGCCCGCACGCGCTTCGAGGCGCTGATGGAAAAGGCCTTCGAAGACGGCTGCATCACCGATGCCGTGGTGGCCGAGAACCTCACGCAGGCGCACCAGCTCTGGCACATCCGCGAAAGCATCCCGCTGGCGCAGGCCGAAGAAGGCCTGAACATCAAGCACGACATCTCGATTGCCGTGTCGCGCATCCCGGCCTTCGTCGCCGCCACGGACGCGCTGCTCCAGCGCGAGATCCCGGGCGTGCGGCTGGTCAACTTCGGCCACCTCGGCGACGGCAACCTGCACTACAACGTGCAGGCGCCGGCCGATGGCGATTCGAAGGCTTTCCTGAACAACGAGGAAGCGCGCGTGAACACGCTGGTGTACGACGCGGTGGAACAGTTCGGCGGCTCCTTCTCGGCCGAGCATGGCATCGGCGCGCTCAAGGTCGACAAGCTGGAGAAGCACAAGTCCCCGGTCGCGCTCGGCATGATGCGCGCCATCAAGCGCGGGCTTGATCCGCAGAACATCCTGAATCCGGGGCGAGTGCTGCGGGCTTGACCGCAAACCCGCCTGTATTCTTCGACCTCATGCACGACTTCGAAAACGCGCCGCACGAAGAGATCGAGCTCCAGCTCAACAGCAAGGTGCTCGAAATGGCCGAGCACCTTGGCCTGGATCTCTCCCGGACAGTCAACGATTTGCTGACCGCGGAAGTTGTCGCCATCCACAACGCCCGCACTTCCAGGGACGGGCGGCCACCCGCCCAACCGATATGACCCCCCGCCCCATCCGCTCCCAATACGAAGACTTCATGCGCCACGTCGACACGCACGGCGTGTTCAAGGCCGACCGCACCGGCACCGGCACCAGGAGCGTGTTCGGCTACCAGATGCGCTTCGACCTGAACGAAGGCTTTCCGCTGGTCACCACGAAGAAGGTGCACCTGAGGTCCATCATCCAGGAACTGCTGTGGTTCCTCACCGGCTCCAGCAACAACAACTGGCTGAAGGAGCGCGACGTCACGATCTGGGACGAATGGGCGCGCGAGGACGGCGACCTGGGCCCGGTCTACGGCGTGCAATGGCGCAGTTGGCCCACGCCCGACGGCGGCCACATCGACCAGATCAGCGACGTCATCAAGACGCTCAGGAGCAACCCTGATTCGCGCCGCATCATCGTGAGCGCCTGGAACGTGGCGGAGCTGTCGAAGATGGCGCTGATGCCCTGCCATGCCTTCTTCCAGTTCTACGTGGCGCCGCCGCAGGCCGAGGGCGAGCGCGGCAAGCTGAGCTGCCAGCTCTACCAGCGCAGCGCCGACATCTTCCTCGGCGTGCCCTTCAACATCGCGAGCTACGCGCTGCTGACGCACATGGTGGCGCAGCAGTGCGACCTGGACGTGGGCGACTTCATCTGGACCGGCGGCGACTGCCACATCTACACCAACCATGCCGAACAGGTCGCGCTGCAATTGGGCCGTACGCCGCACCCGTACCCCACGCTGCACATCAAGCGCAAGCCGGCATCGATCTTCGACTACCAGTACGAGGACTTCGAGGTGCTGGACTACCAGCATCATGCGGCGATCAAGGCGCCGGTCGCGGTCTGAGAACAGGAGATGACGATGGCACGCGTGAACCTCCTCTACGCCCGCGCCGCCAACGGCGCGATCGGCATCAACGGCACCCTGCCCTGGCACCTGCCCGAGGACATGGCGCACTTCAGGCGCACGACGATGGGCGCGCCGGTGATCATGGGGCGCAAGTCGTGGGACTCGGTGCCGCCCAGGTTCCGGCCGCTGCCGGGACGCCGCAACATCGTGGTCACGCGCCAGCCCGACTGGAGCGCAGAAGGCGCGCAACGCGCGGCAAGCCTGCAAGAGGCGCTCGCGCTGTGCGAACAGAGCGAAGAGGTGTGGGTGATCGGCGGTGCGCAGATCTTTGCCGAGGCGGCGCCTTTCGCGCATCGCGCGATCGTGACCGAGATCGACCGCGATTTCGACGGCGATGTCCATGCGCCGCCGCTTGGCGCAGACTGGCATGAAACGGCCCGTGAATCGCACGTCGCGGCCAACGGCCTGCCCTACAGTTTCGTGACGCTGCAAAGGAGCGAGGCACCATGAACATCCAGCAGTTGTTCGGCATCGAACTGCCGATCATCCAGGCGCCGATGGCCGGGGTGCAAACCAGCGCGATGGCCATTGCGGTATCGAACGCGGGCGGCCTTGGCTCGCTGCCCTGCGCGATGCTCACGCCCGATGGCCTGCGCACGGAACTGAAGGCCATCGCGGCGCAGACGACGCGGCCCTACAACGTCAACTTCTTCTGCCACCAACCCACCGAGCCCGACCCGGTGCGCGAGGCGAAATGGCGCGCGGCCCTCGCGCCGTACTACGCCGAGTTCGGCATCGACCCGGCCACGGTGCCTGCGGGTGGCGGTCGCGCACCCTTCTCGGCAGAGGTTGCCGGGCTGATCGCGGAGTTCAAGCCGCCCGTGTTGAGCTTTCATTTCGGACTGCCGCCGCCAGCGCTGCTTGCCCGCGTCAAGGGATGGGGCGCCAAGGTGATCTCCTCGGCCACGACGGTGGAGGAGGCGCGCTGGCTCGAAGCCCACGGCGTCGATGCCGTCATCGCGCAGGGCGTGGAAGCCGGGGGACATCGCGGCATCTTCCTCAGCGACGACCTCAGCACGCAACTCGGCACGATGGCGCTGCTGCCGCAGGTGGTGCGCGCGGTGAAGGTGCCCGTGATCGCAGCGGGCGGCATTGCCGACCGTGATGGCGTGGTCGCGGCGCTGGCGCTGGGCGCGGCCGGCGTGCAGCTCGGCACCTCGTTCATGCTGTGCGCGGAGGCGACCATCAGCCCGATGCACCGGGCCGCACTGCAAAGCCGGCGCGCCGAGCACACCACGCTCACCAACGTGTTCACCGGCCGGCCGGCACGCGGCATGTACAACCGGCTCATGAAGGAACTGGGAGCGCTGAGCGACGCCGCGCCCGCCTTCCCTTTCGCGACCGCCGCGCTGGCGCCACTGAAGGCCGCCGCCGAGAAGCTGGGACGTGACGATTTCTCCACGCTGTGGTCGGGCCAGAACGCCAGCGGCTGCCGCGCGATCCCCGCGGCCGACTTGCTGCGCTCGCTCGTGCCTGCATGAACTTGTCGGTCGCGCACGGCGTACGCGCCCTGCTGCTGCCCTTCTGGCTGGCCGTGGCGCTGTCGCCTGCGCTGCATGCCGAGCCGCTTCGCGCCAAGGACCAGGTGCTCTTCATGCCCGGCGTCGCGCGGGTCGTGGAAGGCGGCCAGCTTGAAATCGACGTGCATGCGTGGCTCTACGAGAAGGAGCGAATGCACGGCGTGAACAGCCTTCTGTCGCGCTACCTGAAGATCGACGTGCAGCGGCTCTCGCGGGCGGCCCGCACGCGCTTCGACCAGCGCACCGGCCTGTTCCACACCGAGTCGAGCGACGAGCGGGTGATCGACATCGTCGTGGACGCCACCGGGCTGCAGATCGCGCTGCCGCCGACCGCCGACAACGGCCGCACCAACATGCGGCTGTTGATCGATGCGCCCTCTCCGCGCCCGGACGAAGATGTGGTGCGGTTCCATGCCTTGACGGCGCCCGGCGATACGCGGCGCTTCAACGGCCAGGCGATCGTGGTGCCGCCCGTCGGGCTGTCGGTGGTCTCGGACATCGACGACACCATCAAGCACACCCACGTTCGCAACACGCACGAGATGATGTTGAACACCTTCACGCGGCGCTTCGATCCGGTGCCGGGCATGGCGCCGATGTACCGCACGCTCGCGGGCGAACCCGGCACGCGCTTTCACTATGTCTCTGCCAGCCCGATCCAGCTCTTCCCGCCGCTGGCCGAGTTCCTGCGCGCCGGCGACTTCCCCGTAGGCAGCGTGCACTTGCGCGAAAGCACCACCTGGCGATCGCTGCTGCCAGGCAAAGGGGCTTCGCGCGCGCACAAGCTCGCGGTGATCGAGCAGCTGATGGCGGATTTTCCGCAGCGACGCTTCCTGCTGGTGGGCGATTCGGGCGAGGCGGACCCTGAGATCTATGCCGAGCTCGCGCGAAAGCATCCAGCCCTCGTCGAGGCCATCGTGATCCGCGACGTGACGCAGGAAGGGCGCGAGTCACCGCGCTATTTCGCTACCTTCGACGGCGTGGATCCGGCGCGCTGGCATGTGCTGGTCGACGGCGACGCCTGGCCCGTTCCGGCGCGCTGAAGCGCCGCCCCCTCCTCCCTTCACATCACTGGCCTCCGGCATGAACCGGCATTGGACCGGCATGGGCCGAATGCTCCAAAACCCTGATTGATTTATTTATTGATGTTAATAGCATCACCAAACCAAATACGACATCAAGCATGTCCGCCACCCCCACCATTGCCGACATCGCCCGCATCGCCGGCGTGGGGACGGCCACGGTCGACCGGGTCCTGAACCGCCGCCCCGGCGTCAATGCCGAGACGGTGCAACGCGTGATGCAGGTGGTCGAGGAAGTCGGCGCGCCGCAGCAGCCCGGGCGACCCCGCAAGGGTGCCAACGCCCGTTTCGCCTTCGTGCTGCCGGCCGACGAATCGCCGTTCGTCGACCTGGTCGAGCGCCAGATCGCACAGGCTGCCGGCGACTTCCGGCACGCGCACATCACCGAGATCACCCACCGCATCGACACCACCGACCCCGTCCGCTTTGCCGAGGAACTGGCCCAGGTGGGCGACTGCGAAGGCATCGCGCTGATGGCGCCGGACCTCCCGCCCATCAAGCGCGCCATCAACGAACTGGTGCGTGCCGGCGTGCATGTCGTCACGCTGTTCTCCGACGTGGCCGGCTCGATGCGCGAGACCTGCATCGGCGCCGACAACCGCGCCGCCGGGCGCACGGCCGGGCTGCTGCTCGGCCGCATGGCTTACGGCGCCCGGCGCGACACGCTGCTGCTGTCGTCGCAGGCCACGCGGCTCAGCTCCGAGATCGAGCGGCGCATCGGCTTCGCGCAGGCCGTCGAGGAGCGTTTCCCCACGCTGAAGCTGCAGCGCACGCCCGACCTTCCGGCCGACAACGATGGCGCCTGCGAGGCGCTGCTGCAGACCCTGCGCGGCGACATCGACCCCGCGCGCGTGGCCGGCATCTACAACGTCGGCTCCGGCAGCGCCGGCGTCGCCCGCGCGCTGGGCGAATCGGGCCTGTTGCCGCAGGCCGGCGCGATCGCCCACGACTTCACCGACGAGCACGGTTCGCTGCTGTCGGCGAACGCGCTCAGCTATGTCCTGCACCAGGACATTCATTACTGCGTATTGACGGCGGCGCGCGTGTTGCGCGCGCTGTGCGAGAACGTCCGCGGCGCACTCAACGTGGTGCAGCCGCGCATCGAGATCCTGACGGCCGAGAACCTGCATTAGGTGCTCGACAGCCGGGTATGTGTCCTTGAAACCCCTTGTTTTTCTGGAGACTGCTCATGAAATCGATCTCGAAGATGCTGCCGGGGGTGCTCGCCCTGGCCACTGCTGCCGTTCTCGGCCTCACCAGCGCCAACGTACAGGCGCAGGACAAGACCATCACGCTCTGCTGGGCCGCATGGGACCCGGCCAATGCCCTGGTCGAACTGTCGAAGGACTTCACGGCCAAGAGCGGCGTGAAGATGAAGTTCGAGTTCGTGCCCTGGACCAACTTCGCCGACCGCATGCTCAACGAGCTCAACTCCAAGGGCAAGCTGTGCGACCTGATCATCGGCGACAGCCAGTGGATCGGCGGCGCGGCCGAGCAGGGCCACTACGTCAAGCTCAATGACTTCTTTGCCAAGGAAGGCATCAAGATGACCGACTTCGCGCCCGCCACCGTGGTGGGCTACGCGGAGTGGCCGAAGAACACGCCCAACTATTGGGCGCTGCCCGCCATGGCCGACGCGGTGGGCTGGACCTATCGCAAGGACTGGTTCGCCAAGCCCGAGATCCAGGCCGAGTTCAAGGGCAAGTACAAGCGCGACCTCGCACCACCCAAGACCTGGACCGAGTTCAAGGAAGTGTCGGAGTTCTTCCAGGGTCGCATGATCGACGGCAAGAAGGTCTACGGCGCCTACATCTTCACCGAGCGCGGCTCCGAAGGCATCACGATGGGCGTGACCAACGTGCTCTACCCGATGGGCTTCAAATACGAAGACCCGAAGAAGCCGTATTCGATGCAAGGCTTCGTCAACTCGCCAGACGCGGTGCGCGGCCTCGAGTTCTACAAGGCCATCTACAAGGGCAGCACGCCGCCCGGCCTGACCAATGCGTACATGGGCGAAGGGCTGGATGCCTTCAAGTCCGGCCAGGTCGCGATGATGATGAACTGGTTCGCCTTCTTCCCCGGCCTCTACAAGGACCCGAACGTCGGTGGCGACAAGATCGGCTTCTTCACCAACCCGTCGGACAAGGGCAAGGGCGTGCAGTTGGGCGGCCAAGGCATCTCGGTGGTGTCGTACTCGGCGAACAAGAACGAATCGCTGCAGTACATCAAGTGGTTCGCGAGCCCCGAGGTGCAGAAGAAGTGGCAGGCCATCGGCGGCTCGTCGGCGGCCAAGGCCGTGCTGGACGACCCGGCCTACCCGAAGAGCTCGCCCTTCGCGCAGGCTTTCCTCGACTCGATGGGCATGGTGGTCGACTTCTGGGCCGAGCCTTCCTACGCGCAACTGTTGCTCGCCATGCAGAAGCGCGTGCATGACTACGTCGTGGCCGACAAGGGCACCGCCAAGGAAGCACTGGACGCGCTGGTCGTTGACTGGACCAAGGTGTTCAAGGACGATGGCAAGGCGAAGTAAGAAGGCGTGAAGACCGTGAGCGCCATTCGTCCACCGATGCCGAGCCCCTCCGCCAAAGGAATCGTCGCCCGTGCCGCCGAAGCCACGCCACCGGCGGTGGCGATGCGCATGCGCGGGCTGTCGGACCGGGCGATCGCGTGGCTCTTCGTCGGGCCGACGATGGTGCTCCTGCTCGCGATCAACATCTTCCCGTTGATCTGGACGATCAAGCTGTCCTTCACCAACTACCGGGCCAACCGGCCCAACGCCAACGTGCTGGACGTCGGCATCGACAACTACGTGTCGGTGCTCACCGATCCGGACATCTGGCTGGCGATGCAGGCCACGGCGCACTTCCTGTTCTGGACCATCTTCCTGCAGATGCTGATCGGCTTCGCGCTGGCCTACCTCATCGACCGCAAGTTCCGCGGGCACGGCTTCTGGACCACGATGATCCTGATCCCGATGATGCTGTCGCCGGCCGTGGTCGGCAACTTCTGGGCCTTTCTCTATCAGCCGCAGATCGGGCTGTTCAACTACGCCGTGTCCTTCCTCACGGGCGTGCCGGCTTCGTCCTTCGAGATGATCGGCTCGGTCAAACTAGCGCCGTGGGCCATCATCATCGTGGACACATGGATGTGGACGCCTTACGTGATGCTGATCTGCCTGGCCGGGTTGCGCTCCATACCGGATTACATCTACGAGGCGGCTGAAGTTGATCGAGCATCGAAGTGGCGGCAGTTCTGGTCGATCACGCTGCCGATGGTGCTGCCCTTCATCATGCTCGCCGTGCTGTTCCGCGGCATCGAGAACTTCAAGATGTTCGACATGGTGAACCTGCTGACTTCGGGCGGGCCGGGGTCCGCGACCGAACTGGCGTCGATCACGCTGAAGCGCGAGGCATTCGAGAAGTGGAGGACCGGCTATTCGTCGGCCTTCGCGATCATCCTTTTCGTGTCGGTGTTCGGCTTGGCCAACATCTACGTGAAGGCACTCAATCACGTGAAGAACCGCTGAGGACGACATGAGCCAAGGCATCAGCACCGCGCATTCCGTCGTCGAGCCGAGTTCGCGCACGCGCTGGTTCGCCGGGTCGGTGGTCGTGCTCTATGCATTGATCACGATGATCCCGCTGGTATGGATCATCCTCACCGGCTTCAAGACGCCGCCGGACTCCATCAGCTATCCGCCGAAGATCGTGTTCACACCGTCGCCGCAGGGCTACTGCAACCTGTTCACGACGCGCTCGCGGCAGACGCCGGAATACGTCGCCGCGCTGCCACCCGCAACCGACACTTGCGACAAGGTCGCGCGTGCCGACAACATGGTGATCGCGGGGCCGTCGAACTACATCCCCCGCTTCATCAACTCGCTGATCATCGCCTTCGGCTCGACCGTGCTGTCGGTCGGCTTCGGTGTGATGGCGGCCTATGCCTTCTCGCGCTTCAAGGTTCCGCTGAAGGATGACCTGCTGTTCTTCATCCTGTCGACGCGGATGATGCCGCCGATCGCGGTGGCGATCCCGATCTACCTGATGTACCGTGAACTCGGCCTGTCGGACACGCGTCTCGGAATGATCCTGCTCTACAGCGCGGTGAACGTGTCGCTCGCGGTGTGGCTGCTCAAGGGTTTCATCGACGAGATTCCGCGCGAGTACGAGGAGGCCGCGATGGTCGACGGCTACACCCGTCTGCAGGCCTTCCGCAAGGTAGTGCTGCCGCAGGCGACCACCGGCATCGTGGCCACTTCGATCTTCTGCCTGATCTTCGCCTGGAACGAATATGCGTTCGCGGTGCTGCTGACCTCCGGCACGGCGCAGACGGCGCCGCCGTTCATCCCGATCATCATCGGCGAGGGCGGACAGGACTGGCCCGCGGTCGCAGCGGGAACCACGCTGTTCCTGATACCGATCCTGGTCTTCACGATCCTGCTGCGCAAGCACCTGCTGCGCGGCATCACCTTCGGAGCGGTGCGCAAATGAACTCGCCGATGCCCACGCATGCGCAACGCCGCTGGCCACGCTGGCTGCGGCGCGGTCCCATGGAGATCGCCGCCTGCGTCGTCATCACGGCCGGGCTGGTGATGATGCTGCAGCCCCTGGCGATGGTGCTTTACACGTGGTCGTTCGTGACGACGCTGTTTGGCACCTTGCTGTTCATGGTCGTGTCGAAATTTCCCGAATGAAGCGAGCGGAAATGAGACAGCCTCGTCGCTTGCAGAGCTCTTTCCGCGCCCGCTTTGTGCGCTGGGGACGGGATAACACCGACGGCGTACTCCACTCCGCGAATGTCCGCCGTCAGCCTGCGGCTGCCGGCTTTCGCAACTCCCCCTTTGTTTTGCTGCGCAGAGCACACCATCGACGCGATCCGGACGCGCAAGTGTTGATCGGCCCGCACGACGCGGCGTGTCCTGGGCCGAGGGCATCGGGTGTCCCCTGCAGCGAAATAAAGGAGGAGGCCGAAGGCCGGGGGACATTCGCGGAAGGGGATACCCGGTGGCCTCGGCCCGCGCTCGGGTCCGCAACTCACACGACATGCGCAGCACGCCACGCAACGGAAATGTGACATGGCCGACATCCGCGTCCACCACCTCCACAAGGCCTTCGCCGACTTCACCGCGGTCAAGGATTCCACCTTCACCGTGCACGACGGCGAGTTCTTCTGCCTGCTCGGCCCCTCGGGCTGCGGCAAGACGACCACGCTGCGCATGATCGCGGGGCTCGAACTGCCGACCTCCGGACAGATCTTCCTCGGCGACGAGGACGTGAGCTTCAAGCGCGCGTCGGCGCGCGACATCGCCTTCGTGTTCCAGATGTTCGCGCTCTATCCGCACATGAACGTGCGGCGCAACATCGCCTTTCCGCTGGTGTCTCAGGGCATGCCGCGCAAGCAGGTCGACCAGGCGGTGGAACAGGCTGCGCGCACGCTGCGCATCACGCACCTGCTCGACCAGCCGGTGTCGGGCCTCTCCAGCGGCGACCGCCAGCGCGTGGCGCTCGGCCGCGCGATCGTGCGGCAGCCGCTGGCCTTTCTCATGGACGAGCCGCTCGGCGCGCTCGATGCCGAATTCCGCGAGGTCATGTGCCAGGAACTGCGCGCGCTGCACGACCGCCTGCATGCCACCACCGTCTACGTCACGCACGACCAGATGGAAGCGATGGCCATGGCCGATGTCATCGCGATCATGAACGAGGGCGTGATCGAGCAGCTCGGCGCACCGCTGGAGGTGTACGAGCGGCCGGCCAGCGTGTTCGTCGCCGACTTCATCGGCGCGCCGTCGATGAACTTCCTGCCCTTCGAAGCGGCGATGGCCAGCGGCGACGACGCCATCCAGATCGGCCCCGCGAAGCTCATCGTGCCGGCCGCGCGCGAGGACGTGTCGGCGCGCCACCTGCTGTGCGGCGTGCGGCCCGAGCATGTGCGCTTCCACGACGATTCCATGCTGCGCGCCGAAGTGCTCGGTACCGAGTACCTTGGCACCAGTACCGTCGTCACGCTGGCCACCGCGCAGGGCGCAACGGTGCGGGCCAAGGTCGACGTCACGAGCCCCGCGCGGCGCGGCGACCACGTCGGCCTGGCTTTCGATTCACGCGCAGTGTCGCTTTTCGACGCCGCATCCGGCCGCGCGCTGCGCACCGCGCGCGACGACCAGCCGCACGCCGTGCGTCGCCAGGGAGCACGCCATGGCTGAGCTGCGACTCACCAACGTCGGCAAGCGTTTCGGCGCGATCCAGGCGGTCGATGGACTGAACCTCGACATCCCGAGCGGCGAATTCTTCGTGCTGCTCGGCCCGAGCGGCGCCGGCAAGACCACCACCTTGCGGCTCGTCGCGGGCCTGGAGCAGCCGGACGCAGGCAAGGTCTGCATCGCCGGACGCGAGGTGACCGCGCTGGCCCCGGCCCTGCGCGACGTCGCCTTCGTGTTCCAGCAGTACTCCCTCTATCCGCACCTGAGCGTCTTCGACAACCTCGCCTTTCCCCTGCGTTCGCCTTTGCGCCCGACGCCCGAGGCAGAGGTCCGCCGCAAGGTCGAGGAGGTCGCGCACATGCTGCGCATCCACGACAAGCTGAGGAACCCCGCGACCAAGCTGTCCGGCGGCCAGATGCAACGCGTCGCCATCGGCCGCGCGCTGGTGCGCAGCCCGTCGCTCTACCTCATGGACGAGCCGCTGTCTTCGCTCGATGCCAAGCTGCGCAACGACCTGCGCCTCGAACTCAAGCGCATCCAGCAGGACCTCGGCGCGACCATGCTCTACGTCACGCACGACCAGATCGAAGCGATGACCATGGCCACGCGCATCGGCGTGCTCGATGCGGGCAAGCTGGTCCAGGTCGGCACGCCGCAGCAGATCTACGAAGACCCGCGCAGCAGCCACGTCGCGGCGCGGCTCGGCTCGCCGCGCATCAACCTCTTTCCACGCGCGCTGGTGCCGGCTGTCGCGGGGCCACGGCAGGCGGTCACGGTCGGCGTGCGGGCGGAGCATCTGCGAATCCATCGCGATGCGGCGGACACGGCCCACCGCGGCGCCCGCGTCAAGCGCATCGAGCGGCTGAGCGACCAGCACCTCGTGCACGTCGGCCTCGACGACAGCGACCAGGAACTGATCGTCTCCGCGCCCGGCGGCGAGCGCTTCGAGCCCGACGATGCGGTGCGCGTCGAACTGATGCGCCCACTGTGGTTCGACGCCGAGGGCCAGCGCATCGCCGCATGAGTGAATGACTGCATGAATCACCAACAGGGAAGAACGACATGACCGATCAGATCGACCTCATCCGCAACGCCACGCAAACGCTCATCGACCACGTCGACGAACTCACCGCGCTGGACCAGGCCATCGGCGACGGCGACCACGGCCTCAACATGCGGCGCGGCGCGCTCGCGATCCAGGGCAAGCTCGACGACATGGCCGGCCAGTCGCTCAATGACGCGCTGCGCACCATGGGCATGACCTGCATGTCGACCATCGGCGGCTCCTCGGGCCCGGTGTTCGGCACGCTGATGGTCACGCTCGGCAAGGAGCTGCCGGACCCGCCGACTGCCGCCGCGCTGGCCAGCGCCGTCGACGCCGGCATCAAGGCGCTGACACGGCTCGGCAAGGCGGAGGTCGGCCAGAAGACGCTGCTCGACGTGCTCGACCCGGTGCAGAAGGTGCTGGCCTCGGGCGGTGACAACCTCGCCGCGCGCGTGCGCGAGTGCGCCTTTGCCAGCGCCGAAGCCACGGCCGCGATGGACGCCATCAAGGGCCGCGCCTCCTTCCTCGGCGACCGGGCGCTGGGCCATGTGGACCCGGGTTCGCGTTCGATGGCATTGATCATCGGTGCGATCTGTGACAGCCTTTCCTCGCCCTCGCCAACGTCTTCCCTTTCCGCCTGAATCGCCTGACTCGCCAGAAAGCCACCGCCCCATGAAGAAGCTCATCAACGACGTCGACAACATCCTGACCGAATCCCTTGACGGCTTCGCCGCCGCACATGCCGACATCGTGACGCTTGGCGAGGGCGGCCTGTTCGTGCGGCGCAAGACGCCCAAGCCCGGCAAGGTGGCGCTGATCTCCGGCGGCGGCTCGGGCCATGAGCCCTTGCACGCCGGCTTCATCGGCCACGGCATGCTCGACGCGGCCTGCCCCGGCCAGGTCTTCACCTCCCCCACGCCGGACCAGATGCTGGCCGCGGCGCAGGCCGTGAACACCGGCGCGGGCGTGCTGTTCATCGTCAAGAACTATTCCGGCGACATGATGAACTTCCAGATGGCCGCCGAGATGGTCGATTGCGAAAACGAGACCGTCATCGTCAACGACGACGTGGCGGTGGAGAACTCCACCTACACGACCGGACGACGTGGCGTGGCCGGCACGCTCATCGTCGAGAAGATCATCGGCGCGGCGGCCGAGCGCGGCGACTCGCTCGCGCAACTGAAGGCGCTTGGCGATGCGGTCAACAAAGCTACCGCCTCGATGGGCGTGGCGCTCACCTCCTGCACCGTGCCGGCCGCAGGCAAGCCGACCTTCCAGATCGGGCCGGACGAGATGGAGATGGGCGTCGGCATCCATGGCGAGCCGGGCCGGCGCCGCGTCAAGCTCGCGTCGGCGGACGACATCGCGGCGGAGCTGACCGGCGCGATCCTCAAGGACCTGTCATTGAAGGCCGGACAGGAGGTGATCCTGCTGGTGAACGGCTTCGGTGGTACGCCGCTGATGGAGCTGTACCTGATGGTCAACTCGGTGCGCAAGATCCTCGATGGGCACGGGTTGAAGGTGGCGCGCTTCCTGACCGGGCCGTACGTGACCTCGCTGGAGATGGCGGGTTGCTCGGTGACGGTGACGGCCGTCGATGCGGCCACGCTGGCGCTGTGGGACGCGCCGGTGCATACGCCGGCCTTACGCTGGGGCGTCTGATCGCAAGCTGGCCCTCAGGCCGCTGCGACGCGCGGGGGCCGAATCAACGATTCGATGTGCTCACTGCGGGAACGCTCTACCGCGTGGACCGACCCGCAGTTGTCGCGAAAGGATTGAATACTTCGACGCCAAGCCCCTTGAAATCCGCGACATTCCGCGTCGCAACCGTGAGCCCATGGACTCGCGCCGTCGCGGCGATCATGGCGTCTTCATAAAGCGTGTCGGACTTCCTGTGCATCAGTCGCGCCCAGTTCCGGAATGCCGGCACATCCATTGGCAAGACGTTGTAGGCCGCGGACAGCATCTCGAGCCATGCCTCGATTTCGTCGGCCTTTTCCGTGTCCTGCTCCCGCGTCAACTCGATGCCTGCCTGGATCTCGCCCAGGGTCACGGCTGAAAGGAAAAGCTGCGCGTCATCCATCGATTCGATCCAGGCAACCACAGCGCCGTGAGGTCGAGGCTTTCGGAGTTCGGAGACGACGTTGGTATCGAGCAGGTACATGCGGCGTTACCGGATCGGCGCCACGTTGCGGCGCCTTGCGCCTCCTCGGGCCGGAACCATCATGTCTGCGCGCGCCGTGTCCGACAGCAGCAGTTGCTTCAGCGAAGGGCGTGCAGCGGACTGCAGGCGCCGCCACTCTTGCACGGGCACCAGCACTGCGGCCTCGGCACCTCGCCGTGTCACCATCTGCGGCCCCTCCGAGAGGCACGCCTCCAGGAACTCGCTAAACCTTGCCTTCGCATCCTGAACGGGCCATGTGTGCATCGCAACTCCTACAGACTAGTTATCTGACTAGTCTGTCAAGGTTTCAGTCGCTTGTCAAACGCCGGGGCTTGGCGCCTGCATTGCCCCGACAATCGCGAGTCTCATGTGCACCCGCTACACCCCGCCCGACTGGGCCGCCATCGAGCGCGAGTGGCTCATCGGCGCCCGCAACCAACCACCGTGGCCGGCCGAGATATTCCCGCGCTCGCCTGGTCCTTTCATCCGCCGCACACGCGACGAGGTCGACTACGCACGCCAACTGGTCGTGGGCCAGTGGGGCCTGATCCCCTGGTTCGCGACCGAGGCCAAGCTGAAGTTCCCCACCAGCAACGCGCGCTCTGAAGAACTCTCCGCCAAGGCCAGCTACAAGCAGCCGTGGGCCCGCGGCCAGCGCTGCATCATCCCGGCCGCCACCTTCGACGAGCCCAACTGGGAAACCGGCAAGAACGTCTGGTGGACCTTCAGCCGCGCCGACGGTGCGCCATGGGGCCTTGCCGGCCTGTGGAACCTCTGGACCGACAAGCTCACCGGCGAGGTGCACGAGAGCTACACCATGCTCACCATCAACGCGGACGCGCATCCGTTGATGAACCGCATGCACAAGCCCGACCCGAAACTCGGCGCCGACCAGCAGGACAAGCGCAGCGTGATCCCGATCGAGCGCGGCGATGTCGACCAATGGCTGGCCGGCACCGTGAAGGAAGCGACCGAACTGCTGCGCCTCGCGCCAGTGGACATGTTTGTCGGCGCGCCCTCCGTCGCAGCGGCGCCACCGCCGAAAAAGCCGAAGACGCCACCGGCCCCACCGCAACAGGCCGGGCTCTGGTGAGGCGCTGAGCCACGTCCGCCCCTCGGGGCGCAGCAGGAAGATAGACGTGTAGATCAGTGCGCCCCGGTCGAGCCGCCCAGGCTCGGATCGGCGCTGCCCAGGAAGTACTTCATCGTCAGGCGCTGCACGAAGTTGCCATACGGCGGATAGAACAGGTCGACCGGGAAGAAGCGATGGCGCTTGAACACCGTCTTCGCATGCGACAACTCGCGGAACCCCTCTTCGCCGTGGTAGTTGCCCATGCCCGAGTTGCCGATGCCGCCAAAGGGCGCGTCGTGGTTCACCACATGCCAGCCCCAGTCATTGATCGACACCCCGCCCGAGTGGGTGCGCGTGAGCACTTCGTCGCGCTCGGCGCCGTCGTAGCTGAAGCAATACAACGCGAGCGGCCGTTCGCGGTCATTGATGTAGTTGATGGCCTCCTCCATCGTGTCGTAGGGCACCACGGGCAGCAGCGGGCCGAACAGTTCCTCCGTCATCACCAGCATGTCGGGCCGCAGGTTCGTGATGATCTGCAAGGGCAGCGAACGGTCGCTGCCGGTGGGCATCGGCCCACAGGACTCGATGCTCGCCCCCTTCTCGCGGGCATCGTCCAGCAGCTTGCCGATGCGCTTGAACTGGCGGTCGTCGACCACGGAGGTGAAGTCCGGGTTGCCCGTCGTCTTGCCCTTGAAGAAGGACTGCACCGTGCGCCGCACGCCCGCGATGAACTCCTCAATGCTCTCACGCGGCACCAGCGCGTAGTCGGGCGCAACGCAGATCTGCCCGGCGTTGGTCGTCTTGCCGTGCGTGACGCGCTTGGCGGCATCGGCCACCGGATAGTTGCGCGTCACCAGCGCCGGCGACTTGCCGCCCAGTTCCAGCGTCACCGGCGTCAGGTTGGCCGCCGCGGCGCGCATCACGATCTTGCCGACGGCGGGCGAGCCGGTGAACACGATGTGGTTGAAAGGCAGCGTGGTGAAGACGCTCGGGTCGACCAGTTCCTCGCCGACCACGGCCACCAGGTCCTCCGGGAAGACCTCGGCCAGCATCTTGCGCAGCAGCGCATTGGTGGCCGGGGTCGCCTCGGGCATCTTGATCATCACGCGATTGCCCGCGGCCAGCGCCGCGATCGCCGGGCCGACCGACAGGTAGATCGGGAAATTCCACGGCGTGACCACGCCGACGACGCCCTTCGGCTGGTAGCGCACCGAGACGCTGTTGGTCAGGAACAGCAGCTCGGTGGAGCGGCGGCTCGGCTTCATCCAGCGCTTCAGGTGCGAAATGGCATGGCTGGCTTCCATCGTCGAGCCCAGCAGGTCGAGGATCTTCGATTCGGCGTGCGAGCGAAAGCCGAAGTCCTTGCTCATCGCGTCGGCCAGCACGTCCTGGTAGCGCTGCATCTGCGTCTTGAGCGCCTGCACGCGCCTCACGCGCTCGCTGCCCGAGGGATACGGCTCGGCCCGGTAGGCCGCCTGTTGCGCAGCGAAGAGCCGCGCGACGCGCTCGTTGGCCTCGAGCGCGGCGGGAGTCTGGAATGGAGCGTTGTTCATGGAGCGGTCTCCGGGGAAGGGCTTGCGCGCCGCATCGGATAGTTGGCGCGCCCGACATGGCGCCTCTGCATGGTCATCCAGATGGGTGGCTGGATTCCACTCCCGCATGGCCCGCGCCGGACCATGGCATCGCATGGTGCGTCCATGCGATCGATGCGTCAACCTGTTGGCTCCGGCCATGACCGTGGCGCCGGCGTGCTACACCGCACACATCCAGGTTGCGGCAGCCCCGGGCGGGGCACAATGGGCGGCGCGGCGCGCCAGCCTGCCGCCGGACGCACGGCCATCGGATGCCTGGCATCGGCAATCCGGCGCATCGTTGTCCAACATCAGATCCCCTTCATTCCACCCATGCGAATCGCCACCTGGAACGTCAACTCCCTCACCGCCCGCCTGCAGCATGTGCTCGACTGGCTGATCGCCAATCCGGTCGACGTGCTCTGCCTGCAGGAGCTGAAGATGACCGACGACAAGTTCCCGCTCGAAGTGCTCAAGTCGGCCGGCTACGAAGCCGCGGTGTTCGGCCAGAAGACCTACAACGGCGTCGCCATCCTGAGCCTGCAGCCGGTGCGCGACGTGGTGAAGAACATCAGCGGCTTCACGGACGAGCAATCGCGTGTGATCGCAGCCACCATCGACACGCCGGCGGGCGAGTTGCGGGTGGTCAACGGCTACTTCGTCAACGGCCAGGCGCCCGGCAGCGAGAAGTTCGAATACAAGATGAACTGGCTCAACGCGCTGCGCGAATGGTTGCGCCTGGAAATGATTGCGCACCCCCAGCTGGTGCTGCTCGGCGACTTCAACATCGTGCTGGAAGACCGCGACAGCTTCGACCCCATCGGCCTGGCCGAGACCATCCACCACACGACCGCCGAACGCGACCAGTTCAAGGCCTTGCTCGCGCTCGGCTTGACCGATGCGTTCCGCCTGTTCGACCAGCCCGAGAAGAGCTACTCATGGTGGGACTACCGCATGCTCGGCTACCAGAAGAACCGCGGCCTGCGCATCGACCACATCCTCGTCAGCGCGCCGCTCGTGCCGCTGGCCAAGAGCTGCGTGATCGACCGCGTGCCGCGCAAGTGGAAGACGCCAAGCGACCACGCGCCGGTGGTGCTGGAGATCTGACGGGCCGTTGAATACGGGATCGGACAGCCGGACGCATCCTCCGCGTCCTCCGCGTCCGGAACTCCGTATTCAACGGCCCTTGCAGCCCTCCAGCTACTCGATCCCCAGTTCCTGGATCTTCCGCGTGATCGTGTTGCGCCCGATGCCGAGCTTCTGCGCGGCCTCGATGCGGCGGCCGCGCGTGCTGGCCAGCGCGGTGAGGATCAGGCGCGACTCGAAGCGGCGCGACAGCGCATCCCACACATCGTGACGCCCCGCGGCGAGCAAGGCCTGGGCTTCGTGCTCCAGCCCGGTTTCCCAAGCCTCGACACTGCCGCCTGACGCAGGCACGGATTCGCCGCCCGCCGTGGATGCAGCAGCCGGCGCCACGGGCGACGCCGGTACCTCGGCCAAGGTCTCGTGCTCCGCGTGCACGCTCGCCGGCAGCAGCACCGATGGCGCCGGGGCGTGCGGCACCGGTCCTTCCACCGGCGCACCCGCGATCACTTCCGGTGGCAGGTCCTTCGGCTCGATCAATTGCGCAGGGGCCATCACCGTGAGCCAATGGCAGATGTTCTCTAGCTGCCGCACATTGCCCGGAAAGTTGAAAGTCGAGAGCTGCGCCAGCGCCGCGTCGGAGATCCGCTTGGGGTCCACGCCCAGCTGCTTGGCGCTCTGCTGCAGGAAGTGCCGCGTGAGCGAATACACGTCCTCACGCCGCTCGCGCAGCGCCGGCAGGCGCAGGCGAATCACGTTGAGGCGGTGGAACAAGTCCTCGCGAAAACTGCCCTGCTTGACGCGCTGCTCCAGGTCCTGGTGCGTGGCCGCGATCACGCGCACGTTCGCCTTCACCGCGTTGTGACCGCCCACGCGGTAGAAGTGCCCATCGCTCAGCACGCGCAGCAAGCGCGTCTGCAGGTCGAACGGCATGTCGCCGATTTCGTCGAGGAAGAGCGTGCCGCCATCGGCCTGCTCGAAGCGGCCGCGGCGCATCGTCTGCGCGCCGGTGAAGGCGCCGCGTTCGTGGCCGAACAGTTCGCTCTCCAGCAGGTCCTTCGGTATCGCCGCGGTGTTGATCGCCACGAACGGCCCATTCGTGCGCGGCGAGTGCTTGTGCAGCGCACGCGCCACCAGTTCCTTGCCCGAACCCGATTCGCCCGTGATCAACACCGTCACATTGCTTTGCGACAGCCGCCCGATCGCGCGGAACACGTCCTGCATGGCAGGCGCCTGGCCGAGCATCTCGGGCGCGGCCACCATGCGTTCCTCGGCCACTTCCTCGCGCTGGCTTTCATCGACCGCGCGGCGAATCAGTTCGACCGCGCGTGGCAGGTCGAAGGGCTTCGGCAGGTATTCGAAAGCGCCGCCCTGGAATGCCGAAACGGCGCTGTCCAGATCCGAGAACGCGGTCATGATGATGACCGGCAGGCCGGGGTGCGTGAGCTTGATCTTGTCGAGCAGTTCGAGCCCCGAGCCACCCGGCATGCGGATGTCGCTCACCAGGACCTGCGGGCCTTGCGACTCATCTTCATTGGCGGCTTCGAGCGCCGCAAGCACTTCGCGCGTGTTGGTGAAGCTGCGCGTCGGCATGTCTTCGCGCAGCAGCGCTTTCTCAAGCACAAAGCGTATCGATTGGTCGTCATCCACTATCCAGATCGGCTTCATGCAACTCCTGTTCGGCCTGGCTGCTAGGGCAGCGGTATCAATATCCTGAAATCGGTCCGGCCCGGGACGCTGTCGCACTCGATCACGCCGTGGTGTTGCTGCACAAAGGTTTGCGCCAGCGTCAGTCCCAGCCCTGTCCCGCCTTCCCTGCCCGACACCAGCGGGTAGAAGATGCGGTCCTTGATCGCGTCCGGCACGCCCGGTCCATTGTCAATGACATGCAATTCCAGTGCCAGTCGATACCACTGCTTGTTGAAGATGACCTGACGCGCCACACGCGTCTTGAAGGTGATCCGCGCATCGCCCGCGGCGCGCCGCTCGGCGAGCGCCTGCGCCGCGTTGTGAACGATGTTGAGCGTGGCCTGGATCAATTGCTCACGGTCGCCACGGAACTCCGGAATGGACGGATCGAAGTCGCGCTCGATGTGCAGGTCGCGCGGGAACTCCGCCAGGATCACCGAGCGCACGCGCTCGCACACCTCATGGATGTTGACGTCGCCCACCACGTGCGGCCGGCGGTGGGGCGCCAGCAGCCTGTCGACCAGCGTCTGCAGCCGATCCGCCTCGTGGATGATGACCTGCGTGTACTCGATGAGGTCGCGCGACTCCACCTCCATCTGCAGCAACTGCGCCGCGCCGCGGATGCCGCCGAGCGGGTTCTTGATCTCGTGCGCCAGGTTGCGGATCAACTCCTTGTTGGCCTGCGCCTGGTCGATCAGGCGCTCCTCGCGGTCCTGGCGCACCTGGTTCTCGATCGCCAGCATCTCGATGATCAACTCCCCCGTTTTCTCGGCACGGGAAAGCGTGACCTGCACCGGCATCAACTCATGGTTGACGCGCCGCAGGAAGGCCTCGTAGCGCAGGGTGGCGAATTCATGGGTGCAGGCGCCGTCGATGGCGGTGCGCAGCACCGCGGGTTCATGAAAGCAGGCGCCGAACTGCGAGCCCTCGAGCGTACGCCGCGAGGTGCCCAACGCATCTTCCAGGGCTGCATTGGCGAACAGGACCGAGCCATCCGGCTTCACCACGGCAATCATCGTGGCGAGCAGATCGAAGGACTGGAAACGCTTGGTGGTAGCCGCGGCCTTGCCGAAGGCCATGGCGATCACGGATTGGCCGGCGGCGGCAAGCGGCCGAGCTCGCGGCGGATGCCGGCGATGTCACTTTCGTTGCGGGCGATGTTGGCCTTCATTTCCGCCACGCGATCCAGGTATTTCTGGTAGTTGCGGGCCTCGCTGCCCTGCTTCTCGGGCTCGCCGTTGTTGTAATCCTTGAGCAGTTCGACCTGGCGCGCCTCGGCCTTCTTCAGCTCGGTCTGGAGCACCGTGCGCGCCTCGCCATCGCGCGCGCGCTGGTCCGCGGTTTCGACGCGCGGGCTGCCCGGCGGCGACTTCACCGCCCCGGCGCTGGACGACGCCGCTGCCGCCGGCCGCGCGCCCTGCACTACCGTGACATTGCCGCCCTCCATGACCTTGCAACCGCGCTTCTGCGCCTCGGTCGCGTTGTTCGTGTACTCGTTGCCGCAGCGGTAGACGCGCTCCTGGGCAAGCGCCGGCAAAGCGGCCAGGAGGACCAGGGGCAGTAACAGGATCGATGCAGGTTTCATGGTCATGTGGAAATGGCGCGACTGGGAAACATTTTCGTTGCAATTGGATGTGCTTGGCATTCGCATGTTCCCCGTCAACGAAAAAGGGCGGCCAAAGCCGCCCTTTTGTCACTGAAGAAGTTGTTCGCTCAGAGGGAATAGTACATGTCGAACTCGACCGGATGCGTCGCCATGCGGAAACGCGTGACTTCCTGCATCTTGAGGTCGATGTAGGCATCGATGTACGCATCGGTGAAAACGCCGCCCTTGGTCAGGAACGCGCGGTCCTTGTCCAGGTATTCCAGCGCCTGGTCCAGGCTGTGGCAGACGGTCGGGATCAGCGCGTCTTCTTCCGGCGGCAGGTGGTACAGGTCCTTGCTCGCGGCTTCGCCCGGATCGATCTTGTTCTCGACGCCGTCGAGGCCGGCCATCAGCAGCGCGGCAAAACCAAGGTACGGGTTCATCAGCGGATCGGGGAAGCGCGCCTCGACGCGGCGTCCCTTCGGGTTGGCCACGAACGGAATGCGGATCGAGGCCGAGCGGTTCTTGGCCGAGTAGGCCAGCTTCACCGGGGCTTCGTAGCCGGGCACGAGGCGCTTGTAGCTGTTGGTGCCGGGGTTCGTGATGGCGTTCAGGGCACGAGCGTGCTTGATGATGCCGCCGATGTAGTGCAGCGCGAATTCGCTGAGGCCGGCGTAGCCGTCGCCCGCGAACAGGTTCTTGCCGTCCTTCCAGACCGACTGGTGCACGTGCATGCCCGAGCCGTTGTCGCCGACGATCGGCTTCGGCATGAAGGTCGCGGTCTTGCCGTAGGCGTGGGCCACGTTGTGGATCACGTACTTCTGCAGCTGGACCCAGTCGGCGCGCTGGATCAGCGTGCTGAACTTGGTGCCCAGTTCCATCTGGCCGGCGTTGGCCACTTCATGGTGATGCACTTCGACCGGGATGCCGAGCGATTCGAGCACCAGGCACATTTCCGAGCGCATGTCCTGGAAGCTGTCGACCGGGGGCACCGGGAAGTAGCCGCCCTTGGTCGCGGGACGGTGGCCGGTGTTGCCGTGCTCGTATTCCTTGTCGGTATTCCACGAAGCTTCTTCGGAATCGATCTTCACGAAGCAGCCCGACATGTCGTTCTTCCAGCGCACGCCGTCGAACACGAAGAATTCCGGTTCCGGACCGAAGAAAGCCGTGTCGCCCAGGCCAGAAGCCTTCATGTAGGCCTCGGCACGCTTGGCCAGCGAACGCGGGTCGCGCTCGTAGGGCTTGCCGTCCGACGGGTCGATCACGTCGCAGGTCAGGATCAGCGTCGTTTCTTCGAAGAAGGGGTCGATATTGGCGGTGTTCGGGTCGGGCATGAGTTGCATGTCCGATGCTTCGATGCCCTTCCAGCCGGCGATCGAGGAGCCGTCGAAGGCGTGGCCGTCGGTGAACTTGCCTTCGTCGAAAGCCGAGACGGGCACGGTCACGTGCTGTTCCTTGCCACGGGTGTCGGTGAAACGGAAATCGACGAACTTGACCTCGTTTTCCTTCACGAGTTTGAGTACGTCGGCGACGGTCTTTGCCATCAAATTCTCCTTGCGATGGGGTGGTTAGAAATTCAGGGGTGGGGAATGCAGTTTCTGTGCCATTGTCAGCGCGTGCGACAGGGGCTTCGAATACGCCGTTTGGCCCTGATGGGAGGCATATTCTCCTCTTTTGGTGCGCACACTTTCAACGCACCATTTCGGGGCCGAGGCGTGCATTAAAACAGTGCAGGCCCTCGATGAGCTGTTGGTACGCCGCGGCCAAGCCCTCGGCATGGCCCTTCACGCCCAGTTCGATATGGCGGCCGTGCTCGGGGTGGTCGACGCTCGGCAGGCTGAACACCTTCACGCCCGGATGCGTGCGCTCGACGGCTTCCATCAGGGGCGTGAGGGTGGCCTCCATCGCACCATAGACGATCACGGATTTCTCCGCGCTGCGCCCTCGTGCGAACAGGTCGGCATAGCGCGCATCGAGGACCGATTCGATCATCGGCCAGGCCATCACCGGAAAGCCGGGCACGAAGTGCACGTCGGCCACGCTGAAGCCCGGAATCTTGTTGTACGGGTTGCGGATGATCGTCGCGCCTTGCGGGAACACGCCCATGTTGAGCCGATGCACGTTATCGGGGCGGTCGGGTTCGTAGGTGATGCCTTGCTCGGCCGCGGTGTCGCGCATTCGCTCGCGGATGAGGGCCTCGGCCTCCGGATGCAAGGCGAGCGGCCGGCCGAGCGCGGCCGCGGCGCACTGGCGCGTGTGATCGTCGGGCGTGGCGCCGATGCCACCGGTGGAAAAGACGATGTCGCCGGACGCGAAGGCGCGCTTGAGCACCGCGGTGATGCGCTGCGGCGTGTCGCCGACGTACTCCGCCCAATCGAGCTGCAGGCCGCGCGCCGTCAGCAGTTCGATGACCTTGGGCATGTGCTTGTCGAGGCGCTTGCCCGAGAGGATTTCGTCGCCGACGACGATCAGGCCAAAGGACCGCGGCCCCGCGCCGCTCGTTTCGCTTTTCATGGTGCTCCCCATTGAGTCTGGATGGCCCTGTCCCCATCGTGCGGCAGGGCCGGGCGGTTGCCGTTGGCATTGGGCACGGTGCGTTGCGCACGCAGTTGCGCCAGGGCGTCGAGGCAGTAGTGCGCGAACCACAGCGCCGAGAACGCGAACACCAGCGTGTAGATCCAGATCGCGATCGGCGCCAGCACGAAGAAGCCGGCGGCAAACAGAAGGCCGGACGCCCAGACGATGCTGGGCGCAGCGCCCAGATAGCCGCACAGCACGCCGATGCCCAGCAACGGCAGGCGGTGGGTGCGCAACAGCGTCGTACGCTCCTCGGCATTGGCATGCTCGGCCAGCGCATCGAAGCTCATCACGCGGTAGGTGAGCCAGCCCCAGATCAGCGGCGGCAGGACCAGCACCAGCGGCGGCACCAGCCACAGCGGCATCGACACCACCAGGGCAATCAGCGCCAGCAGCGTGAGCCCCAACGCCCGGATCACGCTCCAGATGAGCGGAGGCCCCTTCTTGTGTTCCAGCATCGGGAAGCGCCTCGTGGCCACGAGCCGTGTCAGCGCCGGCGCCATGAGGCCCGACACGATCAGCAGCGAGACCAGCACGATGGCCGGCGTTGCCGCCAGCACCACCACCAATTGCGCCAGCATGCCCGAGATGTCACCGGTGAAGAGGCGCCCGATCCAGCCCCAGAAATTCGCCAGCAGCGGCCAGGAATCCAGCGTTGCACGCGTCCAGACGACGGCCGGCTCCCAGAAAAAATAGCCGAGACAGGCCGCCAGCGCCACCATCAACACCAACGGCAAGAACGACAGCAATATCACGCGCGGGCGCAGGCAATAAGCAGCTGCGCGCCAGAAGGAATCGAGAAGAATACGCATCGGCTGCGAGGATACGCTACCGCTCACGACCGACCATGCGCCGCAAGCCCGTCCATTGCTGCGCCCAGAAGCCGCGTCCGTAGTCGCGCACGCGGCCCGATGCATCGGGCTCGACCTGGTCGCGGATGCCGGTGGGGTCATAGCGATGTTCGAAGTCCACGGTGCGAAACAGCATGTCCCACCAGGGCAGCAGCACGCCGAAGTTGTGGCCACCCAGCGTGGTGGGGCCGTTCGACTCGTGGCCGATGCCGATGCTGTGGTGCACTCGGTGAAAACGCGGGCTGATCCAGAGCCGCTCGCCGATCGCGCCGAAGGACAGGCGCAAGTTGGCATGCTGCAGGCTCTCGCTGAGCTGCGTGAAGGCGACGATGGCGATGAACTGCCCCGGCGCCACGCCGATGAGCTGCGCCACCACCACGATGATCGTGTCGTGGATGACGTCGTCGAGCAGATGGTTGCGGTTGTCGCTCCACATCGTCATCTGTCGCTGCGAATGGTGCAGCGAATGCAGGCCCCACCACCAGTTGAAGCGGTGCTGCCCGCGGTGGATGAGGTACTCGACGAAATCGAGCACGACCAGGTAGATCGCGAAGGCGACCCAGGGCACGTCGGTGACGCCCGGCCAGAGGTCGTCCAGGTGGAGCGAGCCCCATCCGTCGGCGCGCAACGGGCCCAGCGCGTCGTCGAACAGCGGTTGCAGCAGGAAGAACATGCCGAGCCGGAACAACCCCAACCGATGGATCAGCGTGTAGAGCACGTCGACGCGAATCGCGCGCCGGTCCGTCACCGCCTCGACCGGTCGCCAGCGCTGCAACGGCCCGATCAGCGCGATCAGGATGGCGATCTGGATGAGCCCGACCAGCACCCACCCGGTCGCGTCGAATGCATCCTCGACGAGGCCGCCCAGCCCCGCGGCGTACACGAGCGGCTGCACTGCCGCTTCGAACAGCCACTGCTGCAGCGCGGCGAATTGGTCAGTGAGCCATTCCATATCAGCCGTCCAACTCAAGAATGCGCAGCGATCCAGGCCTTGTAGTCGGGATGCTGGCGCAGCGTCTGGAAGCAGAAGCCCTTTTCCTTCAGGCCCACGATCAGCGGCTCCAGGTCGGCCGGCGCCCACGGATCCTTGCGCGACCAGATGCCCAGGTGCGCCAGCAGGATGTCGCCCGGGCGGATGCGGTCCAGGGCCTGCGCCAGCAGCTTCTCGTTGCTGTAGGTCTCGCTCGGCAGTTCGTCGCCGAGGAAGCCGGCCGGCGACCAGCCCACATGCTCGTAGCCACAGGCCTTGGCGGCGGCGAGCAGCTTCGGCGACGTCTTGCCGCCCGGCGCGCGGAACAGCGGCAGCGGTTGCTTGCCGGTGACATAGGCCAGCCGATCGGCCGCCTTGGCGATGTTTTCGCAGTACTGCGCCGCCGTCCAGGTGAACTCGCGGCCGGCAAACGCGCCCATCGACGGCCGCACGCGGAAGCGCGGCTCGATGCTCTTGTCGTCGCCGCGCCAGTAGACATGGTCGTAGGTGTGCGAGCCGAACTCGTTGCCCTCGGCGGCACGCGCCTTCCACCAGGCGGCCCAGTGGTTGTCGAGGCTGTCGCCCTCGGTCTGCGTACGCTCGGCGGCGGCGAAGAAGGTCACCCGCACGTTCTGCCGCTTCAGCACCTCGGCAAAGAGCGGCGCCACGCCCATGTGGCCCGTGTCGACCGTCAGATACACCGGCTTATCGCAGGACGTTTGCGCGACTGCGCCGGTGGTGCCTGCAAGGGCCGCAACCAGGAGGACGGCAAGCTGCAGGGACTTAACGCGCGCCATGGTCGAGCGTCCAGACGCCGTGCGGCGAGCGACCCACGTTCACCTGATGCACGACCTTGTGCGACGCCAGGTCCACCACGCTGAGCTTCTTGGCCCAGCGCGAGGTCACCAGCAGCGTCTTGCCGTCGGCCGACACGTCCATGCAGTCGGGGCCGCCCGGCACCGGGTAGTCGTCGGTCACCTTGAGCGTCTGGAGGTCGATGCGGCTGACGCTGTTCGACACCCGATTGCTGACGAACACCGTCTTGCCGTCGCCTGCGGCGCGGAAGGCGTGCGCGCCCTTGCCGGTGGGGATCTTGCCGGTCACCTTGGGCTGTGGGCCGGACACGTCGAACACCTGCACGCCATCACTGCCGGTCAGGCCGACGAGCAGCGTCTTGTCGCCGTTGATGCCGAAGATGTCCGCCGGCATCGCGCCGGTGGGAATGCGCCACTTGATCGCCTGCGTGGCCAGGTCGACCGCGATCAGCTCGTCGCTGTCTTGCATGGTCACGTAGGCCGTGGTGCTGGTCTTGTCGATCCAGATGTGGCTCGGCGTCTTGCCGGTGGCGATGCGCTTGGCCAGCTTCAGTTCCTTGCCGTCCCAGCGAAAGATGTCGACGTGATTGAGCCGGTTGCCCGCGGTCACGAACCACTTCATGTCGCGCGAGAACTGCAGTTGGTACGGATCGATGATCCCGTGCACCACGCGCTGCACCTCGGCCGTGCGCGGGTTCAGGAACGTGAGCGAATCGCCGGCCGAGTTGGCGACGATGAGTGATTGCTCGTCGGGCGTGAGGTAGAGGTGATGCGGCTCCTTGCCGGTCGGGATGCGCTGCTTCTCCGCCCAGGTGGCGGGGTCGATCACGCTGACAGTGGCGTCGAGCGAATTCAGCACGAAGACCGGTGGCGGCTCGGCCGCGACGGCGGTCGTGAGGGTCGCAGCCAGGGACAACAAAAAGGCCGCGATGCGGCCGGTCGGGGAAGCAGAAATTCGCAAGGGGAGGTTCCGTAAGAGGGCACTCGAATTTTAACGGCCGGGCCGGACCTGCGGCTGACCGGGGCAATGGGTGTTCAGTGCTGTTTTTGGCGCAGCGACTCGACCTGTCCAGCCGTGAGCCAGCGCCACTGCCCCGGTGCCAGGTCCGGCGGCAGCGCGAGTCGACCGATCGACGAACGATGCAATCCCTCCACCCGGTTGCCTACCGCCGCCACCATCCGCTTGACTTGGTGATACTTGCCTTCGGTCAGCGTCAGGCGCAGGTGCAGCGGCCCGACCGCCTCGCAGGCCGCGGCGCGCACCGGCTTCGGATCGTCGTCGAGCACCACGCCGGCCAGCAGCTTCTGCACCTGCACCTCGTCCAGCGGATGCTTCACCGTGACCTCGTACACCTTCGGCACATGGTGCTTGGGCGAGCCCATCCGGTGGATGAACTGGCCGTCGTCCGTCAGGAGCAACAGGCCGGTGGTGTCCTGGTCGAGCCGACCGATCGCCTGAACGCCCTGCACCGCACCCTTGTTCGGGCGCAGGCGCAAGGGCGACGGCAGCAGCGTGTAGATGCTGGGCCAGGTCGAGGGCTTTTGCGAGCACTCGGTGCCGGCCGGCTTGTGCAGCATCAGGTAGGCCTTCTCGTGGAACCCCCACTCGGTGCCCTGTACGGTGAAGCGCAGCCCATCGGGCTCCAGCTCGGCGAATGGGTCCGTTTCAACGGCGCCAGCGATGGATACATGGCCTTGCTGCACCAGGCCGGCACACACGCGACGGGTTCCGAAGCCCTGGCAGTAAAGAATTTCCTGGAGTTGCACGATTTCAATGACCGGAAGGATGACGCGAGGCATTCGCGCCGAAGCAGGGATTGTTGCCGACGGCGCCGCCAGCCGGCGGGGCGCCAGATCGACGGGACGCCATCGAAGAGGCCCGCAAGGCCAGCCGCCGGCTTCAGGCTGCAAGCAATCCCTTGCGACGCAAGTCCTGCAGAGCGAGCGCCACTTGCTGCGCAGCGAACTCGCGCAGCACCGATTCATCCTTCAATGGTTGTTCATTCTTGATGAACCGGATACGCCCCGCACGCGCTTCCGCTACCAGATGGTCTGCCAGCGCGTCATGCCCATGCGAGCCATCCAGCAAGGGCAAGAGGCAGCGCTCGAGCGGCGACAACGCAACGCTCTCATGCCACAAGTTGCAAGCCTGGGCGCTCGGGCCCGTGTGCAGCGCGAGGCCCGGCAAGCTGCGCACCGCCGCCAACGCGCGCGGCCTCTCCGTCACTGTCACTGCCGCCCCGAACGGACTCCGGCGCAAACGCACCGCGCCCAGGATGAGCAACTCCTCCAGCATGGCCATGACGAATGGCTCGACCGCATCACGCGGCTCGCCGGTGCGCGCGGCCACCTCGTCCAGCAATACATCGGGCAAGACGGCCGCCGGATAGTGCTGGTCCAGCACTTGCGCCACTGCCTTGTGGACCGGCAGGCGCAACGTGAGCTTCTGGTTGCGCAACGCGGTGCAGGGCTGCTCGGGCCCATCGAGCTTGATGGCGCCGCCATCATCCGGCAGGAACACCCCTGCATAAGCGAGCGAGCGCAGGCGTGCCGGATCGAGCCGATAGCGGATCTGTCCCGCCCGCTCCTTCCTGACCAGCAGCGTCTGCCGGAAAGTGCGGTTGACCAGGAAGTCGAGGTACTGTTCCATCATCACCTGGCTGCCGCCGCATTCGCGCAACAAGGGCTCGCGAACTTTCTCGCCATAGTTCTGCACGAACATCGTCGACGGCTCTGCATCGGCCAGGTAGGCCAGCCCGTACGCATCGGCGCGTTCGACGAATTCCTTGAAGTAGCAAGGTGCATTGCAGGGCTCGAGGAACTCGTGCAGCAGGTAGGCGCTGCTCGCATTGCGCACGATCGGCATCGCTTCCTCGAGCGTCTTCTCGAGCACGCTGTCCTTCCGGGCCGATTGCTCGAGGAACTCCAGCATGCCGCGCGCGAACGACAGTTTTTCTTCCGGCGCGTCACGCGGCCCGCCGCGCAGGATCATGGCGTCGCGCACGATCTCGCGCGACTTCCAGCCCGGATAGACGTTGTAGCTCACGTAGGCCACGCCATTCGGCGCAAGATTCTCGGAGCACACCCGCAGGATCGCCGACTGGACCGTGGGCGGAACCCAGCTGTAGACGCCGTGGCAGACGATGTAGTCGAACTTGCCGAAGGACGCGTCGATGTCGTGGATGTCGAAGGCGCGCAAGCCGACGTTGCCAAGCCCCGCCTGCTCGATCGCCGCGGCACCTTGCCCGACCTGTACCGGCGAAACATCCACGCCGATCGCCCTGCCAGCGGGATGCCGCGCCGCGAAGGGTATGAGGTTGCCGCCAGCCGCGCAGCCCAGTTCCAGCACGCGGGCCACGGCCGGCGGCTCCGCCTCCAGGCCGAACAGGTACGCCAGCGCCTCCAGGTGTTCGGGCGCCGACTGCGGAAAGGGATGGGAGTCGTACGGGACCGCGTCGTAGTAACTCGTGATCGCGCTCGTCAGCTTGTCCGGCATGTAGTTTTCCTGAGAGAAGAAAGACAGGCCAGCAACGCGGGCCCCGGGCAAGACCTAATGTAGTCTCGCGGGGCAAAAAAAGCCGCGCCTGGGCGGGGCGCGGCCCTTCCAGGTCCTTCTCCCAGCTCTTCCCAGCTCTTCCCAGTTCTTCCCAGCTCTTCCCGGCATTTCCTGCATTTCCCGACACTCCCGACACCTCTGACATCTCTGACACTCCCGGAGGCGGGCTGCATCTCAGCCACCAGCGCGGCGCCGGAAAGTGTCGCGCAAGAAAAAGGGCCCGGAGATCATCCGGGCCCTCTTGTGTGTGGTGGAGCTGGGGGGATTTGAACCCCCGTCCGCAAGCCTTCTTCGCGCAGTTCTACATGTTTAGTGATCTGATTTGAGTCTCGCTTCCGGAGTCGCGCAGTCACACGCTAAACCGGACGCCAGCACCCTATTTTCTCGCCCCGACCCAAGGTACCCGGATCGAAGCCAGCCCATGTAATTATCTTTGCAGCCGGGAGGTTTCAGATTGCTCTGTCACCCCCTTGCCCAGCCCATCGGCCTGCTGTTGCAAAGCTCACTGGCAATTAAGCAGCGAGTGCGAAACGTTCGTCGTTTGCAGTTAGTTTGTTTGAATCTGTTTTACGAGCGCATTCAGCTCGACATGCCCCGCTGCGATTCCGAACCCACGTCGAAACCAGTGCAGCCCCAAGCCCGCTATTCTAGGCCTGCTGGAGTACCTGCAAGAGTCCCAAGGGTGAAGCGATGGCCGCATTCGCCTGCCAGACGGTGGCATCGGCCTCCTCGCCAAGGTAGCCGTAGGTCGCCGCGACCGTCTGCATGCCAGCGGCGCGCCCGGCCAGGATGTCGCGATGGTCGTCGCCCACGTAGATGCAACGGGCCGGGTCGATGCGCAACCGCCGCGCCGCTTCGAACAGCGGCTCGGGGTGCGGCTTGGCGAAGGGCGTTGTGTCGCCGCTGATGATGGCGCCGGCGCTTGCGAACAGCGGGATCGATCGCGTCAGCGGCACCGTGAAACGCTCCGACTTGTTGGTCACCACACCCCAGCCGAGCCCGCGCGCGCACAACGCTTCGACCAACTCGGGCACGCCGTCGAAAATAAAGGTGTTTTCCAGCATGCGCGTCTCGTAGTTCACATAGAACTCCTCGCGCAATTCCTCGAACTCCACTGCTTCCGGCGTGATGCCGAAAGCGATCCCCAGCATTCCCCGCGCGCCCGCCCCGGCCATCGGCCGATACAACGCCGAGTCCAGCGAGGTCATGCCGCGGTCAGTACGCATCTTGTCAGCGGCGGCACCCAGATCGGGCGCGCTGTCGATCAGCGTGCCGTCGAGGTCGAACAGCACGGCTTGGACTTCATGGAAAAGCATCACGGGGCGGCTGGCGGTCGTTGGGTTGCAAACATGTAGTTGACGCTGGTGTCGTCATTGAGCCAGTACCGACGCGTGACCGGGTTGTGCTGCAGGCCGCGGGTCTCGCGCAGCACCAGTCTCGCTGCGCGGCAGTGCGCGGCGAGTTCGCTCGGTCGGATCAGTTTCTGGTATTCGTGCGTGCCGCGCGGCAACATGTTGAGCAGGTATTCGGCCCCGACGATGGCGAGCATGAATGCCTTGAGGTTGCGGTTGATGGTCGAGAAGAACACCCAGCCACCCGGCTTCACCAGCGTCGCACAGGACTTGACGACCGAGGCCGGGTCCGGCACGTGTTCCAGCATCTCCATGCATGTCACCACGTCGAACTCGTCCGGCGCCTCGGCCGCAATGGCCTCGGCACTCACCTCGCGGTACTTGACGTTGCGGGTGCCGGCTTCGAGCGCGTGCAACTGCGCCACCTTGAGCGCCTTGGCGGCCAGGTCGATGCCGAGTACGTCGGCGCCCTTGCGCGCCATCGAGTCGGCCAGGATGCCGCCACCGCAACCGACATCGAGCACGCGCTTGCCGCCGATCGGAGAAATTCCGTCAATCCAGTCAAGCCGCAATGGATTGATTTCATGAAGTGGCCGGAATTCGCTCTCCAGATCCCACCAGCGATGTGCCAGTTCGGAAAACTTGGCCAATTCGGCCGGGTCCGCATTCAAGCTATTTGTCATCCCGCGATTATGAATGGCGCATAAAAAAACCCCGCCGTGGCGGGGTTCCTCAAGATCCTTGCGGAGTGCTTAGTTGGCGCGGGTACCAACCACTTCGATTTCCACGCGACGGTTCTTGGCGCGGCCTTCCTTGGTGCGGTTGTCCGCAACAGGTTGCTTCTCGCCCTTGCCTTCGGTGTAGACGCGGTTGCGTTCGATGCCCTTCGAGACCAGGTAGGCCTTGACAGCTTCTGCGCGGCGGACCGACAGGCGTTGGTTGTAAGCGTCAGAGCCGATCGAGTCGGTGTGGCCGACGGCGATGATGACTTCGAGGTTCACGCCCTTGATCTTCGAGACCAGGTCGTCCAGCTTGGCGCGGCCTTCCGGCTTCAGGACCGACTTGTCGAAGTCGAAGAATGCGTCAGCAGCGAAGGTGACCTTCGAAGCGGCGACCTGCGGCGGGGGAACCGGCACAGGCGGCGCCGGCGTCGCGACAGGAGCGGCGGGAACCAAGGCACCGTCGCAACCGACAGCGGCGGTGGCGGGCGTCCAGTTCGAATCGCGCCAGCACAGTTCGTTCGTGCCGTTCCTCCAGACCAGTTGACCAGCGCTGTCTTGCCAGTTGTCGATCACGGGGCCGCCGTTTGCTGCGGTGACACGGGTCTGCGCGCCGGCGGCAGTGGCGAGCGCAGCGACTGCAAACATCATCGCCACTTTATTCAGTTTCTTCATGGTTCTCCTCTTGGGGAAAAAGCCGCAGCCGCGCTGCGAATCAAGGACGCTTTAAGTGACCACCACCCAAAACGTTGGGACGATTCTGCCACAGGGACCTTGGCAAACAGGCCGCCGGAGCGCCCGGAATCGCCGGACGGAGCCGGAATAGCCGCCTTGTGTTGCGGCGGTGCGACACCCGCCGGGGCGTAAAATTTCGCCTCCTTGCTGTCTGCGTACTGCTCATGACCTCGTTCGCCAAAGAAACCTTACCTATCAGTCTCGAAGAGGAGATGCGTCGCAGTTACCTCGACTACGCCATGAGCGTGATCGTCGGTCGCGCCCTGCCGGACGCCCGTGATGGCCTCAAACCGGTGCATCGCCGCGTGCTATATGCGATGCACGAACTCAACAACGACTGGAACCGCCCCTACAAGAAGTCGGCCCGCATCGTCGGGGACGTGATCGGCAAGTACCACCCGCACGGCGACCAGTCGGTGTACGACACCATCGTGCGGATGGCGCAGAACTTCTCGATGCGCCACATGCTGGTGGACGGCCAGGGCAATTTTGGTTCTGTCGATGGCGACCAGGCCGCGGCGATGCGCTATACCGAAATCCGGCTCGCCAAAATTGCGCATGAAATGCTCGGCGATATCGACAAGGAAACGGTCGATTTTCAGGACAATTACGACGGCTCCGAAAAAGAGCCCGCGGTATTGCCGAGCAAGCTGCCAAATCTGCTGGTCAATGGCGCCGGCGGCATTGCGGTCGGCATGGCCACCAACATCCCGCCGCACAACCTGAACGAAGTCGTCGACGCCTGCCTGCACCTGCTGCGCCACCCCGACGCCAGCATCGACGACCTGATGGAAATCGTGCCCGCGCCCGACTTCCCCACGGCCGGCATCATCTACGGCATCAACGGCATCAAGGAAGGTTACCGAACCGGTCGCGGCAAGGTCGTGATGCGGGCGCGCTGCCACTTCGAGGAGATCGACCGCGGCCAGCGCCAGGCCATCATCGTCGATGAGTTGCCCTACCAGGTGAACAAGAAGACGCTGCAGGAGCGCATGGCCGAGCTGGTGCACGAGAAGAAGATCGAAGGCATCAGCCACATCCAGGACGAATCCGACAAGTCGGGCATGCGCCTGGTGATCGAGCTCAAGCGCGGCGAAGTCCCCGAGGTGGTGCTGAACAATCTCTACAAGCAGACGCAGCTGCAGGACACCTTCGGCATGAACATGGTGGCGCTGGTCGACGGCCAACCCAAGCTCTGCAACCTGAAGGACCTGATCCAGGTCTTCCTGCAGCACCGCCGCGAAGTGGTGACGCGCCGCACGGTGTTCAACCTGCGCAAGGCGCGCGAACGCGGCCACGTGCTGGAAGGCCTGGCTGTGGCGCTGGCCAACATCGACGATTTCATCGCCATCATCCGCAACGCCCCGACCCCGCCCGTCGCCAAGACCGAGTTGATGTCGCGCCGCTGGGACAGCAAGCTGGTGCGCGAGATGCTCACCCGCACCCGCGCCGACGGCGGCGTGGTAAATGCCGACGACTACCGCCCCGACGGCCTCGAAGCCGACTTCGGCATGGCTGCCGATGGCCTCTACCGCCTCTCGGAAACGCAGGCGCAGGAAATCCTGCAGATGCGGCTGCAACGCCTGACCGGCCTGGAGCAGGACAAGATCGTCGTCGAGTACAAGGAAGTGATGGCCGAGATCGAGGACCTGCTGGACATCCTCGCCAAGCCCGAGCGGGTGTCGGTCATCATCGGTGACGAGCTGACCACCATCAAGCAGGAGTTCGGCCAGACCAAGCTGGGCGCACGCCGCAGCCAGGTCGAGCACAGCGCCTTCGACCTGTCGACCGAAGACCTGATCACGCCAACCGACATGGTGGTGACGCTCTCGCACAGCGGCTACATCAAGAGCCAGCCGCTCGGCGAATACCGCGCGCAGAAGCGCGGCGGGCGCGGCAAGCAGGCCACGGCGACCAAGGAAGACGACTGGATCGACCAGCTCTTCATCGCCAACACGCACGACTACATCCTGTGCTTCTCGAACCGCGGCCGGCTCTACTGGCTCAAGGTGTGGGAAGTGCCGGCAGGCTCGCGCGGCTCGCGTGGACGGCCGATCGTCAACATGTTCCCGCTGCAGGAAGGCGAGAAGATCAACGTCGTACTCGCCCTCACCGGCGAGAAGCGCACCTTCCCGGCCAACCAGTACGTTTTCATGGCCACCTCGATGGGCACGGTCAAGAAGACCACGCTCGATGAATTCAGCAACCCGCGCAAGGCCGGCATCATCGCGGTCGACCTCGATCCGGGCGACTACCTCGTCGGCGCCGCGCTGACGGACGGCGCACATGACGTGATGCTGTTCTCCGACGGCGGCAAAGCGGTGCGTTTCGATGAGAACGACGTGCGCCCGATGGGCCGCAACGCTCGCGGCGTGCGCGGCATGACGCTGGAAGACGGCCAGGGCGTGATCGCCATGCTGGTGGCCGAGGACGAACAACAAAGCGTCCTCACCGCCACTGAAAATGGTTACGGCAAACGTACAAGCATTACCGAATACACGCGTCATGGCCGGGGAACCAAAGGCATGATTGCGATTCAACAAAGCGAGCGCAATGGGAAGGTCGTCGCGGCGACGCTCGTGCACGCTGACGACGAGATCATGCTGATCACCGACAAGGGTGTTCTGGTGCGCACCCGGGTCGCGGAAATCCGCGAACTGGGACGGGCCACGCAAGGCGTCACATTGATCGGACTCGACGAAGGCGCAAAGCTCAGCGGGCTGCAGCGCATCGTGGAGAACGACGCCAACACCGACGCCGACTCCAATCCTGAAGAAACCAATCCAACATCCTGAACGGAAATTACCGAATGAAAAAACTCAAGCTCGCCATCCTCGCCACCGCCATGGCCGCCACCAGCTCGATCGGCTGGGCGCAAGACGGCAAGGCCGCCCTGGTCAAGCAGTTCATCGATCTGCAACGGCCCGGCATCGAAGTACTGGCGCGCGTGCTCGTCGAAGACTCCAGTGCCCAGATCGCCCAGGCCGGTTCGGGTTACCTGCAGACCCAGGTACCGGCCGACAAGCGCGAGGCCGCAGCCAAGGCAGCGGACGCCGAGCTCAAGAAGTATTTCGACGATGCCTACCCTTACGTGCGCGACAGGGCCATTGCATTGGCGCCTGGCGCGCTGGGACCGGTCCTGAGCGACTCCTTTACCGAAGACGAACTGAAGCAACTGATCGCGTGGCTGAATTCGCCGCTCAGCAAGAAGTACGAGGAAGTCAATCCCAAGCTTCGCAATGCGCTGACCGAAAAGCTCGTGGCCGAAACCAAGCCGACCATCGAGCCGAAGATGCGTGCACTGGATGCCGCCGTGGCCAAGGCCCTCGGCGCGCCGACCGGCGGTGGTGGCGGCGGCGGTCAAGGCGCGGCGCCTGCCAAGGCGCCCGCCAAGAAGTGATGCCCGCGCAGGGCAAGCGTCCATACAACTTCTCCGCCGGCCCGGCTGCCATGCCGGAAGCCGTGCTGCGCCGCGCCGCCGACGAGATGCTCGACTGGCGTGGCAGCGGCATGGGCGTGATGGAAATGAGCCATCGCGGCAAGGAATTCGGCATCATCCTGGCGCAGGCCGAAAGCGACTTGCGCGCGCTGCTCGCGATTCCCGAGCACTTCCACGTCCTGTTCATGCAGGGTGGCGGGCTCGGCGAGAACGCCATCGTGCCGCTCAACCTGTCGCGCGGCACCCAGGCCGACTTCGTGATCACCGGCAGCTGGAGCATCAAGTCGCACAAGGAAGCGCAGCGCTATTGCGACGCGCGCATCATCGCAAGCAACGCCGCCGACGGCCACACGGCCCTGCCCGATGCGGCAAGCTGGCAGCTCAATGCCGGCGCCTCGTATGTGCACGTCTGCACCAACGAGACCATCAACGGCATCGAGTTCCAGGAGTTGCCCGATCTGGCGGCGCTGGGCAGCAAGGCGCCGTTGGCGATCGACTTCTCATCGCACGTCGCTTCGCGCCCGGTCGACTGGCGTCGTGTCGGGCTGGCCTTTGGTGGCGCGCAGAAGAACCTGGGCCCGGCCGGACTCACCATCGTGGTCGTTCGCGACGAGTTGCTAGGCCATGCGCTGCAGATCTGCCCGAGCGCCTTCAACTACAAGACGGTGGCAGACAACCAGTCGATGTACAACACCCCGCCGACCTGGGGCATCTACGTGGCCGGGCTCACCTTCCAGTGGCTGCGCGAGCAGACCGAAGGTGGGCTCACCGGCATCGAGGCCATGGAGCAGCGCAACATCGCCAAGGCGAAGCTGCTCTATGACTTCATCGACGGTTCGGGCTTCTATCTGAACAAGGTACGCCCGGACTGTCGCTCGCGCATGAACGTGCCCTTCTTCCTGGCCGACGAGAGCCGCAACGAGGCCTTCCTGGCCAAGGCGCGCGAGGCCGGGCTGTTGCAACTCAAGGGCCATAAATCGGTCGGTGGCATGCGGGCCAGCATCTACAACGCGATGCCGCTTTCGGGCGTGCAGGCGCTGGTCGACTGCATGCGAGAATTTGAGCAATCGCATGCCTGACAACGCCTCCTCCCCTCCCCAACCGCCCACCGACGCTTCTGCCAGCCTGGCAGGACTGCGCGTACAGATCGACGCGCTCGACCAGAAGCTGCTCGGCCTGCTGAACGAACGTGCCCATGTGGCCGAACTGGTCGGCGAGATCAAGAAGCGCGAGGGCACGCCCTATTTCCGCCCCGACCGCGTCGCGCAGGTCATCGACAAGATGGAGCGCAGCAACCCGGGGCCGCTGAAGGGGCCGCATGTGGCCGCCATCTGGCGCGAGATCATGTCGGCCTGCCTCGCGCTCGAGTCGCCCCAGCGCGTGGCGGTGCTCGGCCCCGAGGGCACCTTCTGCGAACAGGCGGCCATCGAGTACTTCGGCGGCGCGGCCGACCTGGTCTACTGCGCCAACTTCGACGAGGTGTTCCACGCCACGGCCGGCGGCAGCGCCCAATACGGCGTGGTCGGGGTGGAGAACTCGAACGAAGGCGTGGTCACGCGTTCGCTCGACATGTTCCTGCATTCGCCGGCGCACGTGGTCGGCGAAGTCAGCCTGCTGGTGCGTCACAACCTGATGCGCAAGGAGAATTCGCTCGACGGCGTCGAGGCAGTCCTCGCCCATCCGCAGGCGCTGGCGCAGTGCCAGAGCTGGCTGGCCAAGCACCTGCCCGGCGTCGAGCGGCGCGCCGTGTCGAGCAATGCCGAAGGCGCGCGGCTCGCCGCAGAGAACCCGGCGTGGGCCGCATTGGCCAGCGAGCGCGCCGCGACGCGCTTCGGGCTGCACATCGTGGCCCACGCCATCCAGGACGATGCCTACAACCGTACCCGCTTCGCCATCATCTGCCTGCCGCAGACGCTGGCCATGCCGCCGGCTTCAGGGCGCGACTGCACCAGCCTCATCGTCTCGGTGCCGAACCGGCCGGGCGCTGTGCACGACCTGCTGGTGCCGCTGAAGACAAATGGCGTGTCGATGACGCGCTTCGAGTCGCGGCCGGCACGGACCGGGCAGTGGGAGTACTACTTCTACATCGACCTCGACGGGCATCCGTCGCAGCCGCATGTGGCGGCCGCACTGGCCGAGTTGCGAACCCTGTGCGCCTTCTACAAGGTTCTGGGCGCCTATCCCGTGACCGCCTGACACCGATCGCCTCATGGTCGAGCAACTCGGACTGATCGGCTGCGGCCTGATAGGTGGCTCCTTCTCGCTCGCGCTGAAGAAGGCCAAGCTGGTCAAGCGGGTGGTGGGCTACAGCAAGTCGCCCTCGACCACCGAGCGAGCCCGGCAGCTTGGCGCCATCGACGTGGCGGCGCCATCGGCCTTGCTGGCCGTGTCGGGCGCGGACCTGGTCCTGATCGCCGTGCCGGTCTCCGCGTCCGAAGCCACGTTCAAGGCGATTCGCCACGGCATCTCGGACGGCACGCTGGTCATGGACGTGGGTTCGACCAAGGGCGACGTGATCGAGGCGGCGCGACGCGGACTGCAGGAACAGTTCGGCTGCTTCGTGCCGGCGCATCCGATCGCGGGCAAGGAGGTGTCGGGCATCGAACACGCCGAAGCGGGCTTGTTCAAGGGCCGGCAGGTCGTGTTGACGCCGGTCAAGGCCACGCGTCGCTCGCTGGTGCAGACCGCGACGCGCACCTGGACGGCCGTCGGCGCCGACGTCATCCAGATGTCGCATGAAGACCATGACAGCGCCTTTGCCGCCGTCAGCCACCTGCCGCATCTGCTGGCCTTCGCCTTCATCAACGGCATCGCGGGACAGGAGAACGGCGAGCGCTTCATGCGACTTGCCGGGACGGGCTTTCGCGATTTCTCGCGCATCGCGGCCAGCGACCCGGCCGTGTGGCGCGACATTCTCCTAGCCAACCGGGAACAGGTGCTGGCGCAGACCCGCAGCTTTCGCGAGGCGCTCGAAACCCTCGAACTGATGGTCGCCACCGGCGATGCACAAGGCCTTGAAAACGCCATCGAGTCGGCCCGGCGCGTGCGCGCCCAATGGCAACCCGGCGGCGCGATGCCTGCCGACTGAACATGTTCTCCACTGATTTCCTCGACATTCCGCCGTTGACAGAGGCGGCTGGCACCGTTCGCCTGCCCGGTTCCAAGAGCATTTCCAACCGCGTGCTGCTGTTGGCGGCGCTGGCCAGCGGAACGACCACGGTGCACGACCTGCTCGACTCGGACGACACCCGCGTGATGCTCGCGGCACTGGCGCAGTTGGGCTGCGGTATCGAACAGGCCGATGGCACCCTGCGCATCACTGGCCTCGGCGGCAAGTTGTCGAACCCGCAAGCCAATCTGTTCATGGGCAACGCGGGCACCGCGATGCGACCGCTGACGGCGGCGCTCTCCCTGCTAGGCGGTGATTTCGAACTCAGCGGCGTGCCCCGCATGCACGAGCGGCCGATCGGCGACCTGGTCGATGCGCTCACCCAGCTCGGTTGCCACATCGACTACCTGGGCAATCCGGGCTATCCGCCGCTCCGGATTCATCCGGTGACGCTGCAGTCGCTGCAACTCGACACGCCGATTCGCGTACGTGGCGATGTATCGAGCCAGTTCCTCACAGCCTTGCTGATGGCACTGCCGCTGGCCAGCCGCCGCGACATCACGATCGACGTGGTCGGGGAATTGATTTCCAAGCCCTATATCGAGATCACGCTCAACCTGCTGGCGCGCTTCGGCATCCATGTCCGGCGCGAAGGCTGGCAGCGGTTCACCATTCCGGCGGGGAGTCGGTACCAGTCGCCGGGCGAAATCCACGTCGAGGCCGATGCGTCGTCCGCCAGCTATTTCATTGCGCTGGGCGCCATCGCCAGCGAGGGACTGCGGATCGAGGGCGTCGGCGCCGAATCGATCCAGGGCGACATCCGCTTCGTCGAAGCCGCCGGGCAGATGGGCGCGCGGATCGAGAGCGGCCCGAACTGGTTGCGGGTCGCGCGGGGCGCCTGGCCATTGAAGGCGATCACGCTGGACTGCAACCACATCCCGGATGCAGCCATGACGCTGGCGGTGATGGCGCTGTACGCCGACGGACCGACCACGCTGACCAATATCGCGAGTTGGCGCGTCAAGGAAACCGACCGCATCGACGCGATGGCCAACGAGTTGGTCAAGCTCGGCGCCAGGGTCGAGGCGGGCCCGGATTTCATCCGCGTGTTTCCGCTCGCTGCCGACGGCTGGCGCGCGGCCCGCATCAAGACCTACGACGACCATCGGGTGGCCATGTGCTTCTCGCTGGCGGCTTTCAACCCGGCGTCGATCCCGGTTCGCATCCTGGACCCGCATTGCGTGGCAAAGACATTCCCGGACTACTTCGAGACGCTGTTTTCGGTGGTCCGGCCGCTCAGCGTGCCAGTGATCTGCATCGACGGCCCGACCGCTTCCGGCAAGGGCACGCTGGCCGTGGAAGTGGCGCACGCGCTCGGCTACCACTATTTGGATTCGGGTGCGCTCTACCGCGTGACCGGGCTTGCCATGCGCCGCGCCGGGCTGGAAGCCGATCCGGCGCAAGAGATGCAGATCGCCGACCTGGCGCGCACCCTGCCGCTGCGCTTCGACGCGGGCAAGGTGATGCTCGCCGGCGAGGACGTGAGCGACGCGATCCGCTCGGAAGCAGCCGGCATGGACGCCTCGCGCGTCTCAGCCCTGCCCGCCGTGCGCGCAGCCCTGAAGGATCTGCAGGTCAGCTTCCGGGCGCTTCCGGGACTGGTCGCCGACGGCCGCGACATGGGCACGGTGATCTTCCCGGACGCCCCGCTCAAGGTGTACCTGACCGCGAGCGCCGCCCAGCGCGCCGAGCGGCGGTATAAGCAGTTGATTTCAAAGGGAATTTCGACTACACTCGACAGTCTTCGGTCCGACTTGGAAGCACGAGACCTGCGCGATTCATCCCGCAGCGTCGCGCCCCTCAAGCCGGCAGAAGACGCCCGCCGCCTGGACAATTCCAATCTGTCGATCGAGCAATCGGTCAACGAGGTCTTGAACTGGTGGCAGCAGGTGCAACCTTTCAGTGGACGCTGAAAGGCGGCGCTACACAACCCACCGGTCCGCCGGAGGGTGTTTCCGTCCAGCAGGTCCCCGCCGCGCGACAGCGCACTGACCTTCTGGTTTTTTAACTTAACCGGGCCCCAAGCCCACAACCGCCGTCTACAGATACACGCCAGCTGCAATGGTGCAGCTGCAAACCCTGCCTGACGGAAGGAACATACATGTCTGAATCTTTTGCCGACCTATTCGAAGAATCCCTGAAGCGTTCCGAAATGCGCACCGGCGAGGTCATCACCGCCGAAGTCGTGCGTGTCGAGCACAACCACGTCGTGGTCAACGCAGGCCTCAAGTCCGAAGCCTATGTGCCTATCGAAGAGTTCAAGAACGACAAGGGTGAACTCGAAGTCCAGGCCGGCGATTTCGTTTCGGTTGCCATCGGCAGCGTCGAAAACGGCTACGGCGACACCATCCTCTCGCGCGACACCGCCAAGCGCCTCGCTTCGTGGCTCGCACTGGAAAAGGCACTCGAGTCGGGCGACTTCGTCACCGGCACGACTAGCGGCAAGGTCAAGGGCGGCCTCACGGTCCTCGTCAACGGCATCCGCGCATTCCTGCCGGGCTCGCTGATCGACACGCGTCCGATCAAGGACCTGACCCCGTACGAGAACAAGACCCTCGAATTCAAGGTCATCAAGCTCGACCGCAAGCGCAACAACGTCGTGTTGTCGCGTCGTGCCGTGGTCGAAGCCAGCATGGGCGAAGAACGCGCCAAGCTGATGGAAACCCTGAAGGAAGGCGCTGTTGTCCGAGGCGTGGTCAAGAACATCACCGAATACGGTGCGTTCGTGGACCTCGGCGGCATCGACGGCCTGCTGCACATCACCGACATGGCGTGGCGCCGCGTTCGCCACCCGAGCGAAGTGGTGCAAGCCGGCCAGGAAATCACAGCGAAGATCCTCAAGTTCGACACGGAAAAGAACCGCGTCTCGCTGGGTCTCAAGCAGATGGGCGACGACCCGTGGATGGGCGTTTCGCGCCGCTACCCGCAAGGCACCCGCCTGTTCGGCAAGGTCACGAACATTGCCGACTACGGCGCGTTCGTCGAACTCGAACCCGGCATCGAAGGCCTGGTGCACGTCTCCGAAATGGACTGGACCAACAAGAACATCGCTCCGAACAAGATCGTCTCGCTGGGCGACGAAGTCGAAGTCATGGTCCTCGAAATCGACGAAGACAAGCGCCGCATCAGCCTGGGCATGAAGCAGTGCAAGGCCAACCCGTGGCAAGAGTTCGCGCAGAACACCAAGCGCGGCGACCGCGTCAAGGGCCCGATCAAGTCGATCACCGACTTCGGCGTGTTCGTGGGTCTGGCTGCCGGCATCGACGGCCTGGTTCACCTGTCCGACCTCTCGTGGAACGAAGCTGGCGAAACCGCCGTTCGCAACTACAAGAAGGGCCAGGAAGTGGAAGCGCTCGTGTTGGCAGTCGATGTCGACCGCGAACGCATCAGCCTCGGCATCAAGCAGCTCGACAGCGATCCGTTCACGACGTTCACCACCGTGAACGACAAGGGCCAGGTCGTGACCGGCAAGGTCAAGACGGTTGACGCACGCGGCGCCGAGATCGACCTCGGCGACGACATCCTCGGCTACCTGCGCGCCAGCGAAATCTCCCGCGACCGCGTGGAAGATGCACGCAACGTGCTGAAGGAAGGCGACGAAGTCACGGCCGTGGTGGTGAACGTGGATCGCAAGACCCGCAACATCCAGCTGTCGATCAAGCAGAAGGACATGGCCGACGAACAAGGCGCCATGGCCACGCTGAGCCAGCAGTCGTCGCGTGAAAACGCCGGCACCACCAGCCTGGGCGCCCTGCTGCGCGCCAAGCTGGACAACAACGACAACAAGTGATCTTGAATCCGGACCGGCCGTGCGAGCGGTGGGTCCGGAGATGAAATCATCTGCTGTTGAACGGGACAGACTGGCGGGCGTTAAGCTCGCCGCTCTGTCCCTTTTTTCGCCTTCCAGTTTCCTGCCGACCCTGACTCAATGACCCGCTCCGACCTCGTCGAAGAACTCGCCGCCCGCTTTGCGCAACTCACGCACCGCGACGCCGAGTACGCCGTCAAGACCATCCTCGACGCCATGGGTGACGCCCTGGTGCGCGGGCATCGGATCGAGATCCGTGGCTTCGGCAGCTTCTCGGTGAGCCGCAGGCCGCCGCGCATCGGACGCAACCCGCGCTCCGGCGAGAGCGTGCAGGTGCCCGAGAAACGCGTGCCGCACTTCAAGCCGGGCAAGGCCCTGCGCGAAGCCGTGGACGCCCGTACAGCCGAACTCGACGCCCAGGCGCAACGCGGCAAGCCCTGACGCCGTCAAGCAGGCACCAATAGAGCGACCTGCAACAGACAATTCGCAAGTGCCTGCCGCGCCAGCGACGCGCATGGCGGCGTTGCAAATGCTCGCAATAGCAATGGCTATTGCTGCGCTTTGCGCCTTGCCCTGCGCCCCGCTGACGCAGCCTTCACTCGCGAATCGACTGCTACAGGCCACTAAAATCGGGCCGCCAACGGGGAACCCGATGAAATACATCCTGTGGCTGCTCAAGGCAGCCATTTTTTTTACCCTCTTCGCGTTTGCGCTGAACAACCAGCACGATGCGACGGTGAACTTTTTCTTCGGCACCTACTGGCGTGCGCCACTGGTGCTGGTGGTGCTCGTCGCCTTTGCGGGCGGGCTGGTGGTGGGCGCGCTCGGGATGCTGCCGGGCTGGTGGAAGCATCGCAGCGGCGCCGCGAATCAGCGGCTCGCCGAATCCTCCTCCGCATCTGCCGCCGCCATCCCGCCGGCGCCTGCCGCGGCAGCCGACGCCGCGGCCGCGTCACCCCCCACTGACCTGCCGATCGTGCGCCAACATGGACTTTGACTACACATGGCTGCTGGCGGGCCTGCCGCTGGCCTTCGTCCTTGGCTGGCTGGCGTCCCGCTTCGATCTGCGGCAGTTGAAGCTTGAAAACCGCCAGGCGCCCAAGGCCTACTTCCGCGGCCTCAACTTCCTGCTGAACGAGCAGCAGGACAAGGCCATCGACGCATTCATCGAGGCAGTGCAGAACGACCCCGACACGCAGGAGTTGCACTTTGCGCTCGGCAATCTGTTCCGGCGTCGCGGCGAGTACCAGCGCGCGGTGCGCGTGCACGAACACCTGCTCGGCCGTGGCGACCTGAGCCGGGACGACCGCGACCGGGCACAGCATGCGCTGGCGCAGGATTTCCTTCGCGCCGGCCTGCTCGACAGGGCCGAGGCCGCATTGCAGAAGCTGGAAGGCACGCGCTACGAGACCGAGTCGCGACTGGCACTGCTGGCCATCTACGAGCGTTCCCGCGAATGGGCGCAGGCCGCCACGGTGGCGCAGAAGTTGGACGAATCGGACCAGGCCAGCTACGCCACGCGGCGCGCGCACCACCTGTGCGAGCAGGCGGCGGAGCGGACAACCGCAGGGGATCTCGACGCTGCCGGCGAACTGCTGCGGCAGGCGGTAGAACTCGCCCCGCAGGCGCCGCGGCCGGCGATCGACACGGCCAACCTCCAGTTGCGCAACGGTGAAGCGGCCGCCGCGTTCGATACGCTTGCCAACCTCTGCGACAACGCGCCGCTGGCCTTGCCGCTGTTCGCGGCGGCCTTGCAGCAGGCCGCCATCGCCTCGCAACGCACCGGTGAAGCGATCGCACTGCTGCAGCGGCGCTATGCCGCGTCGCCCTCGATCGATGTGCTGGAGGCGATCATCGCGCTGGGCGGAAATCCGAAGGTGCCCGACCAGGACCAGCCCGCGGATACGCCGCCAGAACCCCGCGACGGCTACATCGCGCACCTGGCGCACCATCCCTCGCTGGTGGCCGCTTCGCGCTGGCTCTCCGGCGAGCACTTCACGCGCGAGCAATTCCACCCGCAGGTGCAACGCGCACTCGACCAGGCCACGCGACCGCTGATGCGCTATCGCTGCGCGGCGTGCGGCTTCGAGGCGCACCAGTACTTCTGGCATTGCCCCGGTTGCCAGGCGTGGGACAGCTATCCGCCGCGCCGCGTCGAGGAACTGTAGGTTCGTGATCGCACGGGCCGGTCAACGAACCGGACGCGAACACCGTTGAAACGAGGCCGCCGCGCAGCGCTTGCGTCGGCGGCTTCATTTCACACAATCAGGGAGTTTCCACATGTTCAAGAAGATCGCGGCCGCGTTTGCCGCTGCACTGTTCGCCGTTTCGTCGTGGGCCGCAGTCGAGGCCAACAAGGGCACCGCCGCAGAACTCGACAGCCTCAAGGGTGTCGGCCCGGCCATGTCCAAGCGCATCGTCGATGCGCGCGCGCAAGGCGAATTCAAGGATTGGGGCGACTTCATGAGCCGCGTCAAGGGGGTGAAGGACAAGTCCGCGGCCAAGCTGTCGAACGAAGGCCTCACGATCAATGGCCAGGCCTTTACGCCGATGGCGCATGCCGACGGCAAGAAGAAGAATGGCAAGAACGCGCAGGTCGCTGCTGCTGCTGCACCGGCGGCTGCTGCACCGGCAGCGGCGGCTGCACCGGCTCCTGCTGCTGCGCCACCGGCAGCGCCTGCCGCCCCGGCCAAGCCCGCCGTGGTCCCGGCGGTCGCATCCGCCGCTGCGGCCGCAGCACCCGCCGCCACTGCTGCGGTGGCACCGGCTGCAAAGGCTGCTGCTGGCAAGTAGGCCGCGATCCGCTGATCGCGTCGAGCCGCCTTCGGGCGGCTTTTTTCATGGGCGGGAGCAGCACGGGCAAGGACAGCAACATCAACACCAAGACCGCGATCCCGTTCTTCTCTGCCCGGTGGTGTGCATCGCGCTCATCACGCTGTTCCCCGGGCACCGTGACGATCCTGCCCGACCTGTTGATGGGCGCGGAGAAGTAAAGTCGCGGCCATGCTGCTTCCCGTTTTCGCGATCTGCGTCGGCGCCTCGCTGGGCGCCCTTTCCCGCTGGGGCCTTGCGCTCTGGCTTGGCGTCGGCGGCTTCATGCCCTGGGGCACGCTCGCGGCCAACCTGATCGGCGGCTATCTCGTCGGCGTCATGGTCGCGATCTTTGCGGCCATGCCCGACATCGATCCCGTGTGGCGGCTCGCCATCGTCACCGGTTTCCTGGGCGGGCTGACAACGTTCTCGAGCTTCTCGGCCGAGGTAACGACGATGCTGATGGAGGGACGCGCCGGGGTGGCGCTGGTTACCGCGGCCAGTCATCTTGCAGGCTCGCTGGTCCTGACCTGGCTCGGCATCCGCACGGTCCACTTCATCGCGACATAGGCAAGGCTCCGGTTTCGCGATGGCGTCGCGCGCGTGCGCGACCCATAATCCACCGCGATGCCCTTGGTACTCCTCGTCGCGCTCCCCTTCGTCGCCAGCGTATTGGCGGCAGCCATGCCGTCGAACGCGCGCAACCGGGAATCGACGCTTGCGGGCCTGGTCGCCTTGGGCTGCGCGGCACAGGTCGCGTGGCTGTTTCCCCGAGTTGCCGGCGGCGAGGTGATCCGCGAGCGCTTCGAATGGCTGCCCTCGCTCGGGCTTGACCTGGTCTTCCGGCTCGACGGCTTCGCGTGGCTGTTCTGCATGCTGGTGCTCGGCATCGGGGCGCTGGTGGTGCTCTACGCGCGCTACTACATGTCGCCGTCCGATCCGGTGCCCCGCTTCTTCTCGTTCTTCCTGGCCTTCATGGGCGCCATGATGGGCGTGGTGCTGTCGGGCAACCTGGTGCAGATGGTGGTGTTCTGGGAACTGACCAGCCTGTTCTCCTTCCTGTTGATCGGCTACTGGCACCACCGGCGCGATGCGCGGCGCGGGGCGCGCATGGCGCTCACCGTGACCGGCGCGGGTGGGCTGTGCCTGCTGGCGGGCGTGCTGGTGCTTGGCCGCATCGTCGGCAGCTACGAGTTGGACGCGGTGCTTGCCTCGGGCGCGCGGATTCGGGCACACGGGCTGTATGCGCCGATGCTGGTGCTGGTGCTGCTGGGCGCCTTCACCAAGAGCGCGCAGTTTCCGTTTCACTTCTGGCTGCCGCGCGCCATGGCCGCGCCGACGCCCGTGTCCGCGTACCTGCATTCGGCCACGATGGTGAAGCTGGGCGTGTTCCTGCTTGCGCGCTTGTGGCCGGTGTTGTCGGGCACCGAGCAGTGGTTCTGGCTGGTCGGCGGGGCCGGCGCCATCACGCTGCTGCTCGGCGGGTTTGTCGCGATGTTCCAGCGCGACCTGAAGGCCCTGCTTGCCTATTCGACGATTTCGCACCTCGGGCTGATCGTGCTGCTGCTGGGGCTCAACTCCACGCTGGCCGCCGTGGCCGCGGTGTTCCACGTGATGAACCATGCGACCTTCAAGGCCTCGCTGTTCATGGCGGCCGGCATCATCGACCACGAGAGCGGCACGCGCGACATCCGAAAGCTCAGCGGGCTGATCAAGCTCATGCCAATCACCGGCACGCTGGCGATCATCGCGAGCGCCGCGATGGCCGGCGTGCCGCTGCTCAACGGGTTCCTGTCGAAGGAAATGTTCTTCGCCGAGGCGGTGCTGGTCGACGCCGCGCCGTGGGTCGAATGGACGCTGCCGATCGTCGCCACGCTGGGCGGGATCTTCAGCGTCACGTATTCGTCCCGCTTCGTGTTCGACGTCTTCTTCGGACCGCCCTGCGGTTCCGAGGTCCCGAAGACGCCGCACGAGCCACCGCACTGGATGCGCGTGCCGGTCGAGTTGCTGGTGCTGGTGTGCCTGGTGGTGGGCGTGGCGCCGGCCTGGTCGATCGGCCCGCTGCTGGCCGCCGCCGCACGGCCGGTGGTGGGTGGGGAGTTGCCCGACTACAGCCTGGCGGTGTGGCACGGCTTCAACCTGCCGCTGCTGATGAGCTTCATCGCATTGGCGGGCGGCCTCTCCTTGTTCCTGCTGCAGCGGCGCCGGCGCGAACGCGGCGGGCTGGTGCGCACGCCGTTCCTGCAGCACCTCGACGGGCAGCGCATCTTCGAGAACGTGATCGCGCGGATGAGCGAGGCCGGGCGACGCGGCCGGCGACTGTTGAGCACGCGCCGCCTGCAGCCGCAGTTGCTGGTGCTGGTGCTGGTGGCGATGGGCCTGGCGGCTGCCGCGCTCTGGTTGACGCCGGCATCGCGCGGTACGCGTGAGCTGCTGCCGTTCTCGCCGATGTTCGCGATGACCTGGCTGATCGGCTGCACCTGTGCCGTCGCGGCAGCCTGGCAGGCGAAGTTCCACCGGCTGGCATCGCTGATGCTCGCGGCGGGGGCAGGCCTGACCTGCTGCATCACCTACATCTGGTTTTCCGCGCCCGACCTGGCCCTGACGCAACTCGTGGTCGAGACCGTGACCACGGTGCTGATCCTGCTGGGCCTGCGCTGGTTGCCGCTGCGCAAGGCGACGGTGCAGCCGATGCGGGCGCGCCTGCAGCTCTGGAGGCGGCGTGGCCGCGACCTGGTGGTGGCCGCTTGCGCCGGCAGCGGCATGGCGCTGCTGGCCTGGATGATGATGACGCGACCTTTCCCGCTCAGCATCTCGCCCTTCTTCCTGGACCGCGCGATGACCGAGGGCGGCGGAGCGAACGTAGTCAACGTGATGCTGGTCGACTTTCGCGGTTTCGACACCTTCGGCGAGATCACGGTGCTCGGCGTGGTGGCGCTGACGGTGTATGCGCTGCTGCGGCGCTTCCGGCCCGCGCCGGAATCGATGGCGCTGCCCGAGCAGCAGCGCGCGCAAAGCCATGACGGCAGCACCGACCTGCTGAACCCGCGGCTCGCGAAGGACACGGCCGTGGGCTACCTGATGGTGCCGGCGGTGCTGATCCGCCTGTTGCTGCCGCTATCGGTGCTGGTGTCGGTGTACTTCTTCATGCGCGGGCACAACGCGCCCGGCGGCGGCTTCGTCGCCGGGTTGGTGATGTCGGTGGCCTTGCTGCTGCAGTTCATCGTGTCGGGCACCGAGTGGGTGGAGGAACATCTGCGCATCTATCCGCGCCGCTGGATCGCGGTCGGCATGCTGCTGGCGCTGGCGACCGGCGGCGGTTCGGTGCTGCTCGGCTATCCGTTCATGACCACGCACACCGCGCACCTGCACTTGCCGGTGCTGGGCGAGATCCATGTTCCGAGCGCGGCACTGTTCGACACGGGCGTTTTTTCAATCGTGCTGGGCTCGACCATGCTGATCCTCACGGCGCTGGCCCACCAGTCGATCCGCAGCCATCGCTGGGTGGCGGAACAGATGGAAAAGGAAGCCGAACGCCTGGCCGCTGCCGCTGCGTCAGCCGACGCCCCGCCTCTCGCACCCGTCGACGCCGGAGGCGCCCGCTGATGGAAGCCGTGCTGGCCATTGCCATCGGCGTGCTCACCGGATCGGGCGTGTACCTGCTGCTGCGGCCGCGCACCTTCCAGGTCATCATGGGGCTCACGCTGGTGTCGTACGCGGTGAACCTGTTCATCTTCAGCATGGGCCGGCTGATGGTCGACAGCGAGCCGGTGCTCACGCCAGGCATCCGCGCCACGCTGGCCAACACCGCCGACCCGATGCCGCAGGCGCTGGTGCTCACCGCCATCGTCATCGGCTTTGCCATGACCGCCCTGTTCCTGGTCGTCATGCTCGCCTCGCGCGGTCTTGCGGGCAACGACCATGTGGACGGCGACAAGCATGCGGACAGCGGGGATGGCACGTCATGAATACGGCATCGGGATCGGGATCGGGTACCGAACGCAGAAGGAAGACAAAAGCTACGCAGAAGCCGCAAAAGGACTTCAAGGAAAATTTTTGGGTTTTCTTTTGCGACCTCTGCGAAACCTTTGCGACTTCTGCGTTCGGTACCCGCACCCGCACCCCTGAGCAGGAGGCCGGCCCATGACCGTCACCCAGTTGCTCGACCGGCTGCTCGACGCCACGATGCCGCACCTGGTGGCGGTGCCGATCCTCGTGCCGATGCTCACCGCTGCGCTGATGCTGCTGCTCAACGAGAAGCGGCGCCGCGAGAAGGCGGTGCTGAGCGTGGTGTCGGGCCTCGCGGGGCTGGTGGCCGCGCTGGCCCTGCTGCGCTGGGTGAACGCCCCCGACGTGGGCGGCGGGGCCGGCTCCATCGGCGTCTACCTGCCGGGCAACTGGCGCGCGCCGTTCGGGATCGTGCTGGTGGCCGACCGGCTCTCGACATTGATGGTGGCGCTCACGGGAGTGATCGGCTTCGCGGCCTCGATCTACTCCACCTCGCGCTGGGACCGCGCGGGCGTGCATTTCCACGCCTTGCTGCAGTTGCAGTTGATGGGCCTGAATGGCGCCTTCCTGACCGGCGACCTGTTCAATCTCTTCGTCTTCTTCGAGGTGATGCTGGCGGCCTCCTACGGACTGCTGCTGCACGGTTCGGGCCGGCTGCGCGTGCAGGCGGGCCTGCACTACATCGCGATCAACCTGGCGGCCTCGTCGCTGTTCCTGATCGGCGCCTCCATGCTCTACGGCGCGACCGGCACGCTGAACATGGCGGACCTCGGCATGCGCATCGCACAGATCGCGCCGGCCGACCGTGGCCTCGTGCATGCGGCGACGGCCATCCTCTTCACCGCCTTCCTGGCCAAGGCCGGCACCTGGCCGCTTAACTTCTGGCTGGTGCCTGCGTACAGCGCGGCAGTGTCGCCGGTGAGCGCGGTGTTCGCGCTGCTGACCAAGCTCGGCATCTACACCATCCTGCGCTTGTGGACGCTGATGTTCGCGCCCGATACCGGCGCGTCGGCACAGTTCGGCCACAACGTGCTGATGGCGTTCGGCATGACCACGCTGTTCGTCGGCGCGCTGGGCATCATCGGCACGCAGCGCATGTCGAACCTGGCCGGCTTCAGCGTGCTGGTGTCGGCCGGGACGCTGTTGACGGCCATCGGTCTCGGCGAGCCCGCGGTGTGGGCCGGGGCGCTCTACTACCTGCTGAGCTCGACGCTGGCGGTGAGTGCGTTCTTCCTGCTGATCGACATGATCGAACGCTGGCGCAACGAGGGCGCCAGCATCGCGCCGCACGAAGTCGCCGACCACGCGCCCTTCCTCACGCCCGACCTGCAGCAGATCGAAGGCGTGAACCTCGACGACGACCAGCGCGAGATCTACGGCCGCGCCATCCCGGCGGGCGTGGCCTTCCTGGGGCTGGGCTTTGCAGGCTGCACGCTGTTGCTGGCAGGCATGCCGCCGCTGTCGGGCTTCCTGGGCAAGTTCGCGATGCTCTCGGGCCTTCTTGGCGCGCGCGAGACGGGCGCCTCTGGCTGGATGTTCATGGCCTTGCTGCTGGTGTCGGGCTTCCTGACCCTGGTGGCCATGACCCGCACCGGCATACGCCACTTCTGGACCCAGCCCGTGGAAACCCCTCCGCTGCTGCGCGCGGTCGAGCTGCTGCCGGTGGCGGCGCTGCTGCTCTGCTGCGTGGCGCTGACGACCGAGGCAGGCCCGGTGATGCAGCACGCCACGGCGACGGCCAGGGGCTTGTTCACCCCCACCGCCTATCGCAAGGCCGTGATGGGCGCACGGCAGGTGCCCAACCCCGTCGCCGGAAAGCGCACGCCATGAATCGCTGGTTGTCGTCTCTGCCGCTGTCGGTGTTCCTCTTCTCCGTGTGGGTGGTGCTGAACCAGTCGCTGGACGCCGCCACGCTGCTCCTGGCCGCGGTGCTGGCCATCGCGGTACCAATGCTCACCCGAAGCCTGCGACCGGCCCAGGCGCGTGTGCGGAATCCGGCGCTGCTGTTCAAGCTGGCGGTCCGTGTGACGGTGGACCTCGTGGCGTCGGCATTCGACGTGGCGCGGCTGCTGCTGACGCGCCGCAGCGCCGCCATCTCGTCGCGCTTCGTGCAGGTGCCGCTGGACATGCGCGATCCGAGCGGCCTGGCCATGCTGGCGATGGTGTTGTGCCTCACGCCGGGCACGGCCTGGGCAGAACTGGCGCTGGACCGGTCGACACTGCTGATCCACGTGTTCGACCTGGACGGGGAGGACGAAGCCTTCATCGCGATGATCAAGCAGCGCTATGAACGCCTGCTCATGGAGATCTTCGAATGACCCCTTTGCTGCTCTGGGCCCTGAAGGCCGCGCTCTTCCTGCTCGCGGTCGGCATGCTCTGCGCGCTCGGCCGCCTGCTGGTCGGCCCGACCGCGCAGGACCGCGTGATGGCGCTCGATTGCCTCTACATCAACGGCATGCTGATGATGCTGGTGCTCGGCATCATCTACGCCAGCGACGTGTACTTCGAGGCGGCGTTGCTGATCGCCCTGTTCGGCTTCGTAGGATCGATGGCGATGGCCAAGTTCCTCTTGCGCGGCGAGGTGATCGAATGAACAGCACGGATGCGCTGCCACTGTGGGCGGAGGTCCTGACGGCCGTGTTCGCCGTGCTCGGGGCCGCGTTCGCCGCGATCGGCTCGTTCGGGCTGGTCCGGTTGCCGACCTTCTTCCGCCGCATCCACGCGCCGACGCTGGGCGCGACCTTCGGCGTCTGGTGCATCACGCTGGCGACCGGCGTCTATTTCTCGGTGCAGGGCTTGCACCTGTTCCTGCATGCGGGGTTGATTTCGCTGTTCGTCGCCATGACCGCGCCGATCACCACGATCTTCCTCATGCGTGCGGCGCTGTTCCGTGCCCGCAAGGCCGACCGTGCGTCCGCCGAAGCGGCACCAACCGAGGGCCTCGAAGCGTCGGAAGCCGCTGCATCCGACGGCGCGCGGCCGGGAGTCGATCAGCGCAACGCGCCGTTCAAGTAGGGCTCCGGGTCCTGCGCGACGCCTTGCTTGCGGATCTCGAAATGGAGCTTCACGCGGTTGGTGCCGGTGCTGCCCATCTCCGCAATCTGCTGGCCTTGCCGGACCGCGTCGTCTTCCTTGACGAGCACCTTGCCGACATGGGCATAGGCGGTGATGAAGTTCTCGTCATGCTTGACGACGATCATCGTCCCGTATTCGGGCAAGGCGCTGCTCACCAGCACCACACGGCCGTCGCGTGAAGCCAGCACCGGATCGCCAGCGGCGCCCGCGATGTCGAGCCCCTTGTTTCGCTCGCGATCGTACCGGGCCAGGATCGGGCCCGGCGCAGGCCGGAGGTAGGCGCCCGCTGGCCGGGGCGCCACCACCGGAGGAGGCGCTGGCGCCGGTGGCGCAGCAGAGGTCGTCGACGAGGGCAATGGCGGCAGCGGCGGCAAGGGAACACGCTCTGTCGCGCAGCCTGCAATGCTCAATGCCGCGACGACGCAAAGGCCGTTGCGGAGGCTGCCAGGGGAAAGACCGAAAGGGCTGCGTGGGTGGTGCATAGTGCCTGCCGGCCATGATGGCTCGACGATCAGGTGCGACAACGTCATGTCAGAGCAAGGTTTTATACCTCACAACCCGGTCCGGCGGTCCACAACATGCGCACTCTCGACATTGCCGCGGGCCTGCCCAGCAGGGTCAGCGCCGGAGCTTCCGGACGATCCGCTTGGCTACCCGGAGCGGCGCGCCCAGGCGGTCGACGCCGGAGAAGATCGCTTCGTCGTAGCTACGCGGCCTGGACTTCGACAGCGCGGTCATGAAGCGATGCTTGGCCCTGTCGAGCGCCTGCGAGCGGCCGGGCGGCGTGGGTCGCAAGCCGAGCGTACGCAGCACGTAGTTGGCCTGGTACACATGTGCACGCGCATCGGCCTCGGGAAGGGAATAGTGGATCGAAATGCTCACCGAGACCTCATCGCCGGTGCGCGTCACCCGCGGCGACAACGGCGGGTTGTAGACCCCGACGCCGGGCCGAAGCAGGTATTCGATGCCGGTGTCCTCCACTTCGCTGCGGAACTTTGCCGCCAGCGGGTTGTGCCGGTAGTAGTCCTCGATCTCTTCCTCCGTGACGACGTGGCGTTCGTTCGGGAACACCGTCAGGTTCTTTGCGCCTCGAACCTGCAGCATGAAGGAGTTCGAATGATCGAAGTGGTAAGGCGCCACGAAGCCGGGCGGCTGGATGACGATGCTCATCCCGGCCCAGGTCATGTCCTTGCGGAACTGGATGCCCGCGGCGCGCTCGAGGTCCGCCAGCACCTGTTCGTACAACGCGTGGTATTCCGGGTCCGCCTGGTCCACGAAGTGCAGCACGACCCATTCGTCGGCGCTGGCAATGTGCAGCACCGAATCGCGCAGGCGATCCCGCAGCGCGGTGCGCCCCTGGCTTCGCTCTGCGGACGAGAACTCGCGCATCCAGTCTGTCCGGTCGAACAGGGTCTCGACGAGCGCGCCGAGCCGATCGAGTTCGAACAAGGGATGACTGGCGAGGTTGTGGTGGAAGGCAAACGACTGCTCGCCGACCTGCCGCCAGCGGGCCGGGTCGCGGGATTCCACCCAGCGTCGGCATGAAACATCGACTGCTGGCGGGGCGGTCACGGAGAGATCATCGAGAGGGTCGCGGAACATGGGAACAAGCAAGTGGACAGACGCTGCGCCACCAATTCAGCTTGGCACCGAGCAAGACGGCCCAATCTACTACACGGGACAGCCACTTTCCGCGCCGCTCGCGCAACGAGGCCGGATACCCGTGAAATGTTCAAGGTCAGTCTGCTTCCTGCAACGCCTTGGCATGCGCCACTTCGGCCTCGCGCGGCAAGGTCACCGCATTCTTGACGGCCAGGATTTCCGCCATCACGCTCACCGCGATCTCGGGCGGCGTCTTGCTGCCGATGTAGATGCCGATCGGGCCGCGCAGGCGCACCAGGGATTGCTCGGTCTGGTCGAAGTGCTCGATCATGCGCTCGCGTCGTGCGTCGGCATTGCGGCGCGAGCCGATCGCGCCGACATAGAAGGCTTCGGATTGCAGCGCTTCGAGGAGGGCCAGGTCGTCGAGCTTGGGGTCATGCGTGAGGCCGACCACGCAACTGCGCCGGTCGGGCCGGAAAGCGGTGACGGCGTCGTCGGGCATGACGGTGGTGATGGTCACGCCGGGGACCGACCACTCGCTGCGGTATTCGTCGCGCGGGTCGCACAGCGTGACGGCAAAACCGCTGAAGCGCGCCATCGTGGCCAGGTATTCGGCGAGCTGGCCGGCGCCGATCAGCAGCATGCGGTATTCAGGGCCGAAGGTGTTGACCAATTCGCGCTCATCCACCCTGAGCGCGGCTGGCGAGGAAGCCGAGGCCAGCCTCACGCTGCCGTCGGCCAGGGAGACGCTGCGCTGCATGAGCGTGCCTTGCTCCAGCTCGGCCACGAGCGCCTGCAGCGACGCGGCATCGGGGTCGTATTCGAGCAGCAGTTCCAGCGTGCCGCCGCAGGGCAAGCCGAAGCGGTGTGCCTCGTCGGCGGTGATACCGTACTTGACCAGCGCCGGCGCGCCATGCGGCATGGTGCCGGGCCCGCCATGGGCGCGCGAATAGCGAGCGATGAGGTCATCTTCGATGCAGCCGCCCGAGACCGAGCCGGACACCGCGCCGTCTTCCGCCAGCGCCATGATCGATCCGACCGGCCGGGGCGACGAACCCCAGGTGCGCACCACGGTGGTCAGCATGGCGCGACGGCCGGCGAGGCGCCAGTCGCGCAGGGTTCGCAGCACCATCACGTCCAGGTTTTCCATGGCCGCCCGTCCTAGCCGCGCAGATACAGGTAGGCGCCCACAGCCACCACGACGGCCACGACCACCCAGATCCATTTCTGGCTCGACCCGCCGGCGGACTCGCCCGAGGGCGACATCGGCCGGGTGCGCGGCGCGAGCGAATCGATGCTGCCGAAGGAGGTGCCGCCTTCCTCCTCGTCGTCGGCGCCGGCCACGGCGGCGGCGGGCGCCGGATAGCGCTCGGCCATCAGCGCGTCGAAGCGCTTGAAGAAGTCGTCGGCCATCGACTTGGCGGCGCCGTCCACCAGTCGCTGGCCCAACTGCGCGATCTTGCCGCCGACCTGGGCCTGCACGGTGTAGCCGAGCTCGCAGCCGCCCGGGTTCGGGGTCAGCGAGACGCTCGATGCGCCCTTGCCGAAACCGGCGACGCCGCCCTGCCCTTCGAAGGACAGCTTGTAGCTCTGCGGCGGCACGATCTCGGTCAGCGCGACCTTGCCGTTGAACTTGGCCGACACGGGGCCGACCTTGACCGCCATGCCGACGACATAGGTGTCGTCGCCGGCGGGCTCGAACTTGTCGCAACCTGCCAGGCAGGCCTTCAGCGTGGCCGGGTCGTTGAGCGCTTCCCAAGCCTGTTGTTGGGTGACGCCGAGTTGGCGGGTGCCGAGCATTTCCATGGTGTTTCCTTCTTTGTTCTGTCGTTCGCGGCCGAAGGGCTATCGACCCGCCCGCATCAGCGCGGCAAGGCTCGCGGCCAGCTCTTCCAGCGCGCTCAAATTGTGGACCGCGAGCATCGCGTCCGCATGGCGGTGCAGCAAAGCCGCTCCGCGCGCAAGGGGTGCGTAGCCCTCGTAGCGCATCAGCGGGTTGAGCCAGAGCAGCTTGCGCGAGTGGCGCTTGAGCCAGAGCAACTCCTGCTCCAGTTCGGCCGGCTCGCCGGTGTCGAGGCCATCGCTGATCACGAGCACGAGCGTGCGGCGGCCGACCAGCCGCCTCGCGTGGCGGCGGCGCAGCTGGGTCATTGAACCGCCGAGCCGCGTGCCGCCGGCGAAGTCGTCGATGGCGGCGCTGGCGGCTTCGAGCATGACGTCGGTGTCGGCGATGCGGAACGCGGGCGTGAGATCGGTCAGGTGCGTGCCGAAGGCGAACACGTCGCGCGGGCCGGCCCTGCGTGTGGCCGCATGCAGGAAGGCCAGCAGCAGGCGGGCGTAGCGTTCCATCGAGCCCGATACGTCGACCAGGATCAGCAGGGGCAAGGGCTGCTTGCGCCGCTCCAGGCGCGGCAGGCGGATCAACTCGCCGCCGGTGCGCGCGGCCTGGTGCAGGACGCCGGGCCAGTGCATGCGTGAATGGCTGCTCGCGCCGCTGGCCACACGCAAGCGGCGCGCGGGCAGCTTCGGCACCGGCAAGGAGATGTCGCGGGCAAGGCGCTCCACCAGCTGGTATTCGGCCGCGCCCAGCGCGTTGAAGTCGGCATGCTGCATGCGCTGGCGGTCGCTGGCTGTCATGGCAGCGTCGAACTCGACCTCGCGCTCGGTCCTGGCCGGCATGACCTTGGCGCGCGGCGCGGCCAGCGCCTCCCGCACGCGCGGCCGGCGCTTGACGGGCTCGGCCTTGCCTTCGGCGCTGGGCAGCATCTGCTGCAGGATCTTCTTGGCCAGCTCCGGATCGCGGAACCATGCGTCGAAGAGTTCGCGGAACACCATGCGGTCCTGTTCGCGGCTGACCATCACGGATTCCAGCGCGGCCGCGAAGTCGAAGCGGGTGTCGACGCCCACCAGCATGGCCGCCTCTGCCGCCAGCGCGATGCGCGCGGCATCGGTACGCACGCCGGCGCGGCGCAGCGCACGGCCGAAGCTCGCCATGTTGCCGGCGAGCTTGCCGGAGCGGGCGTCGCCTAGTTGTTGCATGGCTGTCCGATGCAAATACGGGGACCGAACGCAGAGCTCGCAAAGGCTTCGCAAAGGACGCGAAAAAGACAAGGAAAACTTTGAAGGTTTTCCTTTGCGACTTCTGCGAGACCTTTGCGACTTCTGCGTTCTGCTCCGGCTTTCATGCCCCGGCCTCCTCCGGCTTGAGCAGGTCGGCTGCCAATGTGTGCGTCAGCGCAGCCACGTCGTCGCGCTGCTTGAAGAGGATGCCGGCAGTGTTGACGATGACTTCGGGGTCGAGCTCGAGCGTGTCCATCGCGACCAGCGCCTTGGCCCATTCAACGCTTTCGGCAATGCCGGGCGCGCGCTGGAAGGCGTTGCTGAAGGGCTGGGAGCGCAGCTTGCCGACGAAGGCAGCCACCTGCGCGGACAGCACGGCGCTGGCCTGCGGCGCCTGCGCGCGAACGATGGCGAGTTCGCGTTCGCGCTCGGGATAGTCGAGCCAGTGATAGAGGCAGCGGCGCTTGACCGCGTCATTGAGGTCGCGCGTGCGGTTGCTGGTGAGGATGGTCACCGGCGGCACCAGCGCGCTGATCGTGCCCAGCTCGGGAATGCTGACCTGGTATTCGCCGAGGTATTCGAGGAGGAAGGCCTCGAAGGGCTCGTCGGCGCGGTCCACTTCGTCGATCAGCAACACGGCGCCGGGCGCTGGCGCCTGCAAGGCTTGCAGCAGGGGCCGGCGCACCAGGTAGCGGGGCTGGTACACCTCCGACTCGATGTCGCTCGACGCGCCATGCGCCTCGGCCGCGCGCATGTGCAACAGTTGGGCGGCGTAGTTCCATTCGTAGAGTGCCTCGCGCTGCTCCAGCCCGTCATAGCACTGCAGACGCAGCAGTTCGCGCGTCAGGGCCTTGGAAAGGGCCTTGGCCAGTTCGGTCTTGCCGACGCCGGGCTCGCCCTCCAGCAACAGCGGGCGCTGCAGCTTGAGTGCGAGGAAGACGGCGGTTGCCAGCCGGCGGTCCGCGAAATAGCCGGCCGCCTGCAGCGCTTGCGTGACCTCGTCGATGGAGGCGAACGGAGCGGTCGGCGTTTCAGAAGTCATATGTCTTTTTACCGCGAGTTCGCTCGGCGTTTCGTCGGGAAACATCGCGGATCGGGAGGGGGCCGGTCCGCAATGTTGCCTGCGACAGGGGTTTGGGTCGCCCGCGAAAAGCGCGCGGCGACCTGGGCGAGCCCGGTTAAGCCAGCGCCTTGACCGCCCGCTGCGTCAGCACGCTGATCAGGTTGGCACGATAGGCGGCCGAAGCATGCAGGTCGGAATTGAGCTCGCTCGCATCGATCTTCACCGCGGCTGCCGACTCGGGCGTGAAGCTCTTGTTGAGCGCATCTTCCAGCCCCTTGTGCCGGAACACGCCATTGCCTGCGCCGGTCACGGCCACGCGCACGCCGCTGTCGTACTGCGCGAGGAACACGCCGACCAGCGGGAAGTGCGAGGCCTTCTGGCGCAGCTTCTCGTACACCGCCTTCTTCGGGATCGGGAAGCGGATCGCGGTGATCAGCTCGCCGTCTTCAAGCGCCGTGGTGAACAGGCCCAGGAAGAAGTCGTCCGCCGCGATCTCGCGCTTGCTGGTGACGATGGTCGCGCCGGAGCCCAGCACCGCGCTCGGGTAGCAGGCAGCCGGGTCGTTGTTGGCCACCGAGCCGCCGATGGTGCCCATGGCACGCACCTGCCGGTCGCCGATGCGCGAGGCCAGGTTGGCCAGCGCCGGGTAGGCGGCCTTGACGTCGGCGTTGTTGGCCACGTCGAGGTGGCGCGACATGGCGCCGACGACGATGGTGTTGCCGTCTTTCCTGATGCCGGTGAGTTCCTTGATGCCGCCGAGATCGACGAGTTGCTCGGGTGCCGACAGGCGCAGTTTCATCGAGGCCAGCAGCGTCTGGCCGCCGGCCAGCGGCTTGCCGCCTGCGCCAGCCAGCTTGACGGCATCGGCGACGGTGGCGGGACGTTCGAGGGTGAAGGCGTACATGGTTTGTTTTTCCTTCTTGTCTTAGACGGCCGGACGGCCCTGGGTGCTGGCGGCCAGCGACGGGGTTTCAGGTTGCTGCGTGGGCGTGGTGCTGCCCTTCTGCATGGCTTCCCACACGCGGTGCGGCGATGCGGGCATGTCGAAGTCCTTCACGCCGAGCGGCGCCAGCGCGTCCAGCACGGCGTTGATGACCGCTGGTGGCGAGCCGATCGCGCCCGCCTCGCCGCAGCCCTTGGAGCCGATCGGGTTGTGCGTACACGGTGTGCTCAGCGTGTCGAGCTTGAAGTTCGGGAAGTCCTCGGCGCGCGGCATGGCGTAGTCCATGAAGCTGCCGGTGAGGAGCTGGCCCGTCTCGTGGTCGTACACGCAGTTTTCCATCAGCGCCTGGCCGATGCCCTGCACGATGCCGCCCTGCACCTGGCCCTCGACGATCATCGGATTGATGATGGTGCCGAAGTCGTCCACCGCGGTGAAGCGGTCGATCTTGACCTCGCCCGTGCCCTTGTCGATCTCCACCTCGCAGATGTAGGTGCCGGCCGGGTAGGTGAAGTTGGTCGGGTCGTAGAACGCGGTTTCGTTCAGGCCCGGCTCCAGCTTGTCGAGCGGGTAGTTGTGCGGCACGTAGGCCGTCAGTGCCACCTGGCCGAAGGGGATCTTCTTGTCGGTGCCTTTCACCGTGAACTCGCCGTTCGCGAACTCGATGTCGGCATCGCTGGCTTCCATCAGATGCGCGGCGATCTTCTTGGCTTTTGTCTCGATCTTGTCAAGGGCCTTCATGATCGCCGTGCCGCCGACGGCCAGTGAACGCGAACCGTAGGTGCCCATGCCGAAGGGCACGCGGCCGGTGTCGCCGTGCACGATGTCGACGGCTTCCACTGCGATGCCGAGCCTTGCCGCGACCAGTTGCGCGAAGGTCGTTTCATGGCCCTGGCCGTGGCTGTGCGAGCCGGTGAAGATCGTCACGCTGCCAGTCGGATGCACGCGCACTTCGCCGGCTTCGAACAGGCCGGCGCGCGCACCGAGCGCACCCGCCACGTTCGACGGCGCGATGCCGCATGCCTCGATGTAGCTGGAGTAGCCGATGCCGCGCAGCTTGCCGTTCTTCTCGCTCTCGGCGCGGCGGGCATCGAAGCCTGCGACGTCGCCGAGTTCGTTGGCACGCTCGAGCAGAGGCGGAAAGTCGCCCGTGTCGTATTGCAATGCGACCGGCGTCTGGTACGGAAAGCTGGTGATGAAGTTGCGGCGGCGGATCTCGTCCTGCTTCAGGTTCATCTCCCACGCGCAGCGCGTGACGAGGCGTTCCAGCAGGTACGTGGCCTCGGGTCGCCCGGCACCACGGTACGCATCGACCGGGGCGGTGTTGGTGAACCAGGCGTCGACCTCCGCGTAGATCAGCGGTGTCGCGTACTGGCCCGCGAGCAGGGTCGCATACAGGATCGTCGGCACGGCAGTCGCGAAGGTCGACAGGTAGGCACCGAGATTCGCGTCGGTGTGCACGCGCAGGGCGAGGAACTTGCCGTCCTTGTCCATCGCCATTTCGGCGTGGCTCACATGGTCACGGCCATGCGCATCGCTCAGGAAGGATTCCGAGCGCTCGGCCACCCACTTGATGCTGCGGTTGAGCTGCTTGGAGGCCCAAGTCAGCGCCACGTCCTCGGCATACAGGTAGATCTTCGAGCCGAATCCTCCCCCCACGTCCGGCGCGATCACGCGCACCTTGTGTTCGGGCAGGCCGAGCACGAAGGCCGTCATCAGCAGGCGCTCGACGTGCGGGTTCTGGTTCGACACATAGAGCACGTACTCCTCGGTCGCGCGGCTGTAGCTGCCGATGGCGACGCGCGGCTCGATGGCGTTGGGGATCAGGCGGTTGTTGACCAGGTCCAGCTTGGTGACGTGCGCGGCATTGGCAAAGGCCGCATCGACAGCGCCCTTGTCGCCGAGCACCCACTTGTAGCACTGGTTGTCCGGCGCCTCGTCGTGGATGGTCACGCCGCTGGCCTTCTTCGCCGCGTCGGCCACGCTGACTACGGGCGTGTGCACGTCGTAGTCGACGACCACGGCTTCGGCCGCGTTCTTGGCCTGCTCGATCGTCTCGGCCACGACGATGGCGACGTGGTCACCCACGTAGCGCACCTTCTTGATCGCGAGGATCGGGTGCATCGGCTCCTTCATCGGCGTGCCGTCGGGGTTGTTGATGAGCCAGCCGCAGGGCAGCCCACCCATCTTTCCCTCGATGTCCTTGCCCGAGAAGATGCCGATCACGCCGGGCATCTTCAGCGCCTCGGCAGTGTCGACGGACTTGACGGTGGCGTGCGCATGCGGCGAGCGCACGAAGACGGCGTGCGACTGCTGCGCCAGGTTGATGTCGTCGGTGTAGTTGCCGGCGCCGGTCAGGAAGCGATAGTCTTCCTTGCGGCGGATCGATTCGCCGATGTGCGGCAGTTTGGAGAAGTCGGATGCACCCATGTCGTGTGCTCCTCGTTCAAGCCGGGACGGTGGCTTTGGCCGGCTCGGCCAGCATCGCCTCGCCGCCCATCTTCACGGCCTTGACGATGTTCTGGTAGCCCGTACAGCGGCACAGGTTGCCGTCGAGCAGCGAGCGGATTTCCGTCTCGCTCGACTTCGGATGGTGCGTGCACAGGTCGATGGCGCTCATGACCATGCCGGGCGTGCAGAAGCCGCATTGCAGGCCGTGGCATTCCTTGAAGGCGGCCTGCATCGGGTGCATGGTGCCGTCGGGCTGGGCGATGCCTTCGATGGTGGTGATGTCTGCGCCGGCAACCTGGCCGACCAGCACGTTGCAGGACTTGACGGCGCGGCCGTTGACGTGGACGGTGCAGGCGCCGCATTGGGCCGTGTCGCAGCCGACGTGGGTGCCGGTCAGGTGGAGATGCTCGCGGATGGCGTGCACGAGGAAGGTGTTGGGCGGCGCGTCGACAGTGACCGCGCGTCCGTTGACCGTGAGCTTGACCTGCATTTGGCTGACTCCTTTTATGGGGATGGCTGATGGCCGAATTCGGCGAGTTGAATCTTCGGCGCGGGTCCGTAGCCGAATGCTAGGCAAAACCCTAGACGTTTGTACGGTTGCGGTGAAATTCTCAAAATTGAACAGCGCGTTCACAATCCGCCCCTGATGCATTCCAACCCTCCCGCCCTGCCGCCTGAACGCGCCGCGCAAATCGCCCAGGCGCGCCGCGAAGTGATCGAATCCGCCGCCCCCGACAGTCCGCGCGTCGCTCCCTGGATTTCGCGCTCGTGGCTGCGCTGTCTTTCCGCCGGCCACAGGCCGCAGCAGCGCGTGAGCTTCGATGCCGTGTCGGCGCAGCACGCACGCCGCATGTCGGAGCGCAACCGAGGCCTCGTTGCCGCGGCGCGGCCGGTGCTCGACCGGCTGGCGCGGGCCATTGCCGACACTGGCTACTTCGCGATCCTGACCGATGCGCGCGGCGTCGTGATCGATGCGCGCGGCCTGCCGCCGAATGCCGAGCGAGCGGCCACCAACATTGCGCGCGTCGGCGTCGACCTGTCGGAACGCGCCGTTGGCACCAGCGCCATCGGGGCGGCGCTGTCGGAGTTGCAGCCGGTGTGGCTGCATCGTGGGGAACATTTCTTCGACGACACCAGCGTGTTCAGTTGCGCCGGCGCCCCGTTGTTCGGACATGACGGGCGCTGCGTCGGCATGCTGGACCTGAGTGCCGTGAATGCGGTGGAGCGGCCGGAACTCAGGCAACTGGCGGCACTCTCGGCACGCAGCATCGAGAACGCGCTGGTGCTGCGGGAGCCGCACGACCTGCTGGTGCGCCTGAACTGGCCGGGCTGGGGCGGCCATGCGGAATCCGAGGGCCTGCTGTGCCTGGACAGTGATGGCCATGTGACGGCCAGCAATGCAGCGGCGCGGGAGATGGTCAATCAGTCCGCGATGACGGCCGCTTCGTCTTCACCCTTGCACGCCAGCGATCTGTTCGCTCTGCCCTGGACCGTGCTGTGGGACGCCGCGCGGCGCGCCGACGCGACGCCGATCGAGGTGCCGCTGTGGTCCGGGCTGCGCCTGCAGGCACTGCCGCTGGCCGGGCGTGGGTCTGACGATGCGATGACGGCGGCGGGCGCCCCCGCACCGCGTCCCAGGCTGCGCGACGTGGAGGCGGCGCTGATTCGCAAGGCCGTTGCCGAGGCCCGTGGCAACGTGGCCGAGGCAGCGCGTGTGCTGGGGATCAGCCGCGCGACCGTGTATCGAAAACTGGGGCACCGCGGGCGATGAAACGCAATGTCTTCCGTACGGCCGTGCTGGCCTTCGTCGCGCTGACAGCGGCGGCAACATCTGTCGCAGCGGAGGTCAAGGTCCTCACGGCCGGGGCGTTCAAGCCCGTCGTCGCTGCCATGGCGCCGGTGTTCGAGCAGCGCACCGGCCACAAGCTGACGATCGACTCCGACACGGCCGGCGCGCTCGCCAAGCGCATCGCTGGCGGCGAGGCCTTCGATGTGGCGATCCTCACCACTGCCGGGATCGACGATCAGGCGAAAGGCGGGAAGGTCGCGCCTGGCACGTCGATGCCCGTCGCCCGCGTCGGCATCGGCGTGGCCATCAAGCAAGGCAGCCCGGCGCAGGACATCGGGAGCGTTGCCGCCTTCCAGCAGGCGTTGCTGAAAGCCCGCGCGGTCGCGATGATCGACCCGGCCGCCGGGGGCTCCAGCGGCATCTACCTGTCGCAGCTTTTCGGGAAGATGGGCATTGCACCGCAGATGCAGGCCAAGGCCGTGCTCGTGCCCGGCGGCCTGACGGCGCAGAAGCTTGTGAGCGGCGAAGCCGACATCGCGCTGCAGCAGATCAGTGAACTCATGGTGGTTCCCGGCGTGACGGTGCTCGGCCCGATTCCTGCGGAGATCCAGAACTACACGGTGTATGCGGGCGGCGTCGGTTCGGCCGCACGCGACGCGGATGCGGCACGTGCATTCCTGGCGATGCTGGCTGGCCCCGAGGCGCGCACGGTGATGAAGGACAAGGGCATGTCAGCGCCCTAGAGCTGACCCACCCCCGAATGCACCTGCGGCGCCACGGGCGGACGCCAGAGGCGGCTGCTCTTGCGGGGCCGTCCAAGGCTGCGCAGGCAGGCTTGGAGCCGCGGCCCTCCTGCAGGCATGCAGCGCACGCGCATCGATGCCATCGTCAACCTGGCCGGCGCGCGCGTGCTCGGCATGCCGTGGACGGCGAGGCGGCGCCGCGAACTGCTGGCGAGCCGCGTCGACGTGACGTCGGCGCTGGTGGGCCTGATGCGCCGCCTGCAGCAGCCGCCGCGGGTGCTGGTCAGCGCGTCGGCGGTGGGCTACTACGGCACTTCGCCCGGGGACGCCATCGAATTGCTCGACGAGAACAGTCCCGCGCGGCCAGGCGAATTCCAGTCCGACCTGTGCGCCGCCATCGAGCACGAGGCACGTCGCGCCGAAGCCTTGAAGGTGCGCGTGGTGCGGATGCGCTTCGGCGTCGTACTGGGCCGTGGCGATGGCGCGTATCCGATGCTGGCGCTGAGCGCGCGGATGGGCTTCGGGGCGGTGCTGGGCAGCGGACACCAGCCGGCGCCGTGGATTCACCTGGACGATGCCGTCGGCATGATCCGCTTCGCGATGGACGACGACAGCCTCAGCGGCCCCCTCAATGCCGTCGCGCCCGACACGCCGCCGCAAGCGCGCTTCGCCAGGTCACTGGCTGCATCGTTCGGCCGCCGCGCGTGGCTGCGCATGCCGGCCGCACCGCCGCGTGCATTGGTCGGCGAGATGGCGACGATCCTGCTCGACGGGCAGAACGTCGTGCCACGCGCCGCGTTGGCCGCGGGCTATGCCTGGCGCCATCCCGTGCTCGAAGATGCCTTCAGCAACCTGGCGCGGAATCCCGCGAGGAATCAACCGGGCAGCGCCACGACGACTGCTGCTTCATCGACCACGGCAGTGACGCGCTGACGCGTGCGCAAGGCACTGCCGCCCGCCGCAAAGCCAACGACCTGCAAGCCGCCGGCCAAGGCGACCACCACCTCGTCACCGCTGTCGCTGTTCCTGTCGCTGTCCCTCTCTCGCGCAATGCGCGCCACCGTGCCGCCGAGTTGGTTCCCCAGCGGTTGCGCGTGCAGTTGCGCGGCGGCATCCGCGCGCTCGACGCGCACCGCCGTCGCCTTGCACAGCGCGATGGCCGCCATCCCTTCCGCGAGACCGAGCAATTCGGCGCTCTCCTGCGTGATGCGTGCCGCAATGCCATCGCCGCCCGGCAGGCTCATGCGCACGCGCACCACCCGGCCGGCGCGTTCCAGCGCGCTCACCGTGGCGGGCAGCTGGTTGCGCATGCTGGTGCGAATCGAGAGCCGCGCCATCGCCGTGGACGCGGTGCCGACAGCCTGCACGGCGCGTCGCGCCACCTCGTGCGCATCGGCCAGCTCCAGCAGTTGACGGCCCTCTCCTGTGAGCACCGCGCCCCCACCGCCCGCGCCACCCACCGAGCGTTCCACCAGCGGCACGCCGGCCAGGTTGGTCAGCGTCGCGATCGCCTGCCAGGCCGCCTTGTAGCTGACCCTGGCGTCGCGCGCTGCCTGGGAGATGCTGCCGGTGCGGCCGATGCCGCGCAGGATGTCGATGCGCTTGTCGCTCATGCCGTGGCCGAGCGCGTCGCTGAAGCGGGGGACTGTCATCCCCGGATTGTGCTGGCAGGCGCCAGCCTCACGGCGCTGCGCTATGCGGTGACGGCGGCGGCCCATCGCTCGGCAGTGGCCGGCGAGTTGAAGCAGGTGGTGTCGTACGTGGCGGCGCACACGGCGCGCTCCAGCAACTGGATGTCGGCTTCATGCTGGCGCGCCACATGCGGGTCCTCGAAGAAGATCACCTTGTCGCAGCGCCGGTCCAGCACCAGTTCGGCGATCTGCGCATCGCCGCCCATCGGGCCGCTGAGGTAGCGCGTGACCCAGGGTACGTCGGCGGGCCAGCCGCGGGACCAGGCAAGGTCGTTGAGCAGCCCGCCCGTCGTGCCCGTGCCGATGCGCATCGCAAAGCGGGACAGCAGGTCGAAGTGCCTCGACGCGTAGTCCACCATGCGCGTCTTCAAGGCATCGTGCGCGATCAGCGCGACAGTCTGCTTTCCGATGGCCGACGCAAAGCCCGCGTCGCCCTTGCCGGCGTGTGCCAGTTCCACCGCGATCCATTCCGTCGCGCCCGCAGCGGTGGAGATGAATGGCTTGCCGTGGATCACGCACTGCCGCTTGAGCGCCTGCGTCTCCGGGTACAGCGACGACGGATCGACAGGGTCGATGAAATAGATCACGCCATCCAGTTCGTCAGCCGGCGTCAGGCCGCCCGCGATGCACGAGGCCAGCCGCATCACGCCGCCTTCGACGCCCGATGGCAACCGCACCAGCGACGCGCCCGACAGCAACTGCTGCCCGACCAGCGCATCGTAGGTGCCACCGACCGCATGCAGGCCGAGGCCCAGCGTGCGGATGTCGTCCTCGCAGGCGCGCGCCCAACGCACGAGTGCACCGTCGACACGCTGCCTGTGCAGGCGATGGGCCACCAGTCCGAAACGCATCACGACATCCTCGCTTCCATCGGCTCCGCCACCGCCGGCTCCTCGCGGCGCGCCTCCATGATGCGCGGCAGGTTGAACTCGATCCAGTCGGCGAGAGACTCCACGCGCCGGCCCACCTCCAGGCCCAACGGCGTCAGGGTGTATTCGACGTGCGGCGGCACGGTGGGATACGACTTGCGCAGCACCAGTCCATCCGTTTCCAGCCACTTGAGCGTCTGCGCCAGCATCTTCTCGCTCACGCCGCCGATCTTGCGGCGCAGTTCGCTGAAGCGGTGCGTGCCGCCCAGCAGCACCACCAGCAGCAGCACGCCCCAACGGCTCGTCACGTGCTTCAGCACCTCGCGCGAGGGACATTCGGCAGACAAGAGTTCGCCGCGCCGGATCACGTCGGCGAGGGTGCCGGGCTTCGCGATGGCGGCGGCTTCGGTGGATTTCATCAAGCTAACCTTTTGGTACGTACTTACAAAAAGTGAGTTAGGGGATTATTCTGCACCTCACCCCATCTCACTGCAACAAGGAACACTCACCATGATCGTCATCACCGGCGCGACCGGCCAACTGGGCCGCCTCGTCATCCGCGCGCTGCTGCGCACCGTCCCTGCCAGCGACATCGTCGCGGCTGTGCGTAGCCCCGACAAGGCGAAGGACCTGGCCGCCCTGGGCGTCGCCGTCCGGCAGGCCGACTACACCAAGCCCGACACCTTGCGCACCGCCTTCGCCGGAGCGGATCGGCTGCTGCTGATCTCGTCGAGTGAGCTCGGTCAACGCGCATCACAGCACCGTGCCGCCATCGACGCGGCCAAGGCCGTGGGCGTGAAGTTCATCGCCTACACCAGCATCCTCAGGGCAGACACCTCGCCGCTGAGCGTGGCCGTCGAGCACCTGGCCACCGAGGTGATGCTCGGGGAATCGGGCCTGCCTTTCGCGCTGCTTCGCAACGGCTGGTACACCGAGAACTACACCGGCTGGACCGGCGCAGCCGTTGCCGGCGGCGCGCTGATCGGCAGCGCGGGCGATGGCCGCATCGCCTCGGCCGCGCGCGCCGACTACGCCGAAGCGGCTGCCGCCGTGCTCACCCGCGACAACCAGGCGGGCCTGGTGTACGAACTCGCCGGCGATTCCGCCTACACCCTGGCCGACCTGGCCGCCGAGATCGCGAAGCAGTCGGGCAAGCCGGTGGCCTACAAGAGCCTGTCGGAGGCCGAGCACAAGGCCGCGCTGCTCGGCTTCGGCTTGCCCGGACCCATCGCCGCCATGCTCGCGGACTCCGACGTCGGCGCGTCCAAGGGTGCGCTGTTCGACGACGGCGGCCAGCTCGGCAAGCTCATCGGCCGCCCGACGACGCCGATGCTGGCCACCGTTGGCGCGGCGCTGGCTGCCTGACAAGGACTTCGGGCCCGGTCTACACTTTCGCTATTCACCCATTGAATAGCGCTGGCGTCAGGCCGGCGCCGTCACCGATCGCTTCCATGCCTGCAGCCCCGCCGCAATCCACCGGCCACCGCCACCCCTTCTCAAGCCTGGGACGGCATCTGCATCGTTCGGTGCTGCGCACCTGCCTGCCGGCCGACGCGCTGCGCGCAGCGATGCGCCACGGTGGCCTGCCAAGCGGCGGCTCCGACGCGTTGCTGGTCGAAGCGGCGGTGCGGATCGTGGCCGAAGATGCTCGCGAGGCCGAGGCGCTGCACCGCGCGCTCGACGAGATGCATCACGAGGCCATCCGGCGCTTCGAATCCGCGCGCAACGAAATCGCGCTGCTGGCCTTGTGGACCGCAGCCGCCGGCACGCCGGACATGCCCGGCGCCTATTGGGCGGTGCTGACCCATCCCGCAGCCGGACGACTGGCGCGCCATCACGCATTCGGCGACGTCGAGATGCTGGCGACGCCGCAACCCACCGGCCCGTTGCCGATGCTGTTGGGACGCCGCTCGGTGTCGCCGCGTCGGCTGATGGAACCCGGCCCCGAGGCCGATCAGCTGGACCTGATGCTCCAAGCCGCCCTCAGCGCGCCCGACCATGGCCGCTTGCATCCGTGGCGCGTGATCGAGTTCCGCTCCGATGCGCGCGAGGGTCTTGCGGACCTGTTCGAGGACGAGAAGCGCCGTCGCGACCCCATCGCGAGCGCCCATGACATCCGCCGCGCCCGCGGTCATGCGACGGAGCCGCCGTGCCTGCTCGCCTTCGTGGTGTCGCTGCGCCAGCGCAAGAAGGTACCGCTGCGCGAACAGTGGATTGCTGCGGGCGCGGCCCTTGGCAGCCTGATGAATGCGGCGCACGAACTCGGCTTCGGCGCGATCGTCCTGAGCGGCGACCGCTGTTTCGACCCGCACATCGCTGCCGAGCTCGGCCTGGTCGAGGGCGAGACGCTGGCCGGCTTCATCAGCATCGGCACCATCGCCGACCCACCGCCCGAGGCCGCGCGCCCGCTGTCGCAGACCGTGTGGTCGTGCTGGTCGCCGCAGGTGGCGCTGCTGCGCACGGCGCAGCGCCCCCGCATGGCCTGGAACATCAGCGACTCGGAACCATGACAGCCGATGCGGGCCAGGTCGCCTGCCAACCCATCGGCTTCGTGCGCAGCCACTTCGTGCAGGTCGAGGGCATGCCGATCCAGGCCGTGGCGTCGCACGACATCGCGCGCCTGGAAGTGCGCGAGGACTTCGCGCCGGGCCTGCGCGACATCGAGGGCTTCGACTACCTGATCTTCATCACGCACATGCACCTGTGCACGCGCGAGCCACTGGAGGTCACGCCCTTCCTGGACAACACGCCGCATGGCGTGTTCGCCACGCGCGCACCGACGCGGCCGAACCGACTCGGCCTGTCCATCGTCCGGCTGCTGCGGGTCGAGGGCGCCACGCTGCACTTCTCGGGCAACGACATGGTCGACGGCACGCCGGTGCTGGACATCAAGCCCTATGTGCCGCGCTTCGAAGTGCGCGAAACCGACCGCATCGGCTGGTTCGCCGACAAGCTTGGCGCACTGCCGACTGCCCTGTCGGACCGCCGCATGACCTGAGCGCGGCCCTGCATCGCCTCCGTAGTTGCCCGTCTCGCACACGCGGGCACGACGCTATGATTCGCTATTCCAAAGATGAATAGCGCACGACGCGAAAGGACGCCCGCAATGAAGACCTGCCCTCGCTGGCTACGCACCGCCGCCGTACTGGCCACCCTCTCGCTGGGCGCCGTGGCCACGCAGGCGCAAGAGATCGTGGTGTCGGCCGCGGCCAGCCTGACCAACGCCTTCCAGGAAGTCGGCAAGGCCTTCGAGAAGTCGCAACCGGGCGCCAAGGTCACGTTCAATTTCGCGGCCTCGGGCGCGCTGCTGGCGCAGATGACGCAGGGCGCGCCGGTCGACGTGTTCGCCTCCGCCGACCAGGAGACGATGAACCGCGCCGTCACCGCCAAACTGATCGCCGACGGCACGCGCGTCGACTTCGCGCAAAACACGCTGGTGCTGATCGTCCCCGCCACCGCCACCGCCACCGCGACGCCGCAGAAACTCGGCGACCTGGCGGGCGATGCGTACAAGCGGATCTCCACCGGCACGCCCGCCTCGGTGCCAGTGGGCCGCTACACGATGGAAGCCGTGCAGCAAGCCGGCCTCACCGCCGCGCTGGAGCCCAAGTGGATCTATGGCGAAAGCGTGCGCCAGGTGCTCAACTACGTCGCGCGCGGTGAAGTCGATGCCGGCTTCGTCTACCGCACCGACGCAATGATCGAGCGCGACAAGGCGAAGATCGCGCTGACCGTGCCGACCAGCACGCCGGCGACCTATCCGATCGCAGAACTGGCCGCGAGCAAGAACGCGGCATCGGCCAAGTCGTTCATCGCCTTCGTGCGCGGTGCGGAAGGCCAGGAGATCCTGGCGCGCTACGGCTTCTCGAAACCCTGACCCTTGCTGGTTCCTCTCTGGCTCACGCTCAAGGTCGCGCTGATCGCCACGCTGATCGCAGGCGCGGCCGGGATCGGCCTCGGATGGTGGATGTCGCGGCGCCGTTTCCTCGGCCAGGGCGTGCTCGATGCGGTGCTGATGCTGCCGATGGTGCTGCCGCCCACGGTGCTCGGCTACTACCTGATCGTGCTGGTCGGCCGCAACGGCGTCTTCGGCCAGTACCTCGACCGCTGGTTCGGCATCAACCTGATCTTCACCTGGCAGGGCGCGGTGATCGCGGCATCGATCGTCTCGCTGCCGCTGATCTACAAGGCGGCGCGCGCGTCCTTCGAGGACGTCGACCACCGCTTCGCCCATGCGGCGCGCACGCTGGGCGCCGGCGAGCTGGAAGTGTTCCTGCGCGTGAGCCTGCCGCTGGCGGTGCGCGGCATCGCGGCCGGCCTGATGCTGGCCTTTGCGCGCGCCATGGGCGAATTCGGCGCGACGCTGATGATCGCCGGCAACCTGCCCGGCAAGACGCAGACGCTGTCGATCGCCGTGTATGACGCGGTGCAGGCCGGCAACGACGCGCAGGCGCTGTGGCTCACGCTGGTCATCTCTGTGGTCTGCATCGTCGTGCTGGTGATCTCGGGGCGCCTGTTGCAGGCGAAACATTGATGGCCGACCTGCTCGACGTCGACCTGCACGTCGCCCTGCACTCCGACGAGCGTGACTTCGCGCTGCATGCCTGCTTCCGCACGCAATCGATGCGCACGGCGCTGCTGGGGCCATCGGGCGCGGGCAAGTCGACCGTGCTGCTGGCGATGGCCGGACTGGTTCCGGGTGCGAAGGGCCATGTGCGGCTGAACGGCACCACGCTGCTCGACACCGCGGCCCATGTCGACCTGCCCGCGCGCGAGCGCCGCATCGGTTTCGTGTTCCAGGACTACGCGCTGTTCCCGCACATGACGGTCATGCAGAACATCATGTTCGGCATGCACCGTCTCGGCAGTGCCGCGTCGCCGGCGACCACGGCTCGCATCGAGGAACTGCTGCATCAGTTCGGGCTGGAGCAGTTGGCCAGCGCCTATCCACGGCATCTCTCCGGCGGGCAGAAGCAACGCGTCGCATTGGCGCGCGCGGTGGCACCGAATCCACGGCTCCTGCTGCTCGACGAGCCGCTTTCCGCCCTCGACACGCAATTGCGCACCCGCCTGCGGGCGGAACTGGCCGAGATGCTGGACCGCGTGCAGGTGCCGACCCTGGTCGTGACGCACGACCCGCACGACGTGGAGGCCTTGGCCCACAGTGCGATCCATCTCGACAACGGCCATGTCGTGCCAGCCGAAACCACTGGAGCCTGACGATGATGATTCGACTGTTTCGATGCGCCACCATGTTGTTCGCGCTCTGCGCACTGTGGAGCGGCGCAGCCGCCCAGGTGAGCATGCAGGTCGAGGTGTCGGGCGCGGTGCAGCGCACGCTGCGGCTCGACGCCACCGAGTTGGCCACGTCGGAAGCGCAGCAGATCGTCACCTTCGTGCAGACGCGCAGCACACAGGGCGTCGAGACCAAAAGCACGGTGCGCGGCGTGAAGCTGTCCGCCCTCATCGAGCGCGCGGGCCTCGTGGCGAAGGGCCGCGACGGATGGAAGACGCTGGTCATCGTGGCCACCGCGACGGACGGTTATCGCGCGGTGTTCGCCTGGCCCGAGGTCACCAACACGGCCGGCGGCGACGGCGTGCTGTTGCTGTTCGAACGCGACGGCAAGCCGCTCGATGAGCGCGAAGGCCGCATCGCGCTCATGTCCACCGCAGATCGCAACCTGGGCGCGCGCTATGTGCGCAACCTGGCGCGCATCGAGGTCCGTCCGCTGGACTGAGGAGGCGTTGCTCTTGCATGGGCCTGCCCCAAGGAGAGTCCCCTGATCAGGCGCCGGCCGGCACCTTGTCCAGGAAGCCGGTCACCGATTGCAGCTTGCCGTCGTCGAGTTGCGCGAAGTCCGTGCCCTGGATCAGGTCCGCCGCACCGCTCGGCCCGAGGGTCCAGCTAAAACGCAGGTTGTCACCGTGCGAATCGGCCTTGCCAGCCAGGGCAAAGCGGAAGCCCGGGTAGTGCGCTTGCACGACGCCGATCATCGAGCTGATCTCTTCATGTCCGCTGGCCCGCCCCATCGGGTCGACGTAGCGTGCATCTTCGGCCCAGCCGGCTTCGAGCATCTGCTGGCGGCGCGCGGCGTCGGGCTCGTTCCAGAGGGCGATGTAGCGGTGGGCAATTCCGACGGCGTCGACGGCATCGAGAGTGGCGGTGGTGGTGTCCATGGCGCGATTCCTTTCAGGGTTGGAACCCGCAACAGCGCGGGGTGAACGAATGGTCGCGAACCGCGTGTGTCGCGTCGATGACTCCGGAGGTCATGCCCGCGGGTAATCGCGTTGGCCATGAAACGGCCTCTGCTCTTACGATGGGGTTTTGGGAGCACTGGACTTGACGGACCTCACACTCGACACGGCCCCACCGCCGCCCGCGCTGGCGGACCTGATGGCGCGCCTCGATCGGAGCTGCCGCACCGGCACCCGCGAACTGGGCGCCGAAACGGGCAGCGTTCCCGCCAGCCACTACACCGACCGCGTGCACTGGCAGAACGAGCAGGATTCGCTGTTCGCGCATTGGCCGATCGTCGCGGCCCACAGCGCGGAGGTGGCGCCGGGCTCGGCGCTGCCCTTCGACGCGCTCGGCGTGCCCATCGTCGTGACCCGGTCCATCGAGGGCCGTGCGCGCGCCTTCTTCAACGTGTGCCGGCACCGCGGCATGGCGCTCGTCACGACCAAGGGCTCGGCACCGCCAAAGGCAACGCCCTGCAAGGCGCTGGTCTGCCCTTACCACGGCTGGACCTACGAACTGGATGGGCGCCTGCGCCACCGGCTCCATGCCGAGACCTTCGACGGCATCGACCCCGCCACGCTGAACCTGGTCGAGCTGCCCTGCGACGAAGCGGGCGGCCTGATCTTCGTGAAACGCACGCCCGGCCCGCCCTTCTCCGCCGCCACCTTCCTGCAGGGCCTTGACGCGCACCTGCAATGGCTGGGCCTGGCCGACATGAAGGTGTTCCGCAAGGTCGACCACGTGTACCGCGCGAACTGGAAGCTCACCGCCGATGCCTTCCTGGAGGGCTATCACATCCGCGTGCTGCACCGCGACACGATCTATCCGTTCTTTGCCGACGCGATGGCGGTCAACCTGCGTGCCGGTCCGCACCAGGATTCACTGGTCGCGCGGCGCACCGCCCTCGAAGGCTTCGAGCCACCGCGCGACCGCAGCGCGCTGTGCAAGGTGGCCACGCCGACGCAGTTCCTGTTCCCGAATTCATTCCTGATCTGGCACCCCGACTACGTCAGCCTGATCGGCATGTTCTCGCCGGCGCCGGACGAGGTGCGCTGGGTGCACACCATGCTGATCCCGCCCGATCGCACCGGCGATGACTGGCACGCGCACTGGGAGAAGACCTTCAACCTCATCGAGAAGACGGTGTTCCAGCAGGAGGACATCGCGACGGCCGTCGGCATCCAGAAGGGCCTGCTCAGCGGCGCCAACACGGGGTTGGTTGCGGGGCGGCTGGAAAGCGACGTGCTGCGATTCCACCGGGGCGTGGATGCGGCGATCGGGGGGACCTTGAAGCCTGCGGGCGATTAGCGGGCTTCGTGCCAGGAATACCGCGGAATCGGCTTCTCCGGGCCGCCGGTATTGCCCCCGGGTGCGGTTGGTAGGCTACAAGCAGTGAGCAAGCCTGGGGTCGAGCCAATACCTCGCGGAGCCTGGGAGAGAGCTACTTTGCGTTCGGGAAGAACAACTGCTCGCCGTCGATCTTGTAGCTCGCGATATTGCTCTGCCCCGCAGGCGAGATCACCCAGTCGACGAACTTCTGCGCGCCCGTGTGGTTGAGGTTCGGAAACTTCGCGGCGCTCGGCACCATCACGCCGTACTGGTTGAACAGGCGCTTGTCGCCTTCCACCAGCACGGCCATGTCGGCGCGGTTCTTGAAGCTCAGCCAGGTGCCGCGGTCCGACAGCACATAGCCGCCGGTGGAGGCCGCGATGTTCAGCGCCGGGCCCATGCCGCAGCCGCATTCCTTGTAGCCACTGCCCTTCTTCTCATTCGGCAGGGGCTGGCCCGCATCGCCCAGGCCGGTCTGGTTCCATAGGCGACGCTCGGCGGCATCGGTGCCGCTCTTGTCGCCGCGCGATACGAAGGCCACATTGCCCGCCGCCAGCTTCTTCAGCGCCGCGACGATGTCATTGCCCTTGACACCGGCCGGATCGTTCTTCGGCCCGATCAGCACGAAGTCGTTGTACATCACCGGATAGCGCTTGGCCGCGTAGCCCTCGGCCACGAACTTCTCCTCAGCCACGGTGTCGTGCACGAACAGCACGTCGGCATCGCCGCGGCGTGCCATGTCGATGGCCTGCCCGGTGCCGACCGCCACCACCTTGATGTCGATGCCGCTCGCCTGCTTGAACGCCGGCAGCATGTGGGCGAACAGGCCCGACTGTTCGGTCGACGTGGTCGAGGCCATCGTGATCGTCTCGGCCCGCGCCACCAGGATGCTGGCGCCCAGCAGCACCAGTGCAACCGTCGCCTGTGCGGTCGGCCCCACGCCGAACCGCTTGAAAAACACCTTCATACCAACTCTCCTTTGACAAACAAACGGGCCGCCTCAGGCAGCGGCCCGTTGAAGAAATCATGCACCGGCAGGTCGGCCACGACCCTGCCCTGCTCAAGGTAGACCACGCGGCTGGCCAGCCGTTTGACCTGGCCCAGATTGTGGCTCGCGAACACCAGCGTGCGACCCTGCGCAGCCTCGGCCAGCAAGGCTTCGACCTCGCGCTTGGCGGTGGGGTCGAGGCTGGCCGTCGGCTCGTCGAGCAACAACACCTTGGGCTGCAGGGCCCAGGCACGGGCCAGCGCGAGGCGCTGCTGTTGACCGCCGGAGAGCGTTCGCGCATTGCGTCCGATCAGCGCCTCGAGGCCCACGCGCGCCAACGCGGGGCCGGCCTGGCGCTTCGCCTCGCCCCATGGCGTGCCGCGCAGCCAGAGGGCGATCGCCACGTTGGTCCGCGCTGTGGCGCGCAGCATGTGCGGACGCTGGAACAGCATGGCCAGTTCGCGCCGGGGTGCATGGCTGGCGAATTGCCCGGACGCATGCGGCACCAGGCCATGGAGCAAGCGCAGCAGCGTGCTCTTGCCGCTGCCGTTGGCGCCGATCAGCGCAACGCGCTCGCCCGCATCAATCGCAACGGAAGCATCGCGCAATGCCGTCACGCGGCCGAAGCGCACGTCGACATGGCTCAGCGCAAACAGCGCCGTCATGCGGCCATCCGCATCGCCACCGCCGCGCCGCCGTCGACGCGTTCGCGCCAGTTGCGCACCAGCGCCACCAGCACGTTCAGCGCCAGCACCACCAGCAGCAGCACCAATCCCAATGCCAGCGCCAGCGGCAAGTCGCCCTTGCTGGTCTCCAGCGCGATCGCGGTGGTCATCACGCGGGTGAAGCCGTCGATGTTGCCGCCCACGATCATCACCGCGCCCACCTCCGACACGGCCCGGCCAAAGGCCGCGATCAGCACCGTGACCAGCGCATAGCGCTCGTCCCACACCAGCAGCAGCGCGCGCGCCAGCGAACCGGCGCCGAGCGAGCGCAACTGCTCGCCGTGGGCGCGGTCGGCGTCTTCTATGACCTGCCGCGTCAGCGCCGTCACGACGGGCAGCACCAGCACCGCCTGCGCCAGCACCATCGCCTTGAAGCTGAACAGCCAGCCCAGCCAACCCAGCGGCCCCGAGCGCGACAGCAGCAGGTAGACCACCAGTCCCACCACCACCGAAGGCAGCGCGAGCAGCGTGTTGAGCAACGCCAGCACCGCGCCGCGGCCACGGAAACGGGCCACACCCAGCCAAGCGCCGGCCAGCAGGCCAAGGCCGCAGGCGAGCGCACATGCGCTGGCGCTCACGGCCAGCGACCGCCCGACGATGCCGAGCAGCACCGGGTCGCCCGACACGACCAGCTGCCACGCGGACAGGAGACTTGACTCGAAGGTATTCATTGAAAAGCACGAAAACAGGTGGCGCGCACGCGCACGGGTGCGCATGATGCACGAGGCTGGCAGGATGGCGGCTCGCTGCGTCGCGATGGCGCAGCGTCAAGGCCGAAGGACAGGGGGGACACTCGATGAACGATACCGATCGATCAGGCCGCTGGCCGGCGTGCGCTGGCGAATGCGCGAAGTTGATACGCGGCTTCGGCCCGGACGCCACGCCGCTCGGCGCACCGGATCAATGGCCGAGGGCGCTGCGCAACATTGTCGACCTGCTGTTGCGCTCATCGGCCGAGATGGCCGTCTATTGGGGGCCGGACTACGTCGCCATCTACAACGACGCGCACGCCGGCATGATCGGCAACAAGCACCCCGGCAGCCTGGGGCGACCGGCGCGGGAGTTCACGACGGAAATCTGGGACAGCCTCAAGCCGCAGTTCGACAACGTCCTTTACCGCGGCGAGAGCGCAAGCGGCCGCGACCAGCCCTTTTCCATCAATCGCAATGGCGAACTCGAGCAGGCGTATTTCGACTACGCATGGTCACCAGTGTTCGACGACAACGGCCGCATCGGTGGCGTCCTTTGCATCACCACCGAAACCACGGAACGCATGCATGCGACCCAAGCCCTTGCCGACAGTGAAAGAACCGCGCGCGAGGGGGGCGAGCACCTGCAGATGGCGCAGTCGGCCGGCGGCGTCGGTGTCTTCTCGCTCGACATCCAGACCGACATGCTGAGCGTGTCGAGCGAGTATTGCAGCGTCTTCGGCTTGCCGCTGGTGGAGTTGCTTCCGCTCGCCGCGATCGAGCACCTGCGCATCACCCGGGGCGAGCACATGTCCACGCGCGAAACCCGGGTCGCCGGTACGGCGCCGCTCGATGTGGAATACCAGATCCGGCGCGCCGGCGATGGCGCCGTGCGCTGGATCTCGCGCCGCGGCGAACTGGTGCGCGACAGCGCGGGCAAGCCGGTGCTGATGCGCGGCGTGGTGCAGGACATCACCGACCGCAAGCTGACCGAAGCCACGCTGCGCCAGAGCGAAGCGCGGTTTCGGACGCTGGCGCGACAAATGCCCAACCAGGTCTGGACGGCGACGGCCGACGGGCGGCTCGACTGGGTCAGCGAGAGCATGAGCACCTATGCGGGACTCAGCCACGTCGAATTGCTGGGCGACGGCTGGGGGCAATTCGTGCATCCGGACGACATCCCGCACGCCGAGAAGCGCTGGGCGCATGCGCTGGCCACCGGCACTCCGTACGAAAACGAAGGCCGCCTGCGCCGCCACGACGGCGCATGGCGCTGGCACCTGTCGCGCGCCCAGCCGCTGGGCAGCGACGAAGTCGGCACGCCGCTGCGCTGGGTCGGCATCAACACCGACATCGAAGACCAGAAAGCGGCACAGCACCGGCTCGCCCAGAGCGTGGCCGAGCGCACGCGCGACCGCGACCGCCTGTGGCAACTCTCGGCCGACATCATGCTCATCGCCGACATCCGGGGCCGCATCGTGGCCGTCAACCCCGCCTGGCAGGCACTGCTCGGCTGGAGCGAGGCGCAACTGCTTGGGCGTCCGCTCCTCAGGCTGCTGCATCCCGACGATCTCGCGCCCGTCATCGCCGAAAGCCGCCGGCTCAAGGGTGGGCAGCCGCAATCGCGCATCGAGAGCCGGGTGCGCCACCAGGACGGCAGCTACCGCACGCTGTCGTGGACGGCCGTGCCTGACGAGGGGCTCCTGCATGCGGTCGGGCGCGACGTCACGGCCCTGCGCGAGTCCGAAGCCCGCCTGCGCCAGAGCCAGAAGATGGAAGCCATCGGCCAGCTCACCGGCGGCATCGCGCACGACTTCAACAACCTGCTGCAGGGCATCACCGGACCGATCGAACTCATGCGCCGGCGCGTCGCGCTCGGCCGCACCGAGGGCCTGGAGCGCTACATGGATTCGGCCGCGCAATCAGCGCGGCGCGCCGCGTCATTGATCCAGCGCCTGCTCGCTTTCTCGCGGCGCCAGACGCTCGACCCCAAACCGACCGACGTGAACGAACTCCTCGGCTCCATGGGGGAGCTGCTGCACCGCACGCTCGGCGAACACGTGCGCCTGGCCATCGCCGCCGATACGGGAACCGGCGCCGCATTCGGCGATGCGGCCCAACTCGAAAGCGCGATTCTCAACCTGGCCATCAACGCGCGCGACGCCATGCCCGATGGCGGCGAGTTGCGCATCGGCACCTCCTGCGTGATGTTCGACGAAGCGGCCGGACACCAGCACGACCTGCCCCCCGGCCACTACTGCGCCATCTCCGTGGCCGACACCGGCACCGGCATGACGCCCGAGGTGCTGGCCAAGGCCTTCGACCCCTTCTTCACGACCAAGCCGATCGGCCAGGGCACCGGGCTGGGCCTGTCGATGGTGTACGGTTTCGCGCAGCAGTCGCGTGGCCTGGTGCGCATCCAGAGCCAGCCGGGAACGGGGACCACCGTCACGCTGTATCTGCCGCGCGCTCATGTCGCAGTCCGTGGGGACACCTCGAGAATTTCCGGCGATGCCCACCTGCCGCAGGGCCGGGGCGAAGTGGTGCTGGTGGTCGAGGACGACCCGGCCGTGCGCCTGCTGGTGCTCGACGTGCTGGCCGAGATGGGCTATCGCACCGTGCATGCCGAAGACGGGGCATCCGCGATTCCCATCCTGCAATCGAAGGAGCGCATCGACCTGCTTGTCAGCGATGTCGGGCTTCCCGGCATCAATGGGCGGCAGGTGGCCGAAATCGCGCGCGGGGTTCGGCCCGGGTTGCCGGTGCTCTTCATGACCGGCTATGCCGAGCACGTACGCACACGGGCGGAGTTCCTGGCTCCGGGCATGGAGATGATTGCCAAGCCATTCGCAGTCGATGAGTTCGCGCGCCTGGTGCAGCACGCCATGCGCGGCAGGTCGGTCGGATAGGCGCACCGCCTTGCGCGATCAGATCGCGCAGGTGCGAAATCCGTAGAAGCCTTCGTCGCGCGCGGGCAGCGCGAAGCCGCGGGACCTGGTCGAGCGCAGCCTGGCGCGCGTCGCCAGCGAAGCGCCGCGCAGCACACGCGCCTGGCCAAACGCGGGCACCGGGTCGAAAGGCGTGCCCTCGCTCCACGGGTCGGCACGGAACCCGGACCAGGGCCTGAGCGTGCCGGCAGTCCACTCGTGCACGTCGGACCACCTGAAGCCCCGGCGCGATGCGGTCTCGGCGGCAATCTCCCACTCGACCTCGGTGGCGATGCGCCGCCCCGCCCAGCGCGCCCACGCATCGGCTTCCCACCAGCTCAGGTGCACGGCGCTTTGATGCCCCGCCGCGCGCACGGTGCGGCCGAAGCGGTGCTGCAGCACCGAGCCGCCCGTGCCGTGCCGTTCGACGCCGATCTGCTCGACATGGCGCGGGCCGCGGCGCCCTTCCTCGGCATGCCGCGCCAGCCAGGCCAGGCCTTCGGGCAGCCAGAGGTCGCTGCGGTCATAGCCGCCGTCATCGACGAACTCGACGTACTGGCTCCAGGTGACGGGCTGCGCATCGATCTCGAACTCGGGTACTTCGGCCTCGTGCAGGCCCTGCTCCTGCGCAAATGAAAAACCCTGCGCCGGCAGCCCGAGTTCCCACCGCGCGGCCGGCACGAGCAACGGTTCGCGCGGCGGCGGGGCGGGCGCGATCTCGATGCCGATCGGCAGGCCCAGCGTTTGCGCCATCACCACGAGTTGCTCGCCGCGCATGTCCTCGTGGAACAGCGCGAGCCGATAGAAGTACAGGCCGGCGTCGGTCTCGGCGGCACGCTCCAGCAGTTCGAGCGTGCTCTCCAGCGTCTCGAGCAGGTAGGCCTTGGTCTGGCCAAGATCCGGAATGTCTCGCGACCAGGCTCCTTCGGCGCCCCCCTGCTGCGGGTTCCACCACTCGTCGGCTTGCGGGTCGATGGCCGCCAGCCGCGTGGGCCGCGACGGGCAGTCGATGCCGAAGGCGCGCTGCGTGTTGCGGCCGATCCACCATTCGGCAAACCAGGCGACATGACCTGCCAGCCAGATCGGCGGGAGCACGCCGTCGAGACGCTCGACCGGCAAGGTGGCGGTGCCCATCGCCTGCTCGTAGAGCGAAAGCAGGTGCAGCGTGTGATTGCGCGCGTCGATCAGCGCGAGCGACAACAACTCGCGACCGGCGCGGCGCATCGACGGCGAGTCGATCGAGTCAGGCAGGTCGGTGTAGGACGTGGGCATGGTGGGCCTGGCAATCAGGGCTGCATTCTGGACACGAACGCTTCCATGCGACCGCCGCCGAGGCGCGACAAGCGCAGTTGCGCGCGCTGGAAGCCCAGGTAGTCCGCATGGATCCTTTTCCACTCGGGGTTTTTCTGGTCGTTGTCGTCATGGACCTCCCTGGCCGCCGCGAACACGGCCCGGATCACCGCTGGCGGGATCGTCTGGACAACGACGCCGCGCGCCGCAAGGTCCTTCAGCGCAGCGGCGTTCGATACGTCATAGCGCGCCCGCATCGCCGCGCTCGCCTGCGCCGCGGCGGCGTCGACGATCGCCTTGTTTTCGGCCGACAACGTGGCCAGCGACTTCTGGTTGATCAGGAAACTCATGTTCAGGCCGCCCGGCCACCAGGCCGGCGCGTAGTAGTAGGGCACCGAGCCCGGCAGGCCCAGGGCCAGGTCGTCGGTCGGCCCCAGCCACTCTGCCGCATCGATGCGCCGCTTTGCCAGCGCCTGGCGCAGGTCGGCCGCGGCAACGGGCTGGGAAGCGGCGCCCAGGCGGGACATGACTGCGTCCATCGGCCCGCCGGTGGCGCGAACCTTGAGTTGCTGGAAGTCGCCCGCGCCACGGATCGGGCGGCGATACCAGCCGCTCATCTGCACGCCCGTGTTGCCTGCGTCGAACCCCACCATCGAATAGGCCGCGTAGAACCCGTTCATGAGCTTGCGGCCATTGCCCGCCTGCATCCAGGCGACCGTTTGCGCCGCGTCGAGCCCGAATGGCAGCCCCGCGCCGATCGCGAAGGCGGGGTCCTTCGCATAGAAGTACGACGGCAAGGTATGGGCCATCTCGATCGAGCCCCGCTGCACCGCGTCGAGCACGCCCAGCGGCGTCATGAGTTCGCCCCCCGCGTGCACCGAGATGTCGAAGCGGCCGCCCGACATGGCCCGCACCGCATCGGCGAACGCGACCGCTGCGCCGAAAAGGTTGGCGTTCGAGTTCGGAAAGCTCGATGCCAGGCGCCAGCGCACGGCCACCTGCGCATGGACGGCTGGCGCCAGTCCTGCGGCCAGCACGCCCGCCACCCCTGCGTTTCTCATCAGCCCGCGACGGTCCATTGAATCGTTCTCCAAGAATGTGGTTCGGGGCATTGCAGCACGCCGCATCATGAACGCTGCCCCGGCGGCGACGAGGGGATACCCCTGCAAGCCAATGCGCACTGGCGGACTTTGGCCCTGCAGGCCCGTCTTAAAATGTCAACCCGCTTATCTTCCAACTCTATCCAAAGTGCCTTCAAAGATGAACTCAACCCGATTCAGACCTGCGCTTCTCGCGGCCTTCGCTGCCACCGCATTCGTTGGCGCAGCGCAGGCTGCCGACATCAAGATCGGTGTCGCGGAAGCGCTGTCCGGCGGCGCCGCCCAGTACGGCACGGCCATCCGCAACGGCTTCCAGCTGGCCACCGACGAGATCAATGCCGCCGGCGGCATCAACGGCAACAAGATCGTGCTGGTGGTCGAGGATGAGCAGGGCAAGAAGGAAGACGCGATCAACGTCTTCAAGAAGCTGATCTTCCAGGACAACGTGCTGATGGTCTTCGGCCCCACGCTGTCGAACTCGGCCCAGGCCGCCGACCCGATCGCGCAAGCCGCCAAGACCGTGGCCTTCGGCACCTCCAACACCGCCGACGGCATCACCTCCATCGGCGACTACGTGTTCCGCAACTCGGTCACCGAAGCCGACGTGCTGCCCGAGACGCTGCGCGTGGCCGTCAAGCATGCCAACGTGAAGAAGGTCGCGGTGCTCTACGGCAACGACGACGTGTTCACCAAGAGCGGCTACGACAACTTCAAGAAGGCCCTCGAAGACGCGAAGATGCCGGTGACCACCACCGAGACCTTCGCCAAGGGCGACGTCGACTTCAAGGCGCAGCTGACCAAGATCAAGGCCACCAACCCTGACGCGATCGTGCTGTCGGCCCTGCTGGCCGAAGGCGCACCGATCATGGTGCAGGCACGCCAGCTGGGCATCAACGTGCCCTTCATCGGCGGCAACGGCATGAATTCGGTCAAGGTCTTCGAGCTGGCCAAGGGCGCTTCGGACAACCTGTACGTCGGCAGCCCCTGGTCGTCCAGCAACGCGACGCCGGAGAACAGCAAGTTCATCAAGGCCTACACCGCCAAGTACAGCACCGCGCCCGACCAGTTCGCGGCGCAGGCCTACGACGCCATGTACATCGCCACGCAGGCGCTGAAGACGGTCAAGCTGACCGGTACGCTGCCGGCCGACCGTGCCGCCCTGCGCGATGCGCTGCCCAACGCCAAGTGGACCGGCGCCACCGGCGCCTTCAGCTTCACGCGCGCCAACGACAAGGCCGGCAAGCCTGCTGGCTATGATGCAAAGCAGCAAGCCATCGTCAGCGTGACCAAGGGCACGCAGTTCGAAATCGAAAAGTAAGCCGCCCGTTTCGCAGGGTCGCACACGCGGCCTTGCGTTTCGCCCTTGCTTCTGGCGCAGACATCTGCGCCGTTTTCTTTTTTGTCAGGCCGCGGCGCGGTGCCGTGGCAGTCAGGAGCCCATCGTGCTCGATCAGCAACTCGTCAACGCCTTGTCGCTAGGGTGCGTCTACGCACTCTTTGCGCTGGGCTTCACCCTCATCTTCGGCGTGCTCGGCGTCATCAACCTGTCGCATGGCGCCATCTTCATGGTGGGCGCCTATGCGGCGGCCACCTTCATGCGCGTGTTCTCGCTGCCGCTGTGGACCGGCCTGCTCGCTGCGTTCCTGTTCAGCGGCCTGTTCGGCCTGTTGATCGACGTGCTGGTGCTCAAGCCGCTGCGCAAGCGCAACGCGCCCCACCTGATCCCGATGATCGCGACCATCGGCGTGGCGATCGTCCTCAACAACGGCGTGCAAGCCATCTTCGGCGCGGAGAACGTGCGCTTCCCGGCCGGCACCATTCCCGACAACGCGCTGGAGTTCGCGGGCATCCACGTCACCGTGCTGGAACTCGGCATCGTGCTGGTGTCCTTCGTGCTGATGGGCGTGCTGATGCTGGCGCTCAAGCGCACGCAGATGGGACGCGCGTTGCGCGCGATCGCGGAGTCGCCCAAGGCGGCGTACCTCGTCGGCGTGAACGTCGAAGGGCTGTTCTACCTGACGTCGTTCATCGCAGCCGGCCTCGGCGGCCTGGCCGGCGTGCTGATCGGCCTGTATTCGAACGCGCTGTTCCCGCTGATGGGCCAGCCGATGCTCGAGAAGGGCATCGCCGTGATCATCCTGGGCGGCATGGGCGACATCCGCGGCGCGATGCTGGCGGGCCTGTTCCTCGGCTTTGCGGAGGTGCTGTCGGTGGCGTACATCGGTTCCAGCATGCGCGACGCGGTGGCCTTCGGCTTGCTGTTCCTCGTGTTGCTGGTGCGGCCGAAAGGGTTGTTCGGCTCCTTGCAGGAGCGCAAGGTCTGATATGGCTTCACTCGACAACTTCTGGGCCGTCTACAGCAACCTGGTGCTCTCGCTGGGCATCAACGGACTGCTGGCGCTTTCGATCTGGCTGACGCTGGCCTGCGGCATGCTGTCCGTGGCCAACGCGGCCTTCATGGGCATCGGGGCGTACACCGCGTCCATCCTCACGATGAACTACGGCATGCCGTTCCCGGTCGCCATCCTCGGCGGCATGGCGGCGCCCGCGCTGGTCGCGGCCATCATGGGCGGGCCGACGCTGCGGCTGTCGGGCGTGTACCTGGCGATGGCCACCCTGGCCTTCGGCGAGGTGGTCCGCATCGCGGTGCTCAACACCGAATCCATCACCGGCGGCGCGCTGGGCCTCAATGGCATTCCGCAACTCACGCAGTGGTGGCATGTGCTGCTGGCGCTGGTGCTCACGCTGCTGCTGCTGTGGCGCCTGCGCCGCTCCAAGGTGGGCCGCGCTTTCGAGGCCATCAAGGAGGATGAGACGGCCGCCGGCCTGATGGGCATCGACGTGGCGCGCCACAAGATGCTGGCCTTCGTGCTCGGCGCCGCGATCGCGGGGCTGGCCGGCACGCTGAACGCGCACCTGACCTTCTTCATCGGCCCCGGCGAATACGGCTTCAACCGCGCGGTGGACATCCTCACGATGACCATCCTCGGCGGCATCAACGGCCTGACCGGCCCGGTGCTCGGCGGCGTGATCCTGACGATCCTGCCCGAGGTGCTGCGCGGACTCGGCGGCTTCCGCCTCGTGGTCAACGGGCTGGTGCTGGTGCTGATCGTGCTGTTCCTGCCCAAGGGCATCTGGGATCCGGCGCGCTTCCGCCAATGGTTCGGCCGCAAGGGAGAAGCCGCATGAGCGCAGCGCCAGCACCCATGACCGCTTCAAAGAACCTGCTCGAACTCACGAGCGTCTCGCGCCACTTCGGCGGCCTCAAGGTCCTGCAGGACGTGAACCTGGCCGTGCCCGACAAGGGCGTGTTCGGGCTGATCGGCCCCAACGGCGCCGGCAAGACGACCGTGTTCAACCTGATCACCGGCCTGCTTCCGCCCACCAGCGGCAGCATCCGTTTCGACGGGCAGGACCTGGTCGGCCGCAAGCCCTTCGAGATCACCCGTGGCGGCATCGCGCGCACCTTCCAGAACATCCGGGTGTTCAAGGAAATGTCGCTGACCGAGAACGTCATCGTCGGCATGGATGCGCACCTGCGCTACGGCGCCTTCGGGCTGCTGGCCAGCACGGGCATGTTCCGCAGCGAGGAGCGCCGCGCGCGCGACCGGGCGCGCGAACTGCTGAGCTGGGTCAAGCTCGACCACAAGGCCGACCAGCTCGCCGACAACCTCTCGTACGGTGACCAGCGCAAGCTCGAACTGGCCCGCGCCCTCGCCACCGAGCCCCGCCTGCTGCTGCTCGACGAACCCGTCGCCGGCATGAACAGCACCGAGAAAACGGATCTCATGCGCGAGATCGAGAACATTGCCCAACGCGGCTACACCATCTTCATGATCGAGCACGACATGCGCTTCGTGATGGGCTTGTGCGAGCAGATCGCCGTGCTCAACTTCGGCCGCATCATCGCGCGCGGCGGACCGGACCAGATCCGCAACGATCCGCAAGTCATCGAGGCCTACCTGGGCCGCGAGGACGACGAAGCGACCAACGACGAAGGAGCCGCCGCATGAGCGCACCCCTGCTGCAGGTCCAGGGCCTGAAGGTTTCCTTCGGCCACGTCGAGGCCGTCAAGGGCATCGACTTCCAGTTGCACGAGGGCCAGATCACCACGCTGGTCGGCGCCAATGGCGCGGGGAAGTCGACCACCCTCCTCGCGCTCTCGGGCCTGGTGAAGAAGACCGCGGGCCGCGTGACGTTCGATGGACACGACATCACCGGATTGGCACCGCACAAGATCGTCTCAGGCGGCGTGGTGCAGGTGGCCGAGGGCCGCGCCACGCTCACCACGCTGACGGTACGCGAGAACCTGGAGCTCGGGGCCTACACGCGTCGCGACGGGGCCGGCGCGCGTGCCGCGGACATGGAGCGCATCTTCACGCTGTTCCCGGTGCTGAAGGACCGGTCCGAAGGCCTGGCCGGCAACCTCTCCGGCGGCGAGCAGCAGATGCTGGCCATCGGCCGCGCCATGATGGCCAGGCCGCGCGTGCTGTTGCTTGACGAACCGTCGATGGGTCTGGCGCCGATCATCGTGCAGGACATCTTCCGCACGCTGCGCGAGATCAACAAGCAGGGCCTGACGATCTTCCTGGTGGAGCAGAACGTGCGCCAGGCGCTGAAGATCGCCGACCGCGCCTATGTCATCGAGACCGGCGCGATCGTGCTGGAAGGCAGTGGGCGCGAACTCCTCGGCAACCCGAGGGTCCAGGACGCCTACCTGGGCAGTTGAGCCGCAACCGGAGCCACTGATTCAAGGCGCGCTTTCGGGAAGCGCGCGCGGATGCTGGCTTCGATGCCCGCTGCATCCAGCCCCTGGAGGGCCAGCAACTTGGCCGGGTCGCCGTGCTCGATGAACTGGTCCGGCAGGCCCAGTTGCAGCACCGGCTTGAGCAGGCCGGCGGCGTTCAGCGCCTCGGTCACCGCACTGCCGGCGCCGCCCATGACCGCGCCCTCTTCCACCGTGACGATGGCCTCGTGCGACCTGGCGACCTGCAGCAGCAGTTCGACGTCGAGCGGCTTGACCCAGCGCATGTTGACCACCGTGGCGCCCAGCGCCTCGGCCGCCTGCATCGCCGGATAAAGCAAGGTGCCGAAGGCGAGGATCGCGACACGCTCGCCCTTGCGCCGGATCTCGCCCTTGCCGAAGGGCAGCGCATCCAGCGTGAGATGCGGCGTGACGCCCGCGCCGGCGCCACGCGGATAACGCACTGCGACCGGGTGGTTCTGCTGGTAGGCACTCGTCAGCAACTGCCGGCATTCGGCCTCGTCCGCCGGGCAGGCGATGCTCATGTTCGGTATGCAGCGCAGGAACGGGATGTCGTAGGCGCCCGCGTGCGTTGCACCATCGGCGCCGACCAGGCCGGCGCGGTCCAGCGCGAACACCACGGGCAGGTTCTGAATCGCCACGTCGTGGATCAGCTGGTCGTACGCACGCTGCAGGAAGGTCGAGTAGATCGCCACCACCGGCTTCAGGCCTTCGCAGGCCAGGCCGGCGGCGAAGGTCACCGCATGCTGCTCGGCGATGCCGACGTCGTAGTAGCGCCCCGGAAAGCGCTTCTCGAACTCGACCATGCCCGAGCCTTCGCGCATCGCCGGCGTGATGCCGACCAGCCGGCCGTCGTTCGCGGCCATGTCGCACAGCCATGTGCCAAAGACCTGCGTGAAGGTTTGCTTGGGCGCGGTCGCGGGCTTGACCAATCCGACTGACGGATCGAACTTGCCGGGCCCGTGATAGGCCACCGGATCTGCCTCCGCCAGCTTGTAGCCCTGCCCCTTCTTCGTGACCACGTGCAGGAACTGCGGGCCGTCGAGGTGCTTGAGGTTTTCCAGCGTGGGAATCAGTGAGTCGAGGTCGTGGCCATCGATCGGGCCGACGTAGTTGAAGCCGAACTTCTCGAACAGCGTGGCCGGCACCACCATGCCCTTGGCATGCTGCTCGAAGCGCTTGGCGAACTCGAACAGCGGCGGCGCACCACGCAGCACGCTCTTGCCGACGTTCTTGGCGGCTGCATAGAACTGGCCGCTCATGAGCTGCGCCAGGTAGCGGTTCAGTGCGCCGACCGGCGGGCTGATCGACATGTCGTTGTCGTTGAGGATGACGAGCAGCTTGCAGTCGCAGACGCCAGCGTTGTTGAGCGCCTCGAAGGCCATGCCCGCCGTGAGCGCGCCGTCGCCGATGATCGCGACCGAGTGCCGGTCCTCGCCCTTCTGCTTGGCCGCCATCGCCATGCCGAGCGCGGCCGAGATGCTGGTCGACGAGTGCGCGGTGCCGAAGGTGTCGTATTCGCTCTCGCCGCGCTGCGGGAAGCCCGACAGTCCGCCGAGCTGGCGCAGCGTCGGCATGCGCTCGCGCCGGCCGGTCAGGATCTTGTGGGGGTAGGTCTGGTGGCCCACGTCCCACACCAGCCGGTCGTGCGGCGTGTTGAAGACGTGGTGCAGGGCGACGGTCAGCTCGACCGTGCCGAGGTTCGAGCTGAGGTGGCCCCCGGTGCGCGACACGTTGTCGAGCACGCAGTCGCGCACCTCGTCGGCCAGTTGCTTGAGCTGGACGCGGTCGAAGCGGCGCAAGGCCGAGGGGTCGTGCAATGTGGGGAGGAGCGGAGCCATGTTTGTCTTTTATCGGTCGCGGTCCACGACCATGTGGGCCAGCGCGCGCAGCGCCGCCGTGTCGGGCAGCGTAGTGCGTCCCAGGGCGGCCAGTGCGTCGGACAGAAGCGCTTGTGCGCGGGCGCGGGCGCCGTCGAGGCCGAGCAGCGATACGTAGGTGGGCTTGTCGTTCTCGGCGTCCTTGCCCGCCGTCTTGCCGAGCGTGGCCGAATCGGCGACCACGTCGAGGATGTCGTCGACCACCTGGAAGGCCAGGCCGAGCGCCGCGCCGTACTCGCGCAAGGCGCGCATGGCTTCGGCGGGGACGCCTTCGGCGCATGAGGCGCCCATTTCGACGCTGGCCTGCAACAGCGCGCCGGTCTTGAGCTGGTGCATGCGCCGAAGTTGCGGCTCATCGAGAGCCACGCCGACGCTGGCCAGGTCGATGGCCTGGCCACCGGCCATGCCGTGGCTGCCGGCGGCCAGGGCCAGCAGCCGGCACAGGCGCGCCTGCACGCGATCGGCAACGCTGCCGTCGCCGGGGGTGAGGAGTTCGAAGGCCAGGGCCTGCAAGGCATCGCCGGCGAGCAGCGCATCGGCCTCGCCGAACTTCACGTGCACCGTCGGCTTGCCGCGGCGCAGCACGTCGTTGTCCATGCAGGGCAGGTCATCGTGGACCAGCGAATAGGCGTGGATCAACTCGGTCGAGCAGGCGGCGCGCAACGCGGCTTGAGGGTCGCCGCCAACCGCCTCGCTCGCGGCCAGCACCAGCAGCGGACGCAGGCGCTTGCCACCATCAAGCACGGCATAGCGCATCGCGTCGCCAAGCTGCGGCGGCCCGTCGACGCCGACCCAGCGCGACAGCGCCGCTTCGACCTCGGCAAGCAAGGGGTTGCACCAGGCGGCCAGGCGGGCGCCATTCCAGGACTCCAAGGATTCCAGTTGGCGCACTGTCATTCGGGTGTCCAGGCCTTCAGGCTGCCGGCATCCAGGACCTTGATCTGGTCCTCGACCGCTTGCAGCTTTTCGCGGCAGAACTGCAGCAGGACAGCGCCGCGCTGGTAGCTGCCGAGCAGTTCGTCCAGCGGCAACTGGCCCGATTCGAGGGCGGCCACCAGTTGTTCGAGTTCCTGCAGGCCGGCTTCGTAGCTGGCCGGCAGCGGCGCGGCCGGCGCGGACGCGGGAGGGGTTGGCTTGGGCATGCGGGGATCGTCGGTCAAACCGGGCATTTTAGGGTGGGGACCGCAATCGGGGCCGACCCGCGGGCGTCCCCCTCCGGTACCAGAGCGTGACGAACCGCATGGTACGACCGGCGGAGGCCGGAATGAAACCCGGCGGGTACAATCCGCCCTTCCTGCCCCGGCAGGTTGCCGATATCTTTTTTGGGCCGTTTCTTCCTTCGCGACGGCGTCTCCCGTTTCCATCTTTCTCCCTGTGGGGAGCTTGGTCAGGTCCTCATGTCTGATTTAAGTCTTCAACTGCAGCAGGCCTCAAGCCCTCTTCATGTTTCCTCGTATTTCGACGAGGCGCTCTACGCCCGCGAGATGGCCACGCTGTTTGCGGACAGCCCGCGCTACGTCGGCCATCAGCTCGCGGTGCCCGAACTGGGCAACTACCACACGCTGCCGCAGGAGCACGAAGGCCGCGCCCTGGTGCATACGCCCAAGGGCGTGGAGCTGATCTCCAACGTCTGCCGCCATCGCCAGGCCGTGATCCTGCAAGGCCGCGGCGCGCTCGACGCCAAGACCGGCGGCAACATCGTCTGCCCGCTGCACCGCTGGACCTATGCCGCGGCCGACCCGCGCACCACCGGCACGCTGATCGGCGCGCCGCACTTCGCCCAGGACCCCTGCCTGAACCTGCACAACTATCCGCTCGAGGCGTGGAACGGGCTGCTGTTCGAGACGCGCCCCGGCGGCAGCCGCCGCAGCATCGCGGCCGACCTGGCCACGCTCGGCCCGCGCGCCGACCTCGACTTCTCCGGCTACGCCTTCGACCGCGTCGAACTCCACGAGTGCAACTACAACTGGAAGACCTTCATCGAGGTCTACCTCGAGGACTACCACGTCGGTCCGTTCCACCCCGGCCTGGGCAGCTTCGTCACCTGCGACGACCTGCGCTGGGAGTTCGGCGACAAGTACTCGGTGCAGACCGTGGGCGTGGCCAACCGGCTCGGCCGCGCGGGCAGCCCGGTCTACCAGAAGTGGCAGGAGCAGTTGCTGCAATACCGCGAAGGCAAGCCGCCGAAGTACGGCGCGATCTGGTTGACCTGCTACCCGAACGTGATGGTCGAGTGGTACCCGCACGTGCTGACCGTGTCGACGCTGCACCCGATCGGGCCGCAGAAGACGCTCAACATGGTCGAGTTCTTCTACCCCGAGGAAATCGTCGCCTTCGAGCGCGAGTTCGTCGAGGCGCAGCAGGCTGCCTACATGGAGACCTGCGTGGAAGACGACGAGATCGCCGAACGCATGGATGCCGGCCGCCGCGCGCTGATGCTGCGCGGCGACGACGAGAGCGGCCCGTACCAGAGCCCGATGGAAGACGGCATGGAGCACTTCCACGAGTGGTATCGGCGCGCCATGTTGCCCGCGGACGCCTTGCCCCAGCAGGCCCTCTCGGCCTGACCCTGCGCGGCGCCGCCGCAACCGGCGCCGCTTCCTTTTCCTTTCGACGTTCGAGGCAAGATGCAAGCGCTCTGGATGGTGCTGGCCGCACTGATATTCGCGACCATGGGGGTCTGCGTGAAGATCGCCTCGGAATGGTTCAATCCGGCCGAACTGGTCTTCTACCGCGGCCTCATCGGCATCGTCTTCCTGGCGCTGCTGGCGCGCAGCCAGGGCGTGTCGCTGCGCACGCAGTATCCCGGCATGCATGCCTGGCGCAGTTTCATCGGCGTGGTGTCGCTGGGCGCCTGGTTCTACGCCATCGCCCACCTGCCGCTGGCCACCGCGATGACGCTCAACTACATGAGCAGCGTGTGGATTGCCGTGTTCCTGATCGGCGGCACCTTGCTCGCCTGGGTGCCGCTGCCCGGGCGCGACGGCCGCGTGCGGCGACCGCCGCTGCAAGGGGCGCTGATGCTCACCGTGGTCGCCGGCTTCGCCGGCGTGGTGATGATGCTGCGTCCGACGATCGGCGACCGCCAGGCTTTCGCCGGGCTGGTCGGCCTCATGTCGGGGCTGACGGCGGCCTTCGCCTACATGCAGGTGGTGGCGCTGTCGAAGATGGGCGAGCCGGAGTCGCGCACGGTCTTCTACTTTGCCGTGGGCTCGGCGGTGGCAGGCGGCATGGGCACGGTCGCGACCGGCTTCTCCGACTGGCCCGGCGGCCTGCACGCGATGTGGCTGTTGCCGGTCGGCGTGCTGGCCGCCCTCGGACAGCTTTGCATGACGCGCGCCTACTCACGGGCCAAGACGCCGGGCGGCACGCTGCTGGTCGCCAACCTGCAATATTCGGGCATCGTCTTCGCCGCGATCTACAGTGTGGCGTGGTTCGGCGACCGCATCGACGGGATGGGTTGGGGCGGCATGGCGATGATCGTGGGAAGCGGCATTGCCGCGACCATCCTGCGCCAGCGCGCCGTTCCCAGGGCACCGGCAGAAGAACATTGAACGAAGGACCGATCGCGATGTACACGACCCTGATCTCCGTCGAACAACTGAAGGCGCTGCAGGCCGCGGGCGCGCCGCTGATGGTGTTCGACTGCACCTTCGACCTGGCCCGGCCGCATGCCGGCGAACAGCAATACCGCGAAGCCCACATCCCCGGCGCGGTGTATGCCAACCTCGACACCGCCCTGAGCGCGCCGCACGGTGCGCCGGGCAAGGGCGGCACCGTGATCGCCGCGGACATGGGCCTGCCGGCCTCGGGCGGTCGCCATCCGCTGCCGAGCCGCGAACGCTTCGCCGAATGGCTGTCGAGCATCGGTTTCCGCAACGACATGCAGGCCGTGGTGTACGACCGCAACGGCCTCAACTACTGCGGCCGGCTCTGGTGGATGCTGCAATGGGTCGGGCATGAAGCCGTGGCCGTGCTCGACGGCGGGCTGCAGGCGTGGCAAGCCTCGGGCGGCGAGGTCACGGGGCGCGAGGAGCCGTCGCACTTCCAGTCGAACTTCGTGCTGGGGCCGGAACTGGCGCGGCTGGTCGTGACCGACACGGTGCTGCAGCGGCTGGGCGACAGCGGCCAGACCGTCATCGATGCGCGCGCCGCGCCGCGCTATCGCGGCGAAGTGGAGCCGCTCGATCCGGTGGCCGGCCACATCCCCGGTGCGCTGAACCGGCCCGTCAGCGAGAACCTCGGCGCCGACGGCCGCTTGAAGCCGGCCGCGCAACTACGCCAGGAATTCGATGCGCTGCTGGCCGGGCGCGACCCGGCCGGCGTGGTGCATCAATGCGGCAGCGGCGTGAGCGCCTTGCCGAACCTGCTGGCCATGCGCGTGGCGGGCTATGACGCGACCAGCCTCTATGCCGGTAGCTGGAGCGAATGGTGCAGCGATGCGGCGAGGCCGGTGGCCAGGGGCTGACGACGGTCACCCCGCGAACGGCGTTGCCACCGACAGCGAGGCCGCGGGAACCGCAAGCCCGCGGGGCGCTCCCATTGCAGTCACGCATCAACGCAAGCCGAAAGGCAGAGCTCGCATGAATCGATTCTTCCTTTGCGCCGCAGTGGCGCCCCTGGTGGTGCTTTGCATGCACGCGCAGGCACAACCCCGGCATGCCCACGTGCACGGCCAACTCAAGCTCGACGTCGCGATCGACGTGCGGGCCATCACGTTCCACGTCGATTCGCCGCTCGACAACATCGTCGGCTTCGAGCGTGCACCACGCACCGAGGCCGAGCGCAAGACTGCGCAGCAGGCCCTGGCCCAGCTCCGCTCGGCCGGCAAGCTGTTCACGATCGACCCGGCCGCCGGTTGTGCGCTGGCCCAGGTCGACCTCGACGCACCGGCGCTCGGGCTCGGCGATGCCGTGCCGGGCCAGGCGCAGGGTCATGGCGACGTCGAAGGCAACATCGTCTTCGAATGCCGCAGCCCGGTGCAGGCGCGCTACATCGATGTCGCGCTGTTCGAGGCCTTCCCCGGCGTGCGTCAGATCGACGTGCAGATCGCCGCGCCGGATGGCCAGTTCCAGCGCACGTTGAAGCGCCCCTCGGGCCGTCTCACCTGGGGCAGCAAGTGACGGCCGTCCTCGGCGTCGACCAACTGCGCTTCGCGTGGCCCGGCCACGCGGCGCCGGTGGTCGACATCGAGACGCTGACGGTGAGCGCGGGCGAGGCGCTGTTCCTGCACGGGCCGAGCGGCTGCGGCAAGAGCACGCTGCTGTCGCTGATGGCCGGCGTGCTCGTGGCCGACGCGGGCCAAGCGCGCCTGCTCGGGCACGACTGGGCGCAGCTCTCCCGCCGGCAGCGCGACCGCACGCGCGTGGCGCATGTGGGCTACATCTTCCAGCAGTTCAACCTGCTGCCCTACCTCAGCGTGATCGACAACGTGCTGCTGCCCTGCCGCTTCTCCCCGCGCCGCGCGGCACGGGCCGACGGTTCGCCGCGCGCACAGGCCGAGCAGTTGCTCACCCGCATGGGCCTCGACCAGCCGCTCTGGCAACGGCAGGCGCTGCAACTGTCGGTGGGCCAGCAGCAGCGCGTGGCGGCGGCACGCGCGCTCATCGGCCATCCCGAACTCGTCATCGCCGACGAGCCCACCTCCGCCCTCGACGAAGACCGGCGGGAGGCCTTCCTCGACACCTTGATGAGTGCTTGCCAGGCGAACCACAGCGCCCTGGTGTTCGTCAGCCACGACAGGCGCATCGCGCAGCGCTTTGGCCGGCATGTCTGGCTGCCCGACATCAACCGGGCCGGTCTCGCGAGCGAAGGCCGATGAACGAGCGGCGCGCCCCCGCTACGCGCAGCGCGAAGGTTGCCCGATGACCGCGCTGTTCGGCATCGCCTGGCGCAGCGCCTGGAACCGCCGCTTCACGCTGGCGCTCACGCTGCTGTCGATCACCCTGTCGACCTGCCTGCTGCTCGGCGTGGAGCGCATCCGCACCGAGCTGCGGCAGAACTTCGCCTCGTCCGTCTCGGGCACCGACCTGATCGTCGGCCCGCGCACCGGCTCGACGCAGCTGCTGCTGTATTCGGTGTTCCGCATCGGCGCGGCCACCAGCAACATGTCCTGGAAAAGCGTGCAGGCGCTGGCCGGGCACAAGGGCGTCGCCTGGGTCGTGCCGCTGTCGCTCGGCGACTCGCATCGAGGCTTTCCGGTGCTGGCCACCACGCCTGACTACTTCACGCACTTTCACTACGGCGACAGGCAGCCGCTGGCGCTTCAGGAAGGCAAGCCCTTCGGCGAGATCTTCGACGCCGTGATCGGCGCGGAGGTGGCGTCGCAGCTTGGCTATCGCCTGGGCGAGAAGATCACGCTGGCCCACGGCAGCGGCGAAATCGACGTCAATGCGCATGCCGACAAGCCCTTCACCGTGGTCGGCGTGCTTGCGCGCACCGGCACGCCGGTCGACCGCACGGTGCACATCGGATTGAGCGCGATGGAGGCCATCCATCTCGACTGGGCCGGCGGCGCGCCGATGCCAGCCGTGACGATTCCCGCCGATGCGGTTCGCAAGTTCGACCTCACGCCGAAGTCCGTGACGGCCGTGCTGGTCGGGCTGGAGAATCGCGCCGCGGTGTTCGCCGTGCAGCGCTGGGTGGCGAGCTATCCCGACGAGCCGCTGATGGCGATCCTGCCCGGCGTGGCGCTGGACGAGTTGTGGCGTGTCGTCGGTGTGGGCGAGAACGCGCTGCTGCTGATGTCGGCGCTGGTCGCACTGGTCAGCCTGGGCGGCCTGGTGTCGGTGGTGCTGGCCGGACTCAACGAGCGCCGGCGCGAGTTGGCGGTGCTGCGCGCCGTCGGCGCGGGCCTGCGCCATGTGCTGGCGCTGCTGGCCCTGGAAGGCGGCATCGTGACGCTGCTGGGCGTGCTGCTGGGTGTGCTCATGACCGCGCTGGGCATCGCCCTGCTGTCGCCGTGGCTGCAATCGCGGTTCGGCCTGGCGCTGCATCTGTCCAAACCTACACTCAACGAGTGGTGGCTGATGGGCAGCCTGCTGGTGGCCGGTTGGCTCGCCGGGCTGCTGCCCGGCATTCGCGCCTATCGCTTGTCGCTGGCCGACGGCCTCTCGCCACGCATTTGAACTGACTTGAACACCATGCCGCGTCGCCTCGCCCTTGCCCTGATCATCACGACACTCGGCGCTGCCGCCTGGGCTGGCGACCTCGCGCCTTCGGGAACCAGCGCCGCCAATCCGCTCGGCGGCAAGGCCGTGCCCGCCAAGATCGCGCCGGGGCAACCCCGCCTGATCGCCTGGGAAGAACTGGTGCCCAAGGACTGGGACCCGATGAAGGCCTTCAAGGGCATCGACTTCAGCAAGCTCGACGACAACGATCCGCGCGCCAACGAGATGCTGATGAAGCTGCAGAAGGCCTCCGACAACGCGCCCACCAACCCCGCGATGGACGGTGTCATGGTCAGGATCCCCGGCTACCTGGTGCCGCTCGAGGAGAAGAACGGCCAGGTCAGCGAGTTCCTGCTGGTGCCCTACTTCGGCGCCTGCATCCACACGCCGCCGCCACCGGCCAACCAGATCATCCATGTGCAAACCGCCAGCGCCGACAAGGGCCTGCGCGCGATGGACACGATCTGGGTCACCGGCAAGATGCAGACCCTGCGCAACGATTCCATGATGGGCACGAGCGGCTACCACGTCGCGGCGGACAGCGTCACCCGCTACACCGGCGGCGCGAAATAGCGGGCCGGAAGCGCTGCGCCGACAGGGCGCGGCGGCGCTGGCTGGCAGCCGGATGTCGTCGAACTGCGGACCATCCACGTTGAAAGCTGGGGAGGACCACGACCACACGCATGCGAATGACGCGATGACCTCTGCTCCCGCTCCCCTCCCTATCGGCCGCGTTGGCCCCGTTTCCAGGCTCCTGATCCTGGCGATCTGCGCGGGTGCCCTGGCGCTCGGCGGCTGCGACAAGCTCAAGGGCGTTCCCAACCCCACCGCGCCGCCAGCGCCTCCACCGACATCCGGGATGGCGCCGCCGCAGGCCGAACCGCCGCCGCAGCCCGTCGCCGTTGCAGCGCCGGCGCAGCCACCGGCCTACACGCCCCCCAGGGGGGAAGAGCTCGACCAGCTCGTCGCCCCGATCGCGCTGTATCCCGACAAGCTGGTCGCCCAGGTCCTGGCCGGCGCCACCTGGCCCGACCAGGTCAGCGCCGCCGACCATTGGCTGGACCAGAACCGGACGCTGAAGGCCGGCCCGCTCGCCGACGCCGCCGAATCGCAACCATGGGACCCGAGCATCAAGTCGCTGACCGCTTTCCGGCCCGTGCTCGACCAGATGGCGAACAACCTGCCATGGACCACGGCGCTCGGCCAGGCCTACTACAACGACCCGGACGGCACGCTGAACGCCATCCAGGCGATGCGCCAGCGCGCCTCGCGCGCCGGCAAGCTCAAGAGCACGCCGAAGCTCCGCGTCGCCGCCGCACCGGGTCCTGACCCCTACATCACCATTGCGCCGACCCAGCCCGACATGGTCTACGTGCCGAGCTATGACCCGCAAGTCATCTATGGCGAACCCGTTCCCGCGTACCCCGGCTATGCCTGGTCGCCTCCCGTCTACGCGGAGCCGCGCTACAGCAATGCGCAGATTGCCACGGCCGGCCTGCTGACTTTCGGCGCCGGGGTGATGGTCGGCAGCGCGCTGGAGCGGCACGACTGGGGCTGGCACGCGTGGAACATGAATTGGGGTCGGCCGGCGCCCTACCCACGCGGTGCGCTTCCGCGGCAAGCAATGGCGGTCCCAGAAAGGCCGGCCGTGATCTACAACCGCACAGCCTACGTGTCGCGCTCGGAAACGATGATCCAGAACAACACACGCAACAACTTCTTCAACAACAACGGCGCCAGGTCGCAGCAGATGCAGGCGCAACAGGCGCAGGAACGGCAGCAACAGGCCCAGCTTGACGAGATCCGCAAGCAACAGGCGGCGCAACAGGCGCAGGCGCAGCAGCAGGCATCGATGCGGCAGCAACAGCAACAGCAGCAGATGCGCCAGCAGCAGGAGCAGGCACGTCAACTCCAGACACAGCAGGCGCAACAGGCCAGGCAGGCGCAGGACGACGCTCGACAGGCGCAGCTTCGTCAACAGCAGGCGCAGCAGCAGGGCAAGCAGCAGGATGCGCAGCGGCAGCAGGTGCTGCAACAGCAGCAACAACAGCAACAGTTGCAAGCCCGGCAGGCGCAGCAGGACCAGGCCCACCAGCAGCAGGCCCAGCAGCTTCAGGAGCAGTCACGCCGCCAACAAGCACAAGCGCAACAGGCGCAGCAAGCACAGACCCGTCAGCTCCAGGCACAACAGCAGGACCAGGCACGGCACCAGCAGCAGTTGCAACAGCAGCAGGCGCAGCAACAACAAGCACAACACCAGCAGCAGATGCAGCAGCAAACGCAGCAACAACAGGCGCAGCGCCAGCAGCAAATGGCACAGCAACAGCAACAGCAGCAACACCAGCAACAGGCTCAGCAAGCCCAGCAGCTTGCCCAAGCCCAGGCCCGCCAGGCGCAGCAAGCACAAGCACAGCAGTCGCAACAGCATCGTCCACAGGAACAGCAGGCACACGGCGCCCCCGGCCGACCCGGCCAACGCCCCGACGACCCGAACAAACCGTGACGCCGCTCCCGTTCAATACGGCCTGGCGCCGGCCGGAATCGCACGGCATTACGAGGCGAGGACGCGAACTATCCCTTCCGCACGTGTTCCGGCCGCACGCCGATCCCGACCGCATAAGCCGGAATGCCCTGCAGGATCGGATAGCGCTGCGCGAGACGCAAGATCCACGGCACGGTGAATCGCTTGCCCTTTTCCGCGGCACCCTCCAGCACCGGCGCGAGCACGCGGTTCTGCACGGCCACCTGCACCGCCTGCGTCACCTTGGCCGGGAACTCGCGCCGTTCCTGGACCTGTGCCAGCAAGGTCGTGACGGCGTCGGCGTCCTTGTCGGGGTCGGCCAGCACGTCGCGCAGGATGTTGGCGGTGGCCACCGCGTCCTGCACCGCGAGGTTGATGCCCACGCCGCCCACCGGCGACATCGCATGTGCCGCATCGCCGATGCACAGCAGCCCCGGCTTCCACCATTTCTCCAGCCGGTCGACCGTCACGCTCAGCAGCTTCACATCGTCCCAGCTGCCGATCTGGTCCACGCGGTCCGCAAACGGCGGGACGATCGCGGCAACCTCCTTGCGGAAATTCTCGATCCCGCGCGCCTGCAGCGCCGCGATGCCGCCCTTCGCAATGACATAGGCGCACTGCCAGTAACTGGTGCGATCGATGGTCGCCATGAAGTGGCCCGCGTCGATGTAGCCGCCCGAGCCGTCCGGGTCGTCGGGGTGCTTGGGCAGGCGCATCCACAACACGTCGATCGGCGCACCGATGTCGCGCACCGTCAGTCCCGCCGCGCCGCGCAGCACCGAGCGGCGCCCATCGGCCGCCACCACCAGGTCGCAGTCGATCTGCGATGGCCCCTCCGCCGTGACGACCTTGACACCCACGACGCGTCCATCGCGCTCGACGAGCCCGATGGCCTCGGTGTTCAGCATCAGGCGGAACGCCGGGTAATGCTCGCTTTCGTCGCGGATGAAATCCAGGAAGTCCCATTGCGGCATCAATGCGATGAACTTGCAGTGTGTCGCCAAGTGCGAGAAGTCGGCCAGCCCCACCGTCTGCCCCGAGATGTGCGCGCGCAACTGATGCGCCTCGTCATGCGGCCGGGCCAGGAAGCGGTCGAGCAAGCCCAGTTCGGCCATCACGTCGAGCGTGGACGGATGTACCGTGTCACCGCGAAAGTCGCGCAGGAAGTCGCCGTGCTTCTCCAGCACGACCACGGGCACACCGGCGCGCGCGAGCAGGAAGCCGAGCATCATGCCGGCCGGTCCGCCGCCGACGATGCAGCAGCGCGTGGAATCGATGGGCGTCATCGGTGCAATCTCCAGCAGCCCTGCCGGATTGGGCCGCGGCGCGGCGCGCCTGTCTGTCGGCGTGCACTGACAGCCTCTTCGGTCATAAGATGCCCGTGATCAGCTTCCAACCCGACGGAGACACCATGAGCACGCACATCTACAAGCACATCGAACTCACCGGCTCGTCGCCCAACGGCAGCGACGACGCGGTGAAGAACGCCATCGCCAAGGCCAGCGAGTCGGTGCGCAACATCCAGTGGTTCGAGGTGCTCGAAACGCGCGGCCATGTGAAGGACGGCAAGGTCGCGCATTGGCAGGTGACGTTGAAGGTGGGCTTCACCCTCGAGTGATCGACAGAGCCCGACTCAGGGCTTGAAGCGCAGGCTGCGGAATGTGCGCTCGGCGGCCGGGCGGGCCTTGCATTCGACACCGCCGGTGGTCAGGCCGCCGTCGTCGCTGAGCAACTGCATCTCGCTGCTGCCGGGGATGGCGAACAGCGCCTCGGGCCGCAGGGTGCCGAGGTCCACCTGCTTCAATTGCACGGGCGCGTCCGCCGCCTGCCCAGACCAGCGAAACAGCGCAAACGTGCCCGCGTCGGCGGTCGGGCCGGCCACCAGCAGGTAGCCCGTGCTCGTCGTTTCCATGCTGCGCAGGCCGCGCTGGCCCAGCGCCAGCGTGATCGGCGCGCCCCATTCGGAGGGGCGGCCTTCCAGCACATCGAGCGGATTCAGCAGCGGCATCAGCAGCGCGTCACTGCCAATCAATGGATTGCGAAATCCCACCAGCAGCGGACCTTTCGGCGTGGCCGCCAGGCTCTCGATGTTGAAGCCGCCTTCCGCCTCCGGCGCGCGTTGGGCTGCTTGCGCCAGCCCCAGCCGCTGCCCTGCCGGCGTTGCCAGCAGGTCGGCCTGCAGCCCCGCATAAGCCTTGCCGGCCGGCCGCAGCGTGGGCTGCGTGGTCGACAGGTCGAAGTCGGTCGCGAAGAAGCGCTGGCGTGCCGGGCGCGGCTTGGCATTGCGGTTGCGCCCATGCGAGCTGATCCAGTAGATGCGATTGCCGACCGTGGCCGCGCCCTCGATGTCGGATTCCTCGTCGCCGCTCCCGAGGAATGCGGCCAATGGCAGCGTCGACACCGGCTCCGGTTGGCCGTGGCGGTAGATGCGCAGGATGTTGTCTTCGTCGCTCGCCACCACGAAGTGGTCGGGGCCCAGCGCAGAGGCGGCGGATGCATCGCAGGTGCCGCGGTAGACCTGCACCTCCTGCGTCGCCGCCGCGGCTGCAAACATGCTCGCAACGCTTGCGAGAGCGATGGAGAAGCCGCGCATCATGAAGCTCGTCATGTGCGGATGCTATGCCCCCCGCATGCCCACCGACTCCCTCGCGGAAGGGATGCCGAATCGCCCTGGCACGCGCACGCTACCGACACCATTCATCCCATGTTGACGGGCGGCAGTGTCATGTCTCGAAAAAAGGTCCTCTGGGTCGTCCACTATGACGATGTGCATGGCTTCCTGGAGAGCGCGCAGCAATACGGCGCCACCGGCGTGGCGATCCACACCGACAACAACGTGCGCAAGGCCATCGGCGTGTTCCACGCAGCGGGCATGGCGGTGTACGGATGGGGCCGTCCCTCGGCCCTGCGGGATCCGGCCATGCAGCAAGCGCAGCAGGCGGTCACCCTGTTCGCGCACGGCCTCGACGGCTACTACGTCGGCCCCGAGGGCGCGCCTGGACAGACCACCTGCGACTGGGACCGTCCCGGCCTGGCCGACTTGGCCAGCCGCTTCTGCGAGACCGTCTGCGGCGCGGCCAACGGCCGCCCCTTCGGCGTGACCTCGCACTATCGCGCGATGGCCCGACATCCGCACCTGCCTTGGGCCGCATTCTTCGAGCATGCGACGGTGCTGCTGCCGCAGGCATGGTGGCGCGGCGGCCGGGGCAAGGTGGACCATGGCGATCCCGCCGACAACTACGCCACCTCGATCAAGCTGTGGGAGGCCGCCGGCGCCGAGCACGACCTGATCGTGCCCGTGGCCGGCCCGCTGGACAAGGTGACGGCTGCGGAAATCAACGCCTACGCCGCCAAGGCGACATCGGAAGGCGTGGAAGACCTTCACTTCTACGCAGACCAGCCCTCCGTCAAGGCCGCCGTGCGCGCCGCCGTGCGCAGGGCCTGAAGCCGCTGCGGGCTGTCGGCGGAGCGGGGCCGATCAGTCAGGCGCCTGCATCACGCGGTCGAACTCCTCGTCCATCGGGACGTTGTCGGCATCGAGTTCGCTGGCATCGGTGAGGTCGATGCCGGTTTCTTCCTCGAGTTCGTCGGCCAGGTCGTCGTCCGACGCCTCCAGGCCATCGCCAAGCATGGGAACGTCAGGTGCGCCCGGAGGCGGCTTGACGGTACGGCGGGTGGATGGGGCCCTGCTCATGTTCGTGCTCCTTGGATTTCCTCTCAGACCCCCAATGGTGCGCCTGATTTGGGTTCAAAGGGTCAACAGCCGTTGAAATACGCTGGCATTCGATGCCGTCGGGCGAGACGCCGCGTGCGCCGCGCCATGGTCATGCCCGTGGCCGGGCTCATGCCCATGCCCGCCGTGCGCCAGCCGGCTCACGCCTGTGACAAGGACGATGCCGAGCGCCAGCCAGGCGATCTGCGCCACGGTCTGGCGCGTGGTCAGGCGTTTCTGCAATTGCGGGATCAGGTCGGCCAGCGCCACGTAGATGAAGCTGCTGCTGGCCAGCACCAGGAAGTACGGCAGCAGGCCGTGCAGCGAGTCGACCAGCGCCCAGCCGACCAGCCCGCCAAGAGCGGTCATGGTGCCGGCCAGCGACACCTTCACCAGTGCGGCACGCGGGTTGGCCGAGGTCTGGCGAAGCACCACCAGGTCGCCGATGTGATGCGGCACCTCGTGCGCCAGCACGGCCAGCGCGGCCACCATGCCCAGGCGCAGGTCCGCGATGAACGCCGAGGCGATCAGCACGCCGTCGCCGAAACAATGCACGCTGTCGCCGGTCAGCACGGCCCAGCTGCCGGAACGCGGCGCGTCATCGTGGTGGTGATGATGGTGCGCGTGGCCATGGTCGTGGCCCTGATGCGCGTCGTCGTGGTCATGGTGGTGTTCATGCCCGTGATGCCACAACTCCGCCTTGTCGAGCAGGAAGAAAACCACCAGCCCGAACAGCAGCATCGCGAACAGCGTGGCCGGCTCCAGGCCGCTTTCGAAGGCCTCGGGCAACAGGTGCATGAAGGCCGTGGCCAGCAGCGCCCCGGCCGCCAGGCTCAGCAGGTATTGCGCGCCTTGCGCGCTGTCGTTGCGCTGCACGCCCAGGCGCAGCAGCAGGGCCGCGATCCAGACGCTGCCGATGCCGGCAATCAGGGTAGCGACGAGGATGGCTATCAGGTTCATGGGTAAAACAAAAGCCGCCCCGAAGGACGGCTCGTATGCGCTCAGCGCGAATGCCGTGGTGGCGATTGTCGTCGTCAGCCCACGCCGTTGGCCGTGAACCACTCCAGCGCGCGCCGCCAGCCATCATTGGCCGCGCTCTTCACGTAGCTGGGGCGGTAGTCGGCATGGAAGGCGTGACCCGCTTCCGCGTACACGACGAGCTGCGAGGCCCTGGCAGCAGGCGTACCGATCGCCAGGACCGATTTCATCTTATCAATCGTGTCAAGCGGAATGCCTTGGTCCTGGCCGCCGTAGAGACCCAGCACCGGCGCCTGCAACATCGCGCCGACGTCGACCGGTTGCCGGGGTGTGAGCGCGCTCGCCTGTCCCACCAACCGGCCATACCAGGCTACGCCAGCCTTGACCTTGCCCGTGGCCGCATACAGCCACACGATGCGCCCACCCCAGCAGAACCCGGTGATGCCGGCCTTGGCCACGTTGCCGCCATTCGCGCCCGCGAAGTCGAGTGCGCCATCCAGGTCGGCCAGCACTTGCGCATCCGGCACCTTCGACACGATCTCGCCCATGAGCTTCGAGGTGTCGGCGAACTTGCGCGGATCCCCTTGGCGCGCATAGAGCTCCGGCGCGATCGCGAGAAAGCCCTGGTGCGCGAAGCGGCGGCAGGTGTCGGCGATGTAGTCGGTCACGCCGAACGCCTCCTGGACCACGAGGATCACCGGCAGGTCCGCCTTGCCGGCGGGCATGGCCATGTAGGCCGGCACGTCGAAGCCATTCACCGCGTACCTCACCGGCCCGGCTTTCAGGCCTTCGCCTGTCGTGTTGACCACGGTCTGCGCCGCGATCGGCAGCGTCGCCGCCGCATAGCCCACGCCGATCGCGATCTTGAGCGCGGTGCGGCGCGACGCGCCCGCCGCGCTGGAATCGCCGGGGTGCAGGGAATCGAATTCGTTCTTCAGGTCTGGGTGGAGCATCGACATTCCTTTGGCGTGGAATCACCGAGCCGATGAGAAAAAACAGGCGCTGTGACGGAAAGCGGCGCACGCCCCCGCGTGGTGAAGGAATGCACCTACTTCAGTCGTTGCAACGCGGTTCGAAAAGCGGACAGCCGAACGCAAGGAAGTCAAAAATACGCAAAAGTCGCAAAAGTCGCAAAAGAGAGATTCAAGAATTTTCTTGGTCTTCCCTTTGCGACTTCTGCGAAACCTTTGCGACTTCTGCGTTCGGCTGCCCGATCCCGCATTCGTGCGATGTCCTTTCCCAGGCCACCCGCACGAGCCGTTCAGTGCGCCTTGTCCCAGTTCGGCCCGAAGCCGATCTCGGCCAGCAGCGGCACCTTCAGCGCGGCCACGCCGGCCATGATGCGCGGGATCTCGCTACGCACCCAGTCGGCTTCGGTCTCGGGCACTTCGAACACCAGTTCGTCGTGCACCTGCATGATCATCTTCGTTCCGCGCTGCTCGGCATCGAGCACGCGCTGCACCTCGACCATGCTGAGCTTGATGAGGTCGGCCGCCGTGCCCTGCATCGGCGCGTTGATGGCGGCACGCTCGGCCCCGCCGCGCCGCGGGCCATTGGGTGAATTGATCTCCGGCAAGTAGAGGCGGCGGCCGAACACGGTCTCGACGTAGCCCTTCTCCTTGGCCAGCGCCTTGGTCTCGTCCATGTACACCTTCACACCGGGATAGCGCTGGAAGTAGCGGTCGATATACGCGGCCGCAGCCTTGGTCTCGATGCCGAGGTTGCGCGCCAGGCCGAAGCTGCTCATGCCGTAGATCAATCCGAAGTTGATCACCTTGGCATAGCGCCGCTGCTCGCTAGACACCTGCTCGGGCGTGCTGCCGAACACCTCCGCCGCGGTCGCGCGGTGCACGTCGATGCCCTCGGTGAAGGCGCGCAGCAGCGAAGCGTCATCGCTCAGGTGCGCCATGATGCGCAGCTCGATCTGCGAATAGTCGGCGCTCGCGATCACGCTGCCCGCCGGCGCCACGAAGGCCTCGCGCACGCGCCGGCCCTCCGGCGTGCGGATCGGGATGTTCTGCAGGTTGGGGTCGTTGCTGCTCAAGCGCCCCGTCACCGCCACCGCCTGCGCGTAGTGCGTGTGCACGCGGCCGCTGCGCGGGTTGGCGAGCTGGCCGAGCTTGTCGGTGTAGGTGCCCTTGAGCTTCGACAGGCCGCGGTGCTCGAGTATCTTGGCCGGCAGCGGATAGTCCTCCGCCAGCTTCTCCAGCACCTCTTCATCGGTGCTCGGCGCACCGCTCGGCGTCTTCTTGATCACCGGCAGGCCGAGCTTGTTGAAGAAGATGTCGCCGATCTGCTTCGGCGAGCCGAGGTTGAAGGGCTGCCCGGCGATCCCGTAGGCCTCCTGCTCCAGCGCCATGATGCGCGTGCCGAGTTCGTGGCTCTGCGCCGACAGCTGCGCCGCATCGATCAGCACACCGTTGCGTTCGACGCGATATAACGCCTCGCTGCTCTGCATCTCCAGCTGATAGATGAAGTTCAGCTTCTCGTCCGCCTGCAACTGCGGCCACAGCGCCAAATGAACGTCGAGCGTCTGGTCGCTGTCCTCGCATGAATATTCCGCTGCCTTGTCGATCGACACCTGGCTGAACGAGATCTGGTGAGCGCCCTTGCCGCAGAGGTCTTCGTAGTCGATGCCACTGCGGCCCAAGTGGCGCTCCGCCAGGCTGGCCAGGCCATGCGGCTTGTGCACTTCGAGCACATAGCTCTGCAGCATGGTGTCGTGCGCATAGCCCTGTACCTCGATGCCGTGGTTCGCGAAGACATGGCGGTCGTACTTGACGTGCTGGCCCAGCTTCTTCTTCGCGCCGTTCTCGAGCCAGGGCTTGAGCCTGGCGAGCACCTCGTCGCGCGGCAACTGCTCGGGCGCATCGGGGTAGTTGTGGCCCACCGGCACATAGGCGGCCTCGCCCGGTTTCACGCTGAAACTGACGCCGACGATCTCGGCGCGACTCTCGTCGAGCGAGGTGGTCTCGGTATCGATCGCAACCAGTTCCGCCGCCTCGATCTTCGCAAGCCACGCGTCGAACAGCGCCCAGGTCATGACGGTGTCATAGGCCAGGTTGCTGACCTTCTCGGCCGCCGCCATCGCCGGCTCGTCGAACAGGCCGGGGTTGGGGTCGGCGCTCTTCTGGCCCTTGTTGCTTTCCTCGATCAGCTCCGGCGGAACGGCATGCGTTTCAAGCGTCTTCACGAGGCTCTTGAAGCCGTATTTCTCGTAGAAGGTCTTCAGTTCCTCGACCTGCTGCGCACCGGGCACCAGCGCGTCGAGCGCAGGCAGGCCGGCCACGTGCTCCGCCAGGTCGCAGTCGGTGCGGATCGTCACGAGGCGCTTGCCCTGCGGCAACCAGTCCAGCGCCTTGCGCAGGTTCTCGCCGGCCTGTCCCTTGACCTCCCCCGCCCGCGCAATCAGCCCGTCGAGCGAGCCATATTCCAGCAGCCATTTGGCCGCTGTCTTGGGCCCGACCTTCTCAACCCCCGGCACGTTGTCCACCGAGTCGCCCACCAGCGTCTGGTAGTCGATCATCAGCTTGGGCGGCACGCCGAATTCCGCCGTCACGCCCGCCACGTCGCGCTTCTTGCCGTTCATCGTGTCGATGATGGTGATGTGCTCGTCGACCAACTGGCTCATGTCCTTGTCGCCGCTCGACACGATGACTTCAACGCCCTGGTCGGCGGCGGTGCGCGCCAGCGTGCCGATCACGTCGTCAGCCTCCACGCCCGGCACCACCATCACCGGCCAGCCGAGCAGCCGCACCACCTCGTAGATCGGCGCCACCTGGCTGCGCAGGTCGTCGGGCATGGGGGACCGGTTGGCCTTGTACTCGCCATACCAGTCGTCGCGGAAGGTCTTGCCCGGCGCATCGAAGACGCAGGCGGCGTAATCGGCCCGCACCTCGCGCCGCAGCGCCTGGGTCATGTTGATCATTCCCCGGATGGCGCCGGTGGCGGGGCTGGTGGCGTCGCCGGGCACGGCGCGCAGGTCCGGCATGGCGTGGAAGGCACGGTAAAGATAGCTCGATCCGTCGATGAGCAGCAGCGTTTTCTTGTCGGTCATCGGGCCATTTTGCCCCGCGCCGGAAGCGCCTCCGACAGGCGCTTGCCGCTGGCACCTTCTTACAACGCGGGCATGTGCAGCGGCCTACAATCCCGCTCATGCGCCGACTCCATTTGCTGCCCGTTCGCCATACCCTTGCGGTATTCGCCTGTGTATTGCCGCTGGCCGCCGTCCAGGCCCAGACCCCGCAGCCAGCGCCTGCAGAAGCCGCGCCGCAGCAGCGGCCCGTCCCAGAGGGCGCGTCGGGCCGGCAGAACCAGAAGATCGAGAACATCCACGTCGAAGACGGCAACGCCACGGTCGACGAGGTTCGCTACGGCGGCCAGACCCAGAGCATCACCGTCAAGCCCAAGGGCACCGCTCCCGAGTACGAGGTGCTGCCAGGCACCGGTGCCCGCGCGCAGCAGAACCAGCCTGGCCAATCCGACGCCGGGGGCAATGGCCCGCGGGTCTGGAACGTCTTCAAGTTCTGAGCGTCCGTGGCTGTCTTCACGGAAGTCGCGCCGGATGAAGCGCGCGCGTTGCTGCAACGCCTGGATCTCGGAGAACTGCGCGAGTTGCGCGGCATCCAGGGCGGTATCGAGAACACCAACTACTTCGCCACCACCGACCGTGGCGAATACGTGCTGACGCTGTTCGAGCGGCTGCACTTCGACCAGCTCCCCTACTACCTCTGCCTGATGCAGCACCTCGCGGAGCGCGGCATCCCGGTGCCCGCGCCAGCGGCCGATCCGGCCATCCATCTCGCGCCGATGGGCCATGCGCTGGAGCGCGCCGCCAACGCGCCTTGCGAACTGCTGCACACGGTGCAGGGCAAGCCGGCCGCCGTGGTGCAGAAGCTGACCGGCCACAGCGAACTCCAGCCGACTGCAGCGCATTGCACCGAGCTGGGTCGCTTGCTGGCCCGCATGCACATCGCCGCGCGCGACTTCCCGCGCATCCAGCCCAACCTGCGCGGACTGCCCTGGTGGAACGAGACCACCCCGGTCGTGCTGCCCTACCTCGACGCGCCGCAAGCCTCATTGCTGCAAGGCGAACTGGCCTACCAGAACCATGTGGCCGAGTCCTCCGCCTACCTCGCCCTGCCGCGCGGCCCGATCCATGCCGACCTGTTCCGCGACAACGCCATGTTCTCCGTGGACGAGGACGGCAAGCCGCGCCTGACCGGCGTGTTCGACTTCTACTTCGCCGGCACCGACACCTGGTTGTTCGACCTCGCCGTGTGCCTGAACGACTGGGCCATCGACCTGCCCACCGGCGCGCCCGACGCAGGCCGCTCCGCCGCCCTGCTCGACGCCTACTGCGCCGTACGCCCCCTGAACCCGTCCGAGCGCAAACTGCTGCCCGCCATGCTGCGCGCCGCCGCGCTGCGCTTCTGGATCTCGCGCCTGTGGGACTTCCACCTGCCGCGCGAAGCCAGCATGCTCAAGCCGCACGACCCGACGCACTTCGAGCGCGTCCTGCGCCAGCGTGTCCGGCAACTGGACGCCCCGCTGCAGGTGCGGCCCGCATTGCAAACCGCCTGCCCATGAAGCTCCACCTCGTACCAGCCCGCGCAGGAGTCGAATGGGTCCGGCTCGGCTTGCGCACCTTCTGGCGGCAGCCGCTGGCTTTCATCTCGCTGTTCTTCGCCTTGATGGCGCTGATCTCGATCGTCGCGCAAGTGCCGTTCCTCGGCGGCTTCCTGCCCTTCCTGTTCGTGCCGCTGCTGACGCTGGGCATGATGGTCGCAGCGTCGGTGGCGAGCAACGCCGAAACGCCAAAGCCCGTCGGTCCCGCCATGTTCTCCGCCGCCATCCAGGCCTTTCGCTTGCGCTGGCGACCGATGATGGTGCTGGGCGTCATCTCAGCTCTGTATTTCGCAGTGGTGGTCGGGGTTTCCGCGCTGATCGACGGCGGCCTGGTCGCGGGCGCCTACCTGTTCAACAGCAGCGTCACGCCGGAGGTCATGGCCGGCCGCCGGTTCCAGCTGGCGCAGTTGTTCGTGATGTGCCTGAACCTGCCGCTGTCGCTGGCCATGTGGCATGCGCCGGGGCTCGTGCACTGGCACGGCGTCGAGCCGGTCAAGAGCCTGTTCTTCAGCCTGGTGGCGCTGTTTCGCAACTTCAGCGCGTATGCGATGTTCCTGTTGTCGTGGTTCGGCGTCTGCATGCTCGCGGCCGTCGGCTTCGCGCTGATCGCCACGCTGCTGGTCGGCGTCGGCGCGCTGGCGCTGGGGGACGCGGCATCGGTGCTCGGCGGCGCGCTCATGATCGCCTGCGCCCTGTCGCTGGCGGCGATGCCGCTCAGTTCCACCTGGTTCAGTTTCCGCGATACCTTCGACGCGGACTGAATCTACCGGCCAGGGGCGCGGCCGGCGCGCCGCTCACACCGGCGTCAGCTTGGCCACCGACAGCGCCAGCCACTTGATGCCGTGCCGCGAGAACTTGATCTGCGCGCGCGCATCGTCCCCACTGCCTTCGAGCGCTACTACCGTGCCTTCGCCGAACTTGTTGTGGAACACCTGCTGGCTGATGCGCAGACCGTGCGAGGGCGCGGCTTTCTGGACCGGCACGGCGCCGCTGCCGTAGGTTTCCGGGGCGCGGCTGCCACCGCCGTAGCCGGAACCCGATCCGTAGCCCGAGCCCGAGCCCGAGCCGTAGCGATTGCCCGAAGCACCGCCGGCAGCACGTCCCGCGCCCGTCGAGCCGCCATATTGGCCAAAGCCCTGGTTCTTCGGCGTCAGCCACTTGAGCGCGCTCTCGGGCAACTCCTCGAAGAACCGGCTCTTGAGGTTGTAGCGCGTCTGGCCGTGCAGCATGCGCGTCTGCGAATGGCTCAGGTACAGGCGTTTGCGTGCGCGCGTGATCGCGACGTACATCAGGCGGCGCTCTTCCTCGAGGCTGTCGCGGTCGCTCATCGAGTTCTCGTGCGGGAACAGGCCCTCTTCCATGCCGGTGATGAACACGCAGTCGAACTCCAGGCCCTTGGCGGCGTGCACCGTCATGAGTTGCACGGCATCCTGTCCGGCCTTGGCCTGGTTGTCGCCGGACTCGAGCGCCGCATGCGTGAGGAAGGCGGCCAGCGGGCTCAGGGTTTCGCCGGTGTCCGCGTCGGGCGCAAGATCTGCCAGCGGGATGTCCAGCAGTGGCCGGCTGGAGTCGATGCCCTGGCTCGCGGCGCTCTGGCGCAACTCGTCGACCGGCAGCGCAACCGCGTCGCGGCCAAAGCCTTCCTGCGTGACGAAGCTCTCGGCGGCGTTCACCAGTTCGTCCAGGTTCTCCAGGCGGTCGGCGCCTTCGCGGTCCGCCTTGTAGTGTTCCAAGAGCCCACTGTGGTCGAGCACGAGCTCGATGATCTCCCGCAGCGAAATGCCCTGCGTCTGCTCGCGCAATACATCGATCTTCGCGACGAAGGCCGACAGGTTCGAGCCGGCCTTGCCGCCGAGCAAGCCCACCGCATCGTGCAGCGACTGCTCCCGCGCCCGCGCCGCGTCCTGCAACTGCTCGATGCTTCGCGCGCCGATGCCGCGCGGCGGAAAGTTGACGACGCGCAGGAAGCTCGTGTCATCGTCCTTGTTTTCCAGCAGCCGCAGGTAGGCCAGCGCATGCTTGATTTCCGCGCGCTCGAAGAAACGCAGGCCGCCGTACACGCGGTACGGCACCGACGCATTGAACAGCGCGGTCTCAATGACCCGGCTCTGCGCGTTGCTGCGATAGAGCACGGCCATTTCGCTGCGGTCGATGCCATCCCGCACCAGTTGCCGAATCTCGTCGACCATCCACTGGGCCTCGGCGAAATCGCTGGTCGATTCATACACGCGCACCGGCTCGCCCGGCCCCTGCTCGGTGCGCAGGTTCTTGCCGAGCCGCTTGGTGTTGTGTCCGATCAGCTCATTCGCCGAATCGAGGATGTTGCTGTAGCTGCGGTAGTTCTGCTCCAGCTTGATCTGCTGCTGCACATGGAACTCGCGCACGAAGTCGGCCATGTTGCCGACGCGCGCGCCGCGGAAGGCGTAGATGCTCTGGTCGTCGTCGCCCACCGCGATCACGCTGTTGCCGCCCGGCCGGAACGTGCCCTCGATGGTCGCACCCGAGAGCATCTTGATCCAGGCGTACTGCAGCCGGTTCGTGTCCTGGAACTCGTCGATGAGGATGTGGCGAAAGCGGCGCTGGTAGTGCTCGCGAATGGGATCGTTGTCGCGCAGCAGTTCGTAGCTGCGCAGCATGAGTTCGCCGAAGTCGACCACGCCCTCGCGCTGGCATTGCTCTTCGTAGAGTTGATACAGCTCGATCTTCTTGCGATCGTCTTCGCTGCGCGCCTCGACGTCGCGCGGACGCAGCCCGTCTTCCTTCGCACCGGCGATGAACCATTGCGTCTGCTTGGCCGGAAAGCGCTCGTCGTCGACGTTGAACTGCTTCATCAGCCGCTTGATGGCCGAGAGTTGGTCCTGCGTGTCGAGGATCTGGAAGGTCGAGGGCAAGCCGGCCAGTTTCCAGTGCGCGCGCAGGAAGCGGTTGCACAGGCCGTGGAAGGTGCCGATCCACATGCCGCGCACATTGACCGGAAGCATCGCCGACAGCCGCGTCATCATTTCCTTGGCGGCCTTGTTGGTGAAGGTCACGGCCAGGATGCCGCCCGGCGACACCTGTCCTGTCTGCATCAGCCACGCAATGCGGGTGGTCAGCACGCGGGTCTTGCCCGAGCCGGCGCCGGCCAGGATCAGCGCGTTGCCCGCCGGCAAGGTGACTGCGGCCAGTTGCTCCGGATTGAGGTTCTGGAGCAGGGGCGAGCCAGTCTGTGGCGCAAGATCGGTGAGCATCCGTCGATTGTAGGAAGCGCGCCCGCCCCGGTCGCTGCGCATCTGCGCTGCGAATAGGGGGTATACGAAGGCGCCTTCGATGCACCCGGCGCGGGGGCGTAGAATCAGACACCGGGCCCAAGTTTCTTGCGCCCGGTTTTTTGTGGGCGTCCCTCCGCGGGACGTCGCAAAGGCCGGCCGGACCAAGCGCTCATTCGTTCATTCAAACGATCCTCTCAAGGAGCCTGGTTCATCATGGAAATCTTCGACTACGACAACATCCTTTTGCTCCCGCGCAAGTGCCGCGTGGAAAGCCGTTCCGAGTGCGACGCCAGCGTCGAACTGGGCGGCCGCAGCTTCCGCATCCCGGTCGTGCCGGCCAACATGAAGACGGTGGTCGACGAGACCATCTGCCTCTGGCTGGCGCAAAACGGCTACTTCTACGTGATGCACCGCTTCGACCTCGACAACGTCAAGTTCGTCCAGGACATGCAGGGCAAGGGCGTGTTCGCCTCGATCTCGCTCGGCGTGAAGAAGGCCGACTACGAGACAGTCGACAAATTCGTCGCCAAGGGCCTCACGCCCGAGTACATCACCATCGACATCGCGCACGGCCATGCCGACAGCGTGAAGAACATGATCGGCTACCTCAAGGAGAAGCTGCCGAAGTCGTTCGTCATTGCCGGCAACGTCGGCACGCCTGAAGCCGTGATCGACCTGGAGAACTGGGGCGCGGACGCGACCAAGGTCGGCATCGGCCCGGGCAAGGTCTGCATCACCAAGCTCAAGACCGGCTTCGGCACCGGCGGCTGGCAACTCAGCGCGCTCAAGTGGTGCGCCCGTGTCGCCACCAAGCCGATCATTGCCGACGGTGGCATCCGCGACCACGGCGACATTGCCAAGAGCATCCGCTTCGGCGCCTCGATGGTGATGATCGGCTCGCTGTTCGCGGGCCACGAGGAATCGCCCGGCAAGACGGTCGAGGTGGACGGCGTGCTGTTCAAGGAGTACTACGGCTCGGCCAGCGACTTCAACAAGGGCGAGTACAAGCACGTCGAAGGCAAGCGCATCCTCGAGCCGATCAAGGGCAAGCTGGCCAACACGCTGGTCGAGATGGAGCAGGACGTGCAAAGCTCCATCAGCTACGCCGGCGGCAAGAAGTTGATGGACATCCGCAAGGTCAACTACGTCACCCTGGGCGGCGACAACGCCGGCGAACACCTGCTCATGTAGCCGAAAGCAGCTCCATCGCGAGCCGATGGAGCCTGTGGCCCGGCTCGGCCAGCGCATCGACGATGCTGAAGTGGTCGAGCCCGGATAACACCTCGCACACCGGCACGGCGTGCGCGCCCCAGGCCTCGCGGATCAGCATGTTGTGGCGCAGGAATTCCTCGCTCTCGCTGCCGCCGACCACGCTGTAGAGCTGGCCGATCGCAGGTGCCTGCCACAAGGCGGGACTGGCGCGGCGGACGTCTTCTTCGGTCAGGCGCAGTGCGCCCTTCAACGAGGGCGTGTGCATCAGCGGTCGCAGGTCATACAGCCCCGACAAGGACAGCGCATTGCGCACCGTGCCGGGCGGCAGCCCGAGCGCATCCCAATGGCAGGCCAGCAACATCGCCGCGAGATGCCCGCCAGCCGAGTGACCGGCGACAGTGATGAGTGCCGGATCGCCGCCGAATTCCGCAATGTGCCGCGAAGTCCAGACGAGCGCCTTGACCATCTGCAACGCGATGTCGGGAATGGTGACCGGCTGTTCGAGGGTGCCGGGGCAAAGGGCGTAGTTGGGCACAACCACGCAGGCGCCGCGCCCGTTGAAGGATGGCGCAAGGAACGAGTGGTCGCTCTTGTCGAGCGAACGCCAGTAGCCGCCATGGATGAACACCAGCACCGGGGCGCCCGACTTGGCAGCACGGAACACGTCGAGCGTCTCGTTGACGCCGCTGCCGTAGGGCAGGTCGACGCCATCCGGCTGGGCAGCCCGCACGCTCGCCGAGTTTTCCGCCCACCGGGCGAAATACGCGGGGTGTTCGGGCACGCGCGCCCGGTTGTTGTACATGCGGTCGAGCCAGTGCGGATCGTCGTACGGCGCCATGCGTCATTCCTTGTGCGAGCAGTGAGGACATGATCTTTGCACGCGCGCAAACTTCCCGTGAATCGCGCTACACTCGCACCGCGTTGGGGGGGTAGCTCAGCTGGGAGAGCGCCGCGTTCGCAATGCGGAGGTCGTGAGTTCGATCCTCATCCTCTCCACCAACGAATCGAGTGTCCTACGGAAACACGTTCCGCCATCGGCGGGACGACCGTGGGACACGCCGATGGCACCCATCGGCAAGCGGACCGGCCACACCGGCCGCACATCAATCCAACTCAACTCGCAGTCCTCGCCTTCCTGCCCGATCGCTGCGACGTCAACTTTGCGGTTGCACCCAGCGCACCCTCCACCTCCTCTCGCAGGAAGGCTGTAAAGCCCCGCACCAGCGGCCTGATCATGTGGCGATGCGGCAGGACTGCGTAGATCGTCTTGGCGCGGAGGGGATGTTGCGGCAGCACCTCGACAAGCATGCGCTTCGCCAGGCCTTCCGCGACATGGAAGCGATAGAAGTTGCCGATGCCCGCACCCGCAATGCACGCGCTCCTTAGCGCGTCGCCGTTGTCCGACAGAAGCACTGCGTTTGGCCGCATCGACTTCCACTCCTTGCCGGATCGCAAGTGCCACGTCTCGGCCACTTCAGAAAAGCGCGGGCACAAGCAGCGGTGTTGTTCAAGGTCGGCCAATGACAGCGGCGTGCCATTCGCTTTCAGGTATGCCGGCGACGCACACAGCACTTGAGGGCCTTCGGCCAGCACGACTTGCGCCTGCTTCGTAGGCAGTTCGTCCCCGATGAAGATGGCGAGATCCACCCGCTCGCGGACCAGATCGGGAACATCGCTGCTCACGACAAGGTCCACCGTGGCGCCGGGATGTTGCTCGAGGAACCTGGGCAATCCGGGCGCCAGGACTGCGGAGGCAAAGGACGGCGGCGCGGTCACGCGCAAGTGGCCTCCGGCTGCCTGCTCGCCAGCGATGCCGGCGACGGCGCCCTCGAGCTGTTCGAGGATGTCCACGCACCGTGCATAGAACGCCTCGCCAGCGTCGGTGACGCTGATGCGCCGCGTTGTCCGGTGGACCAGTGCTGCGCCCGTTGCACGCTCAAGAAGCTGCAGATGCTTGGTGACCGACGACGGCGCCATGCGCAGTTGACGAGCAGCAGTCGAGAAGCTGTTCGCATTCACGACCGCTACGAAGCATCGCAGCGAGAGCACGCTCGCCTGATTCAAGAAGTCGGGCATGGTGTGGCATTCCTCTCGTTCTGGAAAAAGTATCTTCTTTAGTTTCCGTATTGTGCATAAACGCCCGACTGTTGATCATCAGCACCAGGTTCAACAACAGTTCTGGAGACACAGGTGGCAAGACCCCCCGAAGCATGTGACCCGGTCGCCCAGCGGACGGCAACGGAGCGCCAATGAGCCGGCCGATCACGCTCACCTTCGACAACGGGCCGACCACGACGGTCACGCCTCACGTCCTCGATGTGCTGGCACGCTACGGCATCCGGGCAACCTTCTTCGTGCTCGGCCAGAACCTGATGTCCAGGGAAACCATGGCGCTGGCGCAACTAGCCGCTGAACAAGGCCACTGGATCGGCAATCACACGTACACCCACGATGTGCCTCTTGGCGAGACGACCGACCCCGATGCGCCCCTCAAGGAAATCGGCCGCACCCAAGACCTGATCGGTCGCATTGCCCACCCCGACAGGCTGTTCCGCCCGTTCGGCGGCGGCGGCGTGCTTGGAACGCATTTGCTCAGTCCGGAAGCATTCGAGCTTCTGAAGACGAATCGCTACACGTGCGTGTTCTGGAATTCCATCCCACGCGATTGGGAAGACCCGGACGGCTGGGTCGAAACGGCTCTTGCGCAAGCGCGCCGACTGGAATGGGCGCTCACGGTTTTGCACGACTACGAGACCGGCGCGATGCGAAACCTCGAGGCCTATCTTGACAAGGCCCTCGCGGAAGGATTCACCTTCCGGCAGGAGTTTCCGCCTGACTGCGTACCGATGGTGCGCGGCCGCCCGGTGCTTCCAATGGAAGCGTTCATTGCCACTTCCAGAACGACCCTTTCCCCACAGGAGACATAGCATGCAAACAGAGCACTTCAAGAGCGGCGGACTCATCGTCACGCCAGAGGAAGCGACCGCGATCAAGCCATTCGGACTCGACATGCAGGTGCTGCTCAGCAGCGAAGACACCGGCGGGACGATCTCCGTGATCATGGCGTGCCACAGGCCGGGCGAAGGACCGCCGGACCATCTGCACTTCACGCAGGAGGAGTGCTTCTTCATCGTGGAAGGCACCTACGAACTGACGGTAGGCGACGTCACGCGCACCGTGGGTCCGGGCAGCATCGTCTACCTGCCGCGAGGTGTCGTGCACCGCTTCAAGAACGCGGGCACCACCACGGCCCGCATGCTCGACTGGAGCGTACCGGGCGGACAGGACCGCTACTTCAAGGAGATCTCGGCGCTTGCCGGGCCAGGCTTCTCCGGCGAGAAGGTGGCGGAGATCAGCAAGAGGCACGACACCAACTTCCCCGCGCCGCACTGAGCAACCCCGCGTTTGCCCGGCATCCGGTACAGGCATTCCTGCCCCGGCTGGGCAGGCGCACGTCCAAAAAGGAGACCGCCATGATCGTTGAGCAACGGACCTACCGCGTCAAGGCCGGCACTGTCCGCGACTACCTGCGCACCTATGAGCACGAAGGCGGCCTTGGGTTGCAGCGAAAGTATCTCGGCCGACTCGTCGGCTACTTCAACACGGAGATCGGCCCCTTGAACGAGATCGTTCATCTCTGGGCCTACGACGACCTGAACGACCGCGAGCAGCGCCGTGCGGCCTTGTCTGCAGATCCGAAGTGGCAGGAATACGCGCCAAGGATCTTCCAGTACATCGAGACGCAGGAAACCAGGATTCTCAAACCGGCGCCATTCAGCCCGACCTACTAAACACCTCTTGTCCCACCGGAAATAACCATGCGATTTGTGACCTACACGACCCAGGCTGCGAAGTCCCCGCGCCTTGCGCTCCGTACTGCCTCGGGCCTGCGCGCCCTGAGCGAAAGCCAAGCCCATCGCCACCCCCAGGATCTGAAAGCGTTGATCGAGCAAGGCCCCGCAGCCATGCGCGCAGCGGCGATCGCCATCGAGCAAGAGGGTCAGCCGCTGGACGAAGCGGGCATCGAGTACCTTCCGCCCGTACCGAGCCCCACGAAGATCATCTGCGTCGGCCTGAACTACCTGGACCACACCAAGGAAAGCAAGTTCGAACAGCCGTCGTACCCGACGCTGTTCCTGCGCGTGGCGTCGAGCTTCGTGGGCCACGACGAGCCCATCGAGCGACCGCAGTGCTCGCAGCAATTCGACTATGAAGGGGAACTCGTCGCCTTCATCGGCAAGGGCGGCAGGCACATCGACAAGGCGTCTGCGCTGGACCATGTCGCGGGCTACTCCGTGTCCAACGAAGGCTCCGTGCGGGACTACCAGTTCAAGTCTCCGCAATGGACGATCGGCAAGAACTTCGACCGCTCGGGATCGATCGGACCGGAGTTCGTCTCGGCTGACGAGCTTCCCGCAGGTGGCGCCGGCCTGAAGATCGAGACGCGTGTGAACGGCGAGACGGTGCAGTCCGCCAACACATCGGAGATGGTCTTCGACACGGCAACAGTCGTCTCTCTCGTCAGCGAGGCGATGGCACTGGAACCCGGCGATGTCATCGTGATGGGCACACCCTCCGGCGTCGGGCTTGCCAGGACGCCCCAGCTCTTCCTGTTCGACGGCGACGTGGTTGAGGTGGAGGTCGAGAGTGTCGGGTTGCTGCGCAACCGCGTCATTGACGAGGTGAAGCAAAGGTGACTGCGCCGCTTCGCGTCAACGTCCTCGTGGGCGGCCGATCCGTCCAGGTGAAGCCTGCGCCGCGCATTGCCAGGGCACGGACAACGACGGTGCCCAGCTCCTTGCGGAACGCTGCGAGGCATTCGACAAGGGGATCCGCCCGTTCCACTCGCAACTCGATAGAAGCCCACAAAGGAGACAAGATGACCACCGCTTCCCTCATTCGCAAACTTCTCACCGCTACCTCGGTGGCAGCCGCCTGCGCAGGCGCATCGGCACAGGCGACGTGGCCGACCAAACCCATCAAGATCGTCATTGGCCTGCCTGCCGGACTGGCCGCGGACGTCATTGCACGCATGTACGGCGAAAAGCTCTCCAAGGCCCTCGGACAGCCGATCGTCGTCGACAACAGGCCAGGAGCGACCGGCAACATCGCGCAAGACGCGGTGGCCAAGGCGCCCGCGGATGGCTACACGCTGCTCTACGCCGTTTCAAATTCGTTTGTCAGCAACCCCTATGCCTTCAGCAAACTCCCGTTCGACGTCAACAAGGACTTCGTTCCCGTGGCCCAGACGGTACGCAATGGCCTCTACCTCGTGGTCAACAAGGACTTCCCTGCCAAGACCTTGCCCGAGGCGATGAAGCTGGCTCGCGCCGCCCCCGGAAAGTACAGCTACGCATCCTATGGGTTGGGAGGCTTTCCGCATCTGGTCATGGAATTCGTGCTCAACCAGGAAAAGGTGGACATGGTCCACGTCCCCTACAAAGGCGGGGCGCTGACGGATGTCGCCGGCGGCGTGGTCCCCATGGTGTGGGAACCTGCTGCGAACGCGATTCCCTTCATGAAGGAAGGGCGCGTGCGGGCCTTGGCCGTCTGGGGCTATGGCAAACGCAACGCTGCAACGCCCGACGTCCCGAACATCGCCGAGCTCGTCCCCGGCGCCGACGTCGCGAGCTTCCAAGGGTTCTGGGCACCCGCCGGGACGCCAAGAGACATCGTCATGCGACTGAACCAGGAAGTCTCCAAGTCGAGCCGCGATCCCGAACTGATCGAGAAGCTGAAACTGGCCTACGCCGAACCTGTCACGTCCACACCGGATGAGATGGCTGCGGAGGTCAAGAAGGAGTCCATTCGCTGGAGCCAGTTGATCAAGGAAAAGAACATACGTCTCGATTGATGCGCACGGTATCAAGGCTGACGCCTCGCACGCTCTTTTGTCAGGATCGTTGATCGACTGAACAAAAACAGGCGCACGCCTTCGCAATCTGGAGGACGTGCGTTCGATCCTCATCTTCTCCTGCAACGAATCAAGAAGGCCTCGGCATCTGCCTGGGCCTTTGCTTTTGTCAGTCCAGCAGCAGGTGCTGCCCATGCAGCGCCGCCGCACCCGCCGACGCAAGGTACGCGATGGTTTGCGCGGCGACTGCGGTGGACACCCAATCGGCAGGATTGGCGTCAGGCATCGCCTGCCGATTGGCCGGGGTGTCCAGGATCGTGGGCGCGATGCTATTGACGCGAATCCCGTGCGGCTTCAGTTCCACGGCCGACGCTTCCACCAGGCGCTGCAGCGCGCTCTTGGATGCCACATAGGCGGACATCGCGGCCAGGCCACGCGAGGCGGACCCGGCAGAGACCGCGACCACGCAACCACTCTTGCGTTCGATCATGGCCGGCACGAAAGCCTGGCTCACCGCGACGAAGGACCAGGCGTTGAGGTTCATCATCCGGTCCCAGCTCGCACGCTCCAGCGCCTGCACCGGCGCGCCCATCTCGAAGCCACCCGCCACGTGCACCAGGGTATCGACGTGCCGGAACGACTCTAGAACCTTCGCCGAAGTCTCATGCATCGATGGCGCAGAGGTCACGTCGCAGGCCATCAGCAAGTGCCGTGAATTGTCGAGTCCGGGAAAGGCATCGGCGAGCTTGTCGGCGTGGTGATCGAGCAAGGCAACGCGCGCACCCATGCTGAGGAACTGTTGTGCGACTGCGCGGCCAAGCGCGCCTGCGGCGCCGGTCAACACGACATGCGCGGGAGTGGAAGTAGGCTCGGTCATGGAGGCGTCCTTGAGGTGTAGCGGTGAAAGCGCGGGAAGGTGGGATGAGGCGCGCATCCTAGCGCCGCGCCCTGTCGCGACGAGGCAGGATGGATGCGCATGTCTGAAAGTTGCGAAGCGAGCCCGCGAGACACCGAACCTCTCCAAAAACCATGCTATACTAGCGGGCTTGGATGAACAGGATGTTGTTCTTGAACCGGATGCCGGCAATAGACACTTCCCACCCAATCCTGATCACAGCAATGTGAACTCAGGGGCTCTTAGCTCAGTTGGTAGAGCAGCGGACTCTTAATCCGTAGGTCGAGTGTTCGAGTCACTCAGGGCCCACCACCAACACTCGCGTCAGCGTTGAAAAGCCTGCTATCTCATCGGTAGCAGGCTTTTTTCATTGCCGAGCCTTCTGCGTAGTTCGGGTGCAATCGTGTCACGCCACCTTTGGCTCCAGCGTCAACTGCCCGATCTTGGCGTGCGGCGGGCTCAGGTCGACCGGTTCGGCTGGCGCCGCTGCGCCGCCGCCGAAGGCTTGGGCCGCGTGCCCGGGCAATTGCCGCTTCCGCTCCATGATTGGGATGCAACTCGAACTGCGTGGCAAGTTCGGCCGGAGTCTCGTCTTCACACAAAGTGGCCACCGCCGCCTGAGCCTTTAACGCCGGCGTGTGCGTGCGGCGGGTGCGCCGCGCCGATTTCTCGACCATCGAAACTCCTGTCGCGACCTTCCTCGGCCCGGCATCAAGCCCGGCGTTTCACTTAGAGCGCCGTTCAGATTCGCGGCGCCGCTTCTCACCGAGGAATTAACCGTGCGTTGCAATTGGCAGAGGGCAGAGGTAAAAAGTAGGCAGGATGCAGGCGGGGTTACTTCAAAGTTGCCGTGTTGAAACACTGTCAACGCACATTGAAGATCGCTCGTTGTCGGCATACCTCTCTGTTGATCAAGAGGTTCTTAAAACCAACTTCCGAAGGACATTTTTCATGAGCAAGTTTCTCGCCGTCATGATCGCCGGCCTTTTCGCAGCAGGTGCGTATGCCCAGAACCCTTCCGGCACCTCGGATGAGCAAGGCAACGCCACCAACAGCAAGTCGCAGCAACGCGCTGAGGCCAAGAAAAACTCGAAGGCCCAAGGTCAGGTGAAGGCTCCGGCCGGGGACATTGCCAAGACCCCTGAAGGCGGTGCAATCGGCACAGACAAGGCTGCAACCAGTGGCGAAGCGCGCGCCGAAACCCGCGACACGCGCCGCACCAACAAGGATGGCACCAAGAAGCGCCGTTCAACTCAGGGCGGCACGCCGAAGTAACGTCGTTGTGCGGGCAGCCCCGGGCTGCCTTCGGCCGAAGCCAACGACGACACAGTCGGCGAATTGTGCGCGGATGGCAGGCTTTCACGGGACCTCGATTCCTCAGAGCCCGGCTTTAATCTTGCGCTGGACTCCTTTACCCGCTTCGGCGGGTATTTTTTGGCGTGGCGCGCCGAGGCCATTGCCGCCCTACCGCCTCGGAAAGCGCTTGATCATGCTGCGCCCCAGCGATGTGATCGAAGCGACCACCGCTGGCGGTTGGTCGAAGCCGTCGAGCGTTCGCACCGGCTTTGGAATGGACGCCTTGACGTGCCCGGCAAGGGCGAGCACGCGCACCGAATCCACATCCCTGCCATGCGTGACGGCAACGGGAAGCTTTTGATCAGCCAGGCGATGCAAAAGGTTGAGGGGCACGGCGCCAGTATGCTGGCGAAAACAATGTTTCCTTGTCTAAACTTGATTCAACTGATCATGCTTGAGGGCCATTTCATTGAACTTGTTAACCAAAGACCACGGATACGAACCGGACATGCTGGAAGTCCGCATCTCCGAGCTGCTGGTGGCCACGCCGGAAGGCGCTGACGCCCTGATCAGCGACGTGGTTCCCGACGTCCTGCGCCTGCTGCGCGAGCACCTGAAGATGGACGTGGTGTTCGTCTCCGAGTTCGTGGACAACCGGCGTGTGTTCCGGCGCGTGGAGACCGGCACCCGCAAGCGCCCGATCGAAGTCGGCCAGTCCGATCCGCTCGAAGAAAGCTTCTGCCAGCGCGTCATCGACGGCCGCCTGCCGCGCATGGTGGCCAACGCAGCCGCCCATGCCCTCTCGGCGGACCTGCCCGCGACGCCCTTCCCCGTCGGCGCGCACCTGAGCACGCCGATCATCCTGAACGATGGCCGCGTGTACGGCACCCTCTGCTGCTTCAGCTACGCGCCGAACGACGAACTCACGAAGCGCGACCTGAAGAAGCTGGAGATGTCGGCCCAGCTTGCGGCGCGCCGCATCGACCAACAGAACGCACGCGAAGCCGAGAAGGCCATGGCCAACTGGTCACTCGAACCGCGCGAAGAACTGGCCCCTTGGCGTTGATTGACGCAATGCCGAATTGGAAAAGGCCCGCTCCTTTCGGCAGCGGGCCTTTTTCATGGTGCTATTCGCTGATCAGCGGCTGGGCTTGAAGCCACGCTTCTGCTGCGCGTCGCGCGGCACGAAGACCTTGCCAGCACCGCCGTTGCCGCGCGGTGCGCCGAAGCCTTCGTTGCGGCCACCGCCGCCGAAGTTGCCGCGCGGTGCGGCGTTGTCGCCCCAGCCCGGCTTGCGGCCGAAGCTGCCTTCATCACGGTCGCGGCCGCCACCAAAACCACGCGGTGCCGGGGCGCCGCCGCCCATCGGGGGACGCGCGCCACGGTCGTTGAAGCCGCTGGCGCCGGCATAGCCGCCGCTCGGGGCGCTGCGATGGCCACCGCCATTGCCGCCGCCGAACTTGCGGTCACGCGAATGGAAGTCGCCGCGCGGGGCGCCACGGTCGCGGTCGCCGCCGAAGCCTTGCGGGCGCGACTGCGGCATGCGTTGCTGTGGTTCCAGGCCAGGAATGGTCTCGGCCTTGAAGTTCTGGTGGCTGTAGTGCTCGATGTCCATGATCTTGCGGCGATCGCGGAACTCGGCGAACGTGACGGCGATGCCGTCGCGGCCAGCACGGCCGGTGCGGCCGATGCGGTGGGTGTAGTCCTCGGCCTTCATCGGCAGGCCGAAGTTGAACACGTGCGTGATGGTCGGCACGTCGATGCCGCGGGCAGCCACGTCGGTCGCGACGAGGATCTGCACCTGGCCTTGACGCAGCGCCATCAGGCGACGGTTGCGCAGGCCTTGGCTCAGCGCGCCGTGCAGTGCGACAGCGCTGAAGCCGTCTTGTTGCAGGTCGTTGGCGAGGCCGTCGCACTCGACTTGGGTGCTGGCGAAAACGATCGCCTGGTTGATGGTGGTGTCGCGCAGCCAGTGGTCGAGCATCTTGCGCTTGTGGACCATGTTGTCGGCCCAGAACAGCGACTGCTTGATGTTCGCGTGCTTCTCTTGCGGCGAATCGATCTGCACCTTTTGCGGCGCTCGCATCACGCGGGCGGCGAGTTGCTGGATGCGCGGCGCGAAGGTCGCGCTGAACATCATCGTCTGCTTGCGCTCGATGGTGAGTTGGTTGACTTCGGCGAGGTCGTCCGAGAAGCCCAGGTCGAGCATGCGGTCGGCTTCGTCGACGACCAGGAACTGGACCTGGTCGAGCTTGATCTGCATCGAGCGTTGCAGGTCCAGCAGGCGGCCGGGCGTTGCAACCACCAGGTTGGCGTTCTGCAGCTTGGCGATCTGCAGCTGGTACGGCATGCCGCCGACCACGCTGGCGACGCGCAGGCCGCGGCAATGGCGAACCAGGTCGATCGCGTCGTGCGCGACTTGCTGCGCGAGTTCGCGCGTCGGGCACAGGATCAGGGCGCCGGGGGTGGCGGCTTTGAAATTGCGCGTGTTGGTCGGGTCCTTGCGCTTGGCCTTCTTCGGCGGTGCTTCGCCGCGGGCGATGGCTTCGTCGGACTGGCGCTGGAACTCGGCCTTGGCGGCGGCTTCGGCTTCGGCTTCCTGCTTCAGCAGCGTGTGCAGAACGGGCAGCAGGAAGGCGGCGGTCTTGCCGCTGCCGGTCTGGCTCGAGACCATCAGGTCGATGAACTTGGCGGCGCCGTCGGCGCTGCCCATGGCCAGGGGAATGACCTTGTCCTGCACGGTGGTCGGCTGCTCGAAGCCGAGGTCGGCGACGGCGGCGACCAGTTCCTGGGCGAGGCCGAGGCGGATGAAGCCGTTGGGCGCCTTGGGTTCGTCGGCGGGCACTGCGGCCACGTCGAGCGTGTCGAGCAAGGTGATGTCGGAATGCGACTCCACGGGCGCGAAATCGTTGATGGATGCGGATGCGGATTGCACAGGCGCGAACTCGCCCTGCGCTTCAAAAGCGTCGGTCATGTAACTTTTTTCTCTACGCGAGCGCTGCCGCAGGCGGCGCCCCGTCGGGTGGTTAAAAACATCAACCATCCAACGACATACAGCGATCGCTTTCGCGAAGCCGGGCCCATTCGTTTGGGCGCTAGTGCAAGACGGGGAGATGCAAGAAGTCGCTACAACGTGTAGCGAAGCCCTAGATTGTGGCACGAATTCGGGTATTTACCTAATCATTCAAGATTCAGTAACGTTTCCCGATAGTGAACTAGTTCATCGATCGACTCATGAACATCGGCCAGCGCAGTGTGCGCCTGCTGCTTCTTGAAGCCGTTGTAGGCCGTCGGCTTCCATCGCTTGGCGATTTCCTTCAGGGTGCTGACGTCGAGGTTCCGATAGTGGAAGTAGGCCTCGAGCTTGGGCATGAACTTGACGAGGAAGCGGCGGTCCTGCCCGATGGTGTTGCCGCACATGGGCGAGCCCTGCTTGGGGATGTAGCCCTTGATGAACTCCAGCAACTGCTCTTCGGCGGCCGCTTCGTCCAGGGTGGAAGCCTTGACCTTGTCGATCAGGCCGCTGCGCCCATGCGTGCCCTTGTTCCAGGCGTCCATGGCGTCGAGCACCTCGTCAGTCTGGTGGATGACGAGCACCGGGCCTTCGATGCGCGGCGTCAGGTCGGGGCCGGTGACGACCACGGCGATTTCGAGGAGGCGTTCCTTCTCGGGGTCGAGCCCGCTCATCTCGCAGTCGAGCCAGACCAGGTTCTGGTCGCTTTTCTTCAGGGTCGGGGGAGTCTGTTCTGTCGATTCGGGCATCGTGGGATTGTCGTCGAAGGCTCGCCGGCTCCGGGCGCGACGACTAAACTCGGCGGCCCATGAATGCCTCACTCCTTTTCACTTCCGCCTTTGCGGCCGCCCTGCTGGTCGACTTGTTGCTGAAGTTCTGGCTGGCCTCAAGGCAGATCCGCCATGTGGCGAAAAACCGAAACGTCGTTCCGGCCGACTATGCCTCGGCCATCACGCTCGAGTCGCACCAGAAGGCAGCCGACTACACCATCGCCAAGGCCCGCTTCGGCCTGATCGAAGTGGCCTGGGGCGCCGCCCTGTTGCTGGCCTGGACGTTGCTCGGCGGCGTCGACCTGCTCAACAAGGCGCTGCTCGCCTGGCTGGGCGGCGGCATGGTGCAGCAACTGGCGCTGCTCGGCGCATTCACGGCCATCGGCAGCCTCCTCGAACTGCCGTTTGCGCTTTGGCGTACCTTCGTGCTCGAAGAACGCTTCGGCTTCAACAAGATGACGTGGAAGCGCTGGGTGCTGGATGCGCTGATCAAGGCGGGACTGTTCATCGCCTTCGGACTGCCGATCACCGCGCTGGTCCTGTGGCTCATGGGCGCCACCGGCGCCCTGTGGTGGATCTGGGCCTGGGGTGCGGTCGCCCTCTTCATGCTGCTCGCGCAACTGGTGTATCCCAACCTGATTGCGCCGCTCTTCAACAAGTTCAAGCCGCTGGACGACCCCACGATCAAGGCGCGCGTCACCGCGCTGCTGAAGCGCTGCGGCTTCGTCGCCAAGGGTTTGTTCGTGATGGATGGAAGCACGCGCAGCACCCATTCCAACGCCTACTTCACTGGCTTCGGCGCCAACAAGCGCGTCGTGTTCTACGACACGCTGCTGCGCCAGCTCAGCGCCGGCGAAATGGAAGCCGTGCTCGCGCATGAACTCGGCCACTACAAGCGGCACCACATCATCAAGGCCCTCGCCTTGTCGTTCACGATGAGCCTGATCGGATTCGCGTTGCTGGGGTGGCTCTGCGCGCAGTCCTGGTTCTATACCGGACTGGGCGTGCAGCCGAACATGGCCGCGCCCAACAACGGCCTCGCGCTGCTGCTGTTCATGCTGGCGATCCCGGTGTTCACCTTCCTCATCGGACCGTTGTTCGCGCAGTTCTCGCGGCGCAACGAGTTCGAGGCGGATGCCTATGCCGTGGCCCAGACCAACGGCAACGACCTGCGCGCCGCCCTGCTCAAGCTCTATGACGACAACAAGGCGACGCTGACACCCGATCCGGTGTTCGTGAAGTTCTACTACTCGCACCCCCCTGCGTCCGAGCGCCTCGCGCGCATGGCCGCCAGCTGATCCGAACGGAATCCCCGGGAATGTCCACCAGCATGTTCAAGGCCAAGGAATGGAAAGGCCATGCGCGCCGCGCGCTGAGCGCCACCGAAGTCGTGGCCAGCCTCGCGCGCCTCGACGGATGGAAGCTCGCCGGCGACGGCGCCAACGTTGCCATCGAGAAGACCTACACCTTCGCCAACTACTTCGAGACGATCGCCTTCGTCAATGCGCTGGCGATGATCGCGCACCGCGAAGACCATCATCCCGACCTCTCCGTGCACTACAACCGCTGCGTGGTCCGCTTCAACACGCACGATGTCGGCGGCATCTCGTCGAGCGACTTCGACTGCGCCACGCAAGCCGACGCGCTGCTCGCCCATTGAACGCCGCCGCAACCATGGAACAAGCCGGTGGCTAAGCAGCACAGCGCGCCGGCCATGGCCGAACTGGATGTCGGCATCGTGGTGGCCAGTCACGGCCGGCACTGCGTGGTCGAGACGCCCGAGGGCGAACAGGTGATCTGCCATCCGCGCGGCAAGAAGAGCCAGGCCGTCGTTGGCGACCGCGTGCGCTGGCAGGCGAGTGAGGACGAAGGCACGATCGAGCGCGTCGAGACGCGCCGCAACCTCTTCTACCGCCAGGACGAAATCCGCACCAAGTCCTTTGCCGCAAACCTGGACCATGTGCTGATCCTGATCGCGGCCGAACCGGAATTCTCCGAGCACCAACTGGCGCGCGCGCTCATCGCGGCCGAGGCCGAGCGCATCGCGCCGATCATCGCCCTCAACAAGAGCGACCTGGTCGTCCCCTTCGAACGCGCCTGGGCACGGCTGGCGCCCTACCGGCGCATGCACCACGGCGTACTGCCGCTGTCGCTGAAGGCATCCGGCGAGGTCGACCATGCGTCACTGCTCAAGCTGCTTGCCGGGAAGACAACGCTGGTGCTCGGCCCCTCCGGCGCAGGCAAGAGCACGCTGATCAACCTGCTGGTGCCCGGCGCGCTGGCCCAGACCGGCGAGATCTCGAAGGCGCTCAATTCCGGCAAGCACACGACCACCAGCACCAGTTGGTACTGGGTCGACAAGTACAGCGAGACGGCATTGATCGACTCACCGGGCTTCCAGGAATTCGGCCTCAATCACATCGAGCCGATGCGACTGGCCAGCCTGATGCCCGACATTGCCGAGCACGCATCGAACTGCAAGTTCTACAACTGCACGCATTTGCATGAACCCGGCTGCGGCGTGATTCCTCACGTGGAAACCGCCACGCAGCCCGGCCCGATCAGCGCAACGCGCTACCGGATCTACGGCGAGCTTTTTGCCGAATTGAGCCAGCGGCGCTTCCCCTGATACGACTTTGAAATCAAGCGCAGAACAAGGCGAGGCGCCGCAGACAGTGCTGTAGCACGGCAAGGCGACCCAACGCAGTCATGCGTTTGATCGCGAAGTCGTATGAGTCGATTCAGGGCGCGAGGATGCCGTTCAGTGCGTTGATCAGCGCACCGCACTGATCGCGCGTGCCGATGCTGATGCGCAGGTACTGGGCGATCCGCGGCGCGCCAAAGTGCCGCACCAGTACGGCGCGCTCGCGCAGCGCGGCGGCCATCTCGCCTGCGTCATGTTGCGGGTGCCGCACAAAGACGAAGTTCGCTTGCGATGGGAGCACCTCGAAGCCCAGGTCTTCCAGTTGCAGGCTCAAGCCTTCGCGCGTGTCCATGACGGCCTTGCAGGTCCGGTCGAACCAGGTTTCGTCCTGCAGCGCGGCCACGGCGCCGGCCAGCGCGGGGCGCCCCAGCGGGTACGAATTGAAAGTATTCTTGCCGCGCGTCATGGCCTCGATCAGGTGCACCTGGCCGCACGCGAACCCAACCCTCAGGCCCGCCAAGGCGCGCGACTTGGAAAGCGTCTGCACCACCAGCAGATTCGGATACCTCGCAACGAGCGGCAACGCACTTTCGCCGCCGAAATCGACGTACGCCTCATCGACCAGCACCACTCGACCCGGGCAAGCCTGCAGAAGGCGCTCGATCTGCGTGAGCGGCAGGCCGATGCCGGTTGGCGCATTCGGATTGGCCAGCACGATGCCGCCGCAGCCACGCGCGGCACGCGCGGCCAGCGCATCGACGTCGATGCGCATGCCATCGTCCACCGGAAGCAACTCGCAAGGGATGTCGTAGCGCTGTGCGTAGACGCGGTAGAAGCTGTAGGTCACATCCGGGAACAGCAGCGGCTCGCCCTGCCGGAAGAACGCGAAGAACGCATGCGCCAGCACTTCGTCGGAGCCGTTGCCGGCAAACACCTGATCGGCGTGGAGACCATGCCGCCGTGCCACCGCTTCACGCAATTCCAGCGACTCCGGATCGGGATAGCGCTCCAGCCCCGCCGCCGCAGCGCGTTGGACGGCATCGACAGCGAGCGGCGACGGCGGATACGGGTTCTCGTTGGTGTTGAGCTTGACCAAGCTCGCGATGCGCGGCTGCTCGCCGGGCACGTACGGCTCGAGCGCGGCGAGGCGCGGGCTGTAGAAGCTCGGCTGGGATGCGGACATCGATCAGCCCAGCAAGCGGGCCAGCGTGAGCAACGCAAGCAACAGCATCCACATCACGACCGAGCGCCAGACCAGCCCGACCACGCTGCGCAGGTGTCCCGGCTCGGGCTCGCGCCCCGGCGTGCTGCCGCTGTCCGGCCCATGGATGCTCGCGATCGACTCGCCCGCCTGGGCGCGCGAGAGCGGATCGGTCACAGGCGCGGGCCGCAGCCCGCCGCCGCCGAGCCGCACATTCACCGCGCCCGAGGTCGCGGCCAGGATCACGCCGTCGTTGGGATCCGGGAAACGCCGGGCATCATTGCGCCAGCAATCGATCGCGTCCTCGAAGCTGCCCACCACCGCAAAACCGAGCGCAGTGATGCGCGCCGGCACCCAGTCGATCGCATTCCAGGCGCCGGCCGACGAATGCTGGACCCACTTGCTCGACGGCTGCACCGATGCGCCATCCTTGTGGGCCCAGTACCGCGCCACGAACTCGCTCATGCGGTAGAACACCGCGCCAGCCGGCCCCAGGCCGAACGCCGCAAGAATCGAGAACCAGGCCAGCACGCCGAACACGTGCCGATGCGCCGCGATCACCGAATGCTCGATCACCCGCCGGATGACTTCGCTGCGCGACAGGTTGGCAGCATCGACCCGTTGCCACTGGGCCAGCAGCGATCGCGCGAGCGGATCATCGCCGCTGTCGAGGGCATCGCGAATGCCGGTGAAGTGGTGGCTGAACTGCCGGAATCCCAGCGTCGTATAGACCACTGCGATGCTCCAGACCACCGCAAAAGGCAGGCCCAGCGTGAGCACCAGCCCCCAGTAGATGCCAAATGAAAACAGCGTCGGCAAGCCGACCGCCAAGCCCCAGGCAATCCAGCCGTGGTGAGACTTGCCGGCGTCGAAGTTGCGACTGACCCAGCGCGTCCAGGCCAATACGGCACCGTAGACCGGGTTGTGATACGCAAGCGGCCGGACCTGCTCGATCAGCAAAGCGCACAGGATGGCGAAGAAACTCATGTTTCGATGATAGCGAGCACCGCTCGATTTCCGATCCAGCGCCCCTCGTCACGCGTCCCGGGAGTCAGGTAAAGAGCCCCTTCGTGGGTGCCCGCGGAAGGCGCGTTGCCGGGCTGCCGGGTGCGCACTCTCGAGGGAGCGCCGCAGGCACATTCGCGGGTGGGTTTCTTTCAGGCGATCAGGAAGCGATAGAGGTTGCGAAGCATCCCCGCTGTCGCACCCCACACGAAGCGCTCGTTCACCCCATCCTGGTAAGGCATCGAGTACCACTCGCGCGACTTGCGCTCGGCATCGGGCATCGCATGGCGGCGGTGATTGGCGGGGTCCATCAGGAACGCGAGCGGCACCTCGAAGGCATCGGCCACTTCGTCGGGGTTCGGCATCAGCGTGAAGCCCGGCTGCACCAGCGCCACCACCGGCGTGACGATGAATGAAGTCACGGTGGTGTAGGTCGGCAGGCTGCCGAGAATCTCGACATATCCAGCCGACAGCCCCACTTCTTCCCAGGCTTCGCGCAGCGCCGCGGCAGCGACGTTGGCATCTTCAGGGTCGACGCGCCCCCCCGGAAACGCGACCTGGCCCGAGTGCGTCGTCATGCGCGACGCGCGCTCGGTCAACAGCACCGTGGGCTCGCCGTCATGCAGCACGATCGGCACCAGCACCGCTGCCTGCGCCGGGGCCCGATCCATCAGACGGGGTTCGCGGCGCAGTTCCGGCACCCAATCGGGTGGCGCGGCAAAGCGTGCGCGCAGCGCCGCGGGCGTGAGTTCGGCACGAGCGACCGCCGGCAGACCGCGGTCGACGGCCACCACCGGCACTGCGCGCGGGTCGAAGGAAAGCAGGGACGCAGCCGCAATGGTGGTGGCGGGTTCGACAACGGCGGCGGATTCCATGGGGGATCGGTCGGTCAGTTGAGGCTCCTTGGAATTTCAATGCAAGACATGGGCCGGGCCCAATGCAAAAAGCCGCCTGGACTGGCGGCTTTTTGCACAACGGAAGGCGCAGCTTATTGGGCGGCGGCAGCGTTGGTCGACTTGCCCGGCAGCTTTTCCTTGATGCGTGCCGACCGGCCGCTGCGCTCGCGCAGGTAGTACAGCTTGGCACGGCGCACATCGCCACGACGCTTGACTTCGATGCCGGCGATCAACGGGCTGTAGGTCTGGAACGTACGCTCCACGCCTTCGCCGCTGGAGATCTTGCGCACGGTGAAGCCGCTGTTGAGGCCGCGATTGCGCTTGGCAATGACGACTCCTTCGTAGGCCTGCACGCGCTTGCGGGTGCCTTCGACGACGCTCACGCTCACGATGACGGTGTCACCAGGCATGAAATCGGGGATCTTCTTGTTGAGCCGGGCGATTTCTTCCTGCTCGAGGGTCTGGATGAGGTTCATGATTTCCTGTGATTGATCTTGTCCGCGCTGCACTAAAGGCGTTCGCTGATCGAATCCAGCAGAGTGGATGATTGCGGACGCGGCCGGCCAGAGGATCGGGGAACCAAAGATTATAGCTTTTTTTTGAGCACAGCTTCATCGACCTTGTCCAGGCGGCCTGCGGCGCGCGCCACCTCGATCAATTCGGGGCGGTGCGCAGAGGTGATAGCCAGGCTTTGGTCGCGTCGCCAGCGCTCGATCTTCGCATGATGGCCCGACATCAGCGGCGCCGGCACCGGCCGGCCCTGCCATTGCTCGGGCCGCGTGTAGTGGGGGCAGTCGAGCAGGCCGTCCAGTGCCGGATTGAAACTGTCCTGCACATGGCTCGCTTCGTCGCCCAGCACGCCCGGTTGCAGGCGCGCGACCGCATCGAGCAGGGCCATGGCGGGAATCTCGCCGCCCGACAGTACGAAGTCGCCCAGGCTGATCAGGTGCGTGACGCGGACGTCGATGAAGCGCTGGTCGATGCCCTCGTAGCGGCCGCAGACGAGCACCGCGCCAGCACTGCCGGACCATTGCTCGATTGCAGCGTGCTGCAGCTTTTCGCCGATGGGGGAGAACAGCACAACCGGCACTGGCGCTTCGCCGCGCGCAGCCAGCACGGCGTCCAGGCAGGCGGACAGCGGCTCCGCCATCATCACCATGCCCGGGCCGCCACCGAAGGGCCGGTCGTCCACACGCTTGTAGTTGCCTGCGGCAAAGTCGCGCGGATTCCACAGCACCACCTCGACCTGCTTCGATTCGTAGGCGCGGCGCGTCACGCCGCTCACGAGGAATGGAGCGAACAGTTCGGGGAAAAGCGTGATGACGTCGAAGCGCATGGATGCGCCGGCTGCGGGACGGCAGGCCGTTCAGTAGTCGGGCTGCCAGTCGACCGTGATGGTCCGGCCCGCCAGATTGACGCTGTCGACGAATGCCGAGACGAATGGCACCAGCCGCTCGACCGCGACGCCGCCCTCTTCCGCCGCCAGCACCAGCGTGGTCTGCGGACCCGCGGCGAGCAACTCGCGCACCGTGCCGAGCTTGACGCCTTCGCGGTTCACAACGTCCAGGCCGATCAGGTCGACCCAGTAGTACTCGTCAATGCCCGCCGTGGGAAAGCTCGAACGCGGCACGAACACGCGCGCGCCGCGCAGGGCCTCGGCCGCAGTGCGGTCCACTACCTCTTCCGAGCAGGCGACGATGCAGTCGGAATGGTCCTTCGCTTCCCGGATGGGCAAGCGGAAAACGCCGGCGGCTGCACCGGGGGCTTGCAGGAACCAGCGTTTGGAGGAGAAAAGCGCCTCGGGTCGGGCGCTGTGGGGCAGGACCTTGAACCAGCCCTTGATGCCCCAGGCATCGGCGATGCGCCCTACCTCGATCGCGTCCGCCGGGAGTTCGGCGGCTTCGAGCGTGGTCAGCATCGCCGGCGCGGCTTAGGCTGCCGCCGCGGGAGCCGCTGCGGCGGCTTGCTTGATCAGGCGTGCCACGGTGGGCGAAGCCTGGGCGCCGACGCTCTTCCAGTAGGTCAGGCGGTCTTGCGCAATGCGGATGCTTTCTTCGTTTTCCTTGGCAATCGGGTTGTAGAAACCCAGGCGCTCGATGAAACGGCCATCGCGGCGAACGCGCTTGTCCGACACGACGATGTTGAAGAACGGACGGCCCTTGGAGCCGCCGCGGGAGAGTCGAATGACGACCATGTTTTATCCTTGGGGTGGTGGAATTTCTTCCAGCGAGTTCTTTCAGCGTTGAGACACGCGCAATGACCACCCGGCCAGCGACACGCTGAAAAGCCTTCTATTATAGCCTGCTCCGGCAACAGGCCGTTTTTCTCGTTTTCCCCTTCCCCATGCTCACCATTCGCCCGAGCCGCGACGAAGACGTCGCAGCCATCACCGCCATCTACGCCCACCACGTGCTGCATGGCACCGGCTCCTTCGAAACCGAGCCACCGACCGAGGCCGACATGACCGGGCGCCGCACCGATGTGCTCTCCAAAAACCTGCCCTACCTTGTCGCCGAACAGGACGGCGAGGTGGTGGGCTTTGCCTATTGCAACTGGTTCAAGCCGCGTCCGGCCTATCGCTTCTCAGCGGAGGACTCCATCTACATCGCCGAATCAGCGCGCGGTCAGGGCCTGGGCGCGAAACTGCTCGCCGAACTGACGCTGGCAGCGGAAGCTGTCGGCGTGCGCAAGCTGATCGCGGTGATCGGCGATTCCGCAAACCTCGGCTCCGTCGGCGTGCATCGCGCGCAGGGCTTCGGCCACGTCGGGGTGCTCAAGGATTGCGGCTGGAAATTCGGCCAATGGCGCGACATCGTCCTGATGGAAAAAGTGATCGGCCAAGGCAGCACGACAAACCCCGAATGAAGAACAAGACCTTTGCCGCGTGGCTCGCCTTCCTGGGCGGGCCGCTGGGCCTGCACTGCTTCTACCTGCGCGGCCTCGGCAGCCTGCCCGGTTGGTTGCTGCCCATCCCGACTGCGCTCGGCGCCTACGGCCTGGAGCGCGCCCGGATGTACGGGATGGACGACGCATGGAGTTGGGTGCTGGTGCCGCTGCTCGGCTTCACCATCGCGGGCTGCGCCCTGACGGCCATCGTCTACGGCCTGATGACGCCGGAGAAGTGGAATGCCCGCTACAACGCCAGTGCGCCGCTCGACGCGCCGCCGGGCCGCACGCAGTGGCTGACGATCGGGGCGGTGGTCTTGGCGTTGCTGTTTGGCAGCACGATCCTGATGGCCAGCATCGCGTTCAGCTTCCAGCGCTACTTCGAATACCAGGTCGAGGAAGGCCGGAAGATTTCGCAGTAGGCCACGCAGCCCGTCAGGCGCACCAGGTCGCGATGACGGAAGCGGTTCGCGCAGACGTCTCGTCCGAATGCAGAGATGGTCAGAACAACTGCAAGCTGACCCAGTAAGCGATCGCGGCCACGAAGGCCGACGCCGGAATCGTGAAGATCCACGCCCACACGATCGTACCCGCCACGCCCCAGCGCACCGCGCTGGCGCGCTGCGCCGAGCCCACGCCGACGATGGCGCCGGTGATGGTGTGCGTCGTCGACACGGGAATGCCTAGCGCGGTCGCGAGGAAGAGTGTCAGCGCTCCACCCGTCTCGGCGCAAAAGCCGCCGACGGGCTTGAGCTTGGTGATCTTCTGCCCCATGGTCTTCACGATGCGCCAGCCGCCAAACATGGTGCCGAGCGCGATCGCGGTGTAGCAGCTCACGATGGTCCAGGTGGGCGGATTGGCATCGCTGGCAGTGGCATAGCCGGTGGCGATGAGCAGCATCCAGATGATGCCGATGGTTTTCTGCGCATCGTTGCCGCCGTGGCCCAGGCTGTAGGCACCGGCCGAGACCAGTTGCAGCCGCCGGAACCAGCGGTCCACGCGCGACGGTGTCGACTTGCGGAAGATCCAGGCCACCAGCACCATCATCATCGAGCCGAGGAAAAAGCCCAGCAGCGGCGACACGAAGATGAAGGCCACCGTCTTCCAGATGCCGCTGGCCACCAGTCCGCCGGAGCCGGACTTGGCAATCACCGCGCCGACGATGCCGCCGATCAGTGCATGCGACGAACTGCTCGGAATGCCGTAGTACCAGGTCACGAGGTTCCAGCTGATGGCCCCGACCAGCGCGCCGAACACCACGTGCACGTCGATGACGCCCGGGTCCGCGATGCCCTTGCCGACGGTCGCGGCCACGCTCAGGTGAAAGATGAAGATCGCAATCAGGTTGAAGAAGGCCGCAAACACCACCGCCTGGCCCGGCTTGAGCACGCCGGTGGACACCACGGTCGCGATCGAATTGGCCGCGTCGTGGAACCCGTTCATGAAGTCGAAGCCGATCGCCAGCGCGACCAGCAGGGCGACCACCCAGAAGCTGACCTGAACCGCTTCCATCAGGAGTTCTCGAGGATGATGCCTTCGATGACGTTGGCGACGTCCTCGCACTTGTCAGTGATGGTTTCCAGCAGTTCGTAGATCGCCTTGAGCTTGATCACTTCGCGAACGTCGGGCTCTTCGCGGAACAACTTGCTCATGGCGCTGCGCATGACGCGGTCGGCATCGGATTCGATGCGGTCGATTTCCTCGCAACCCTTGAGCGCAGCCTCGGCGATGGCCGGTTCGGCGATGCGGCCGAGGAACTTGACGGTGTCCTTCAGCTTGTCGCAGCACTTCACGCTCAGCGTGGTGAGGCGCACGATTTCATCGGTCATGTGGCGCACGTCGTACAGCGCCATGGTTTCGGCCGAGTCCTGGATCAGGTCAGCCACGTCGTCCATCGTGTTGATGAGTTTGTGGATCTGCTCGCGGTCGATCGGCGTGATGAAGGTCTTGTGCAGCAGGCGGTTGACGTCGTGGGTCACGCGATCGGCGGCACGCTCAGCGTTATCGACGTCGCGGTTGTACTGCTCGCGCAGGTGCACGTCGTTGTAGTTGGCAACCAGTTGCTCGAAAGCACGCGCCGCCTCCACGATGCGGTCGGCATGCTGGTTGAACATCTCGAAAAAATTCCCCTCGCGGGGCAGCAGCTTGCCGAACATGGCCTCTCCTGGGAGTGTTGCGGCTACCACATGTCCGTGACGCCGCTGTGAAAAACCGCGCAAGTGTAATAGGGTTAGGCCGTAGCCCGCGGACTGGACAAGGATCCGGATTTGGTGTAACAGATTGCGTCCTCTCGTCGCGAACCACTCGACCTCAAATGCGCTCTATCGCCTGGGTTGCCACCGCCGCGATCTGTTGCGGCGTGACCAGGTCTGGCGCGATCTCGGCAAGGGGCAGCAACACGAACGCGCGTTGCAGCATGCGCGGGTGCGGCAAGGTCAGCGCGGGCGTGTCGAGCGCGCAGGCGCCATGCAGCAGCAGGTCCAGGTCCAGCGTGCGCGGCGCATTGCGGTACGGGCGCTCACGGCCGGCCTGCGATTCGAGCCGCTGCAATTCGGCCAGCAGGGCGACCGGATCCAGGCCCGATTCGAGCGCCACGACGGCGTTGTAGAAGTCCGGCCCCGATGCCTCGAAGGGTGCGCTCCGGTACATGGACGAACGCGCCACGACGCGCGTTTGCGCGAGGCCATCCAGCGCTCCCATTGCCTGCTCCACGGTGGCCTTCGCGTCGCCCAGGTTGGCGCCGAGGGCGACGTAGGCACGCATGCTCACTCGCCCGAAGATGCGTTCTGATCGCCGCCGCCACCGCCCTCCGGGCGCGGCTTGCGGCGGCGCCGGCGCTTGCGCGGCGCGACAGCCTCGCCATCGGGTGGAACGGCAATCTCCGGCGCCGACGCGGACGTTGCGGCGGCACGAGGCTGCGACACCTCCTGCTTTGGCTGCTGCGACTGCGGCGCACGAACGCGCACGCGTGGCCCCTTCTTCTGCTCGTCGCGCACCTGGTCCATCAGGTCCTGCCGGCGCATGTCATCGGCGGTGCTGAACTCCTGCCACCACTCGCCGATTTCCTCGCTGACCTCGCCCACGTCCGCACGCAGGCGCATGAAATCGAAGCCAGCACGGAAGCGCGCCTGCTCAACCAGGCTGTAGGGCGTGGCGCCGACGCGCTTGTCGAAGCGCGGCTGCATCATCCAGATCTCGCGCATGTCGGCGGCCAGCTTGCCGCGGCCCGACACGTCGCCGATGCGCGAATTGAACACGTCATCGATCGCATCCTGCAGCGCCGGATACGAGGGCTGGCCGCGTTGTCCGTGCTGACCTGCGATGCGCGCGGCCCAGCCGTCGCGCACGTCGGCCCACAGCACGCAGGCGAGCAGGAAGCTCGGCGCGACAGGCTTGCCCTCGCCGACGCGGCGGTCGGTGTCCTGCAAGGCGGCGGTGACGAAGGGCTGGTCCGCGCGCTCGACGACGACGTCGAGCAGCGGATAGATGCCGGTGCTCAGGCCCAGCTTCTTGAGCTGCGCGATGGTCGCGATCGAGTGCCCGGTCTGCAGGAGCTTGAGCATTTCATCGAACAGCCTGCTCTGCGGCACGTCGGCCAAGAGCTTGCTCGAATCGACGAGCGGGGCCTTGGTCTTGGGCTCCAGCGAGAAGCCGAGCCCGGCGAGCTTGGCCGAGAAGCGGATGGCGCGAATGATGCGCACCGGGTCTTCGCGATAGCGCGTGGCCGGGTCGCCGATCATGCGCAGCGTGAGCTTCTTCGCGTCCTTGATGCCATTGTGGTAGTCGACCACGACCTGGTTGGCCGGGTCGTAATACATGGCATTCACGGTGAAGTCGCGACGCGCAGCGTCTTCGTCCTGCGGGCCCCAGACGTTGTCACGCAGCACGCGGCCCGACGAATCCACCGCATGCTTCATGCTCGCGAGCTCGCCCTTGCTGGTGCGCTCGTTGCCCTTGACCTGCTCGGCGGCGGCGTTGTCCATGTAGGCGCGGAAGGTCGAGACTTCGATGACTTCATGCTCACGGCCGCGCCCGTACACCACATGCACGATGCGAAAGCGCCGGCCGATGATGAAGGCGCGGCGGAACAGGCTCTTGACCTGCTCGGGCGTGGCGTTGGTCGCCACGTCGAAATCCTTGGGCCTCAGTCCCAGCAGCAGGTCGCGCACGGCGCCACCGACCACGTAGGCCTCGTAGCCCGCTTGCTGCAGCGTGGTGACGACGTTCTTCGCACGCTCGTCGACCAGCGCAGGGTCGATGCCGTGCACGCTGGCAGGGACTTCCTGGCGTTTGCCGAAGCGCGTGGCGCCGGAGGATTTGCCAAGGAGCTTGTCTATGAATTTCTTGATCATGGGTTCTGTTCGCGGCTCGCGCCGCTCATTCGTTCTCGAGCATCGCCCGGATCAGCGGGATCGTGATGGCGCGCTGGGTGCGCAATGCGAAGCCGTCGAGCTGGTCGAGCAACTCGATCAGGCTGCCCAGGTCGCGGCTGAAGCGGTGCAGCATGTAGTCGAGCACCTCGTCCGACAACATGACGCCGCGCGCGTCGGCGGCCCGGCGCAGCACCGCGCGACGCTCGGCCTCGCTCAACAGTTGCAACTGGAACACATGGCCCCAGCCGAGCCGGGTGCGCAGGTCTTCGCGCAGCGGCAGGTCGGCCGGCGGCAACGCACCGGCTGCCACCACGCCGCGCTGCAGGCTCTGTGCATTGACGAACCAGTTGAACGCGGCGTGCTGCTGCACCGCCGAGTACAGGTGCACATCGTCCATCAGCACGGCGACCCAGCGTTCGTCGAAATCCGGCGGCTCCGCGAGGTCCGCGTGCAGCCAGCCCACCGTGCCGCCCTGCTCATGAAGCGCCGAGGAAACCGCCTCCAGCAGATGCGTCTTGCCGCAACCGCCGTCGCCCCACAGGTAGGTGGGCACCGGCGAATGCAAGGCCTGCGCGCCCTCGCCGACCCACACCTGCAGGTGGCGCACGGCAGCCTCGTTCGGACCGGCGAAGAAGCCGGCCAGGGTCGGGCTGGTTGCCAGGCCGATATCGAGCGCGAGTTGTTTCATGCCCCGACGCGGCAACGCTGTACCGTGCCGTGACCGGCCAATTCAATCGTGGGCGCTGTGCTGAGGTTCATGGAGCAGGAAGAGGCGCGGGCCGGCGGCCCTTAAAATCGTGTCGAATTCTATCGGCCCGGGCATCGCGCCCGGCGCCCCTCCCCACTCCCTCGGCTTCCCGCTGTCCCCGCACACACCATGACCTCGAACTCGCCCGCCCCTCTCAGCTACAAGGATGCAGGAGTCGACATCGACGCGGGCGATGCCCTGGTCGACCGCATCAAGCCGCTTGCGAAGAAAACCATGCGCGAAGGCGTGCTGGCCGGCATCGGCGGGTTCGGCGCGCTGTTCGAAGTGCCCAAGCGCTACAAGGAACCGGTGCTGGTGAGCGGCACCGATGGCGTCGGCACCAAGCTCAAGCTGGCCTTCGAATGGAACATGCACGACACGGTCGGCATCGACCTGGTCGCGATGAGCGTGAACGACGTGCTGGTGCAAGGCGCCGAACCGTTGTTCTTCCTGGACTATTTCGCCTGCGGCAAGCTCGAAGTCGACACCGCTGCGGCGGTCATCGGCGGCATTGCGCGCGGTTGCGAATTGAGCGGCTGCGCACTGATCGGCGGCGAGACGGCGGAGATGCCCGGCATGTACCCGGCCGGCGAATACGACCTGGCGGGCTTCGCGGTCGGCGCGGTCGAGAAGTCGAAGATCCTCACCGGCGCCAGCGTGAAGCCGGGCGACGTGGTGCTGGGGCTTGCCTCCGCGGGCGTGCATTCGAACGGCTTCAGCCTGGTGCGCAAGGTGATCGAACGCGCGGGCAGCGACCTGCCTGCGACGCTGGATGGCCGGCCCTTCCGCCAGGCCGTGATGGCGCCGACGCGGCTCTACGTGAAGCCGGTGCTCGAGGCGCTCGGCCTGCACCCGATCAAGGCACTGGCCCACATCACCGGCGGCGGTTTGCTGGAGAACATCCCGCGTGTGCTGCCCGAGGGCATGGCCGCCCACTTGCAAAAGGGCAGCTGGCCGCAAACTGAGCTTTTCGCCTGGCTGCAGAAGGTGGCCGGCATCGACGACATCGAGATGAACCGTACTTTCAACAATGGCATCGGCATGGTGGTGGTGATCGACCCCGCGCACGCGGCGGCCTGCGCCGCGACGCTGCGCGCAGCCGGCGAATCGGTCCACGAAATTGGCGTGATCGCCGCTCGCGGCGAGGGCGCTGTGGTGGTGGTCCGCTGACGTGAAGGAACTCCGGCCGCAGCGCGTCCCGACACAGGAGAAACGCGCCTCCGCGGCGGCGAATCCTGACTTGCGCGAAGTGGCGGGCCGCGGCACGCCGGCCTCCCGCAACGTGGTGATCGCCAGCTACCTGCTGATCACCGGCGGCCTGTTGCTGGTGCTGTGGCAGAACTTGCTCCCGGGCTTGTTGTTCGTCTGCATCGGCTTCCTTGGCACGCGCCGTCTCTCGCGGCTCTTCCACGGCCTGCTGCGCCGCGCATGGACATTCGGCGACGGCACGAGACAGTCCTCCTGGGCCGGAGGCGCTGCCGCCGCGCTGGTGGTGCTGGCGCCCATCGGGCTGCTGGCGCTGGGCTACACGGAAGCGCGCGAGTTCGTGCTCAATGCACCTGAGCAATACCAGGAACTGCTCGATTACATCGCCCGCACCATCCTTGAATTGAAGCTCAAGCTGCCGCCGGAAGTGGCGATGTACCTGCCTGAAGGTTCCGGCGAGGTTCAACGCATGGTGGCGAACTATCTGCGCGCGCAGGCTGGCGCCCTGGCGAACACGGGACGGGCCTGGCTGGGTGGATTGCTGTTTTCATACGTCGGCCTGATCGTCGGTTCGCTGGCCGGATTGGCGCGCGACAGCAAGCTCCAGGGGCCGCTAGCCAATGAATTGCGCCGGCGCATCCGCTTGTTTGGCGAGGCTTTTCGGCAGATCGTGGCGGCGCAGTTCTGGATTGCAGCCTTCAACACGATGCTGACCGCGCTGTTCCTGTTGCTGATCCTGCCGCTCTGGGACTTGGAGTTGCCGTATGCGCCGGCGCTCATCACGCTGACCTTCGTGGCCGGACTGGTGCCGATCGTGGGCAACCTCCTGTGCAACGCGGTGCTCACGCTGGTGGGGCTGTCGGTGTCGCCGATGGCAGCGGCCGCGTGCCTGGTCTTCCTGATCCTGATCCACAAGGCGGAGTACGTGATCAACGCCAAGGTTGTAGGTAGCCGCACGCACATGGCCGTGTGGGAACTGCTGGCGGTGATGTTCGTGGCCGAGGCGGTGTTCGGCCCGGCCGGGCTGGTGGCGGCGCCGCTGTTCTACGCGTATCTCAAGAAAGAGCTCCAGGCGGCCAAGCTCGTTTGAACGCGCGACAGACGCTTGTTGTCCGTTATTGATCGGTTCGTGTCCTTCCCGGCTGGGACGGCGGGCTTGTCGCGAAGGAAGATCAGGCGCACCATCCACTTCGCCGAAAAGGGCGCGCCCATGAAAAGCTGTCTCATAGTGATCGACGTCCAGGAGTCGTTCCGCCATCGCCCCTATTCGACGGAACGCGACATGACGCCGTACCTGGCTGCGCAGAATGCGTTGATCGAGGGCTGCGTGGCGGCCGATGTGCCGGTCGTACGGGTGCTTCATTCGGACGGGCCGGAAGTCGCCGGCAACCCCTTTGCGCTGGCCTCGGGCCATGTGCGCCCGCTGGAAGGGCTCACCGATTTCGCACCCGCAGCCACCTTCACCAAGCATCGCCACAGCGCGCTCGTTGGCACCGGCCTGGACGTGTGGCTCACGCAGAACGGCATCGGCAAGATCATCGTCAGCGGCATCCGCACCGAGCAATGCTGCGAGACGACCACCCGCCACGCCTGGGACAGCGGCTGGCAGGTCGACTACGTGCTCGACGCCACCCTCACCTACGACATGGTGCAGCCGGACGGCCGGCCCTTGCCCGCCGCGGACATCAAGGCGCGCACCGCGACCGTGCTCGAAGGCCGCTTCGCCCATGTCTGCACGGTGTCGCAAGCGCTGGCCAGGCTGGGCTGACAGGTCAGGAAAGTCAGGACACCGATGGACTACTCGCTTTACGGGCATCCCGAATCCGGCCACTCGTTCAAGGTCAAGCTCGCGCTGGAAGTGGCCGACATCCCGCATGACTACGAGGTGGTCGACATCTCCGGGCCGCACCCCGAGCGCCCGGAGCCCTTCCGCAGCCTGGCGCGCTATGGCGAGGTGCCGGTGCTGGTGTACCGGCAGCAGGCCTATGTGCAGTCCAACGCGATCCTGCTCTTCCTGGCGGCGCAGACGCACCGCTTCGGCGGAGAGGACACTGCCCGCCTGGCGCGTGCGCAGGAGTGGCTGTTCTGGGAGGCCAACCGGCTGGGCCTGAGCCTGGCGCACCTGCGCTTCGCGCGGCGCTTCGATGCGCTGAGCTATCCGGAGGGCTCGCTGGTGTGGTTCGAGCGACGCTATGCGCACGACATCCATCGGCTGGACCAGGAGTTCCGCGATGGTCGCCGCTTCGTCCTCGACGACGCGCCGAGCGTTGCCGACTTCAGCCTGTGCGGCTACCTCTACTGGGCCGACCAGGCGCAGGTCGATGTGCCGCCGGGCGTGGCCGGCTGGCTCGAGCGCATCAGCCAGTTGCCCGGCTGGGCTGCGCCCGCCGACCTGCTCGCGGACAGGAAGGCGGCGGTCCATGTCTAAGGTGCTGATCCTGGCCTTCGATGGCGTGGAAGCGTTGGACTTCGCAGGACCGTTCGAGGTCTTCACCACAGCCACCCGCATGCACCAGCGCCTGCATCCCGATGCCGCGCCCTTGTTCTCCGTGGCCTCGGTGGCGGACGTTGCCGATACAGGGCAGGCGGTCGCCGCACGCGCCGGCCTGCGCCTGCTGCCGGACCACACCCTGGCCCAGAGCCCTCCGGCCGATGTGCTGATCGTGCCCGGCGGGGTCGTCGACACGCCGATGGCCAGCAGCGCCACGCTGGCCTGGATCGCAAGGCAGGCGGGCGCGGCGCGCATCACGGCCTCCGTATGCACCGGCGCCTTCCTGCTGGCCGCGGCCGGCGTGGCCGGCGATGGCGACATCGTCACGACGCACTGGGAAGACGTGGCTGATCTGCGTCGACAGTTTCCGGCGCTGCAGGTGCAGCAAGGCCCCCGCTGGGTGGACAACGGCCGCGTCGTCACATCGGCCGGCATCAGCGCGGGCATCGACATGAGCCTGCACCTGGTCGAACGCCTGGCCGGCCGCGCACTGGCCGAGCGCACGGCGCGTCAGATGGACTTCGAATGGACCGAGAACGAGACCCAAGAACCCGCGTAGTCTTCGTGCTGCAGGCCCGCAGCCTGGTGCTCGACTGGGCCGGGCCGGCCGAGGCCTTGCGTATCGCCAACCAGCAGCTGGTGGCTCGTGGCGACGCGGCCCGATTCGCGCTGGAATTCGTCAGTGCCGAGTCTGCATCGGTCACGTCCGTGGGCGTCGCATTGCAAGGCCTGGCGCCGCTGCCGACGCATTGGGACGATCGGGCCACCTGGGTGGTGCTGGTCGGGTTGCCGGGCGACGCCATTGACGTCGAGAACCCTGAGGCCCGCGCGCTGCTGCACTGGCTGCGTGGCCTGCGGCTGGAGGCCGGCCGGCTCGAACTGGTGACGGTCTGCGCAGGTGCCGTGCTCGCCGCGCACGCAGGCCATCTCGCCGGCCGGCGCGCCACCACGCACCACCATCACCTCGACGAGTTGCAACGTATCGAGCCACGCTGCGACGTGGTCGCCAATCGCGTGTTCGTGCTCGACGCGCCCCTCTACAGCAGCGCCGGCGTGACGACCGGCATCGACCTGGTGCTGCACCGCATCGGCGAGACCTGCGGGGAGGCGCTCGCGGCGCAGGTGGCGCAGACGATGGTGGTGGCGCTGCGACGCGGCCCGCACGACCCGGAGTTGTCGCCCTTCCTCGCCTATCGCAACCACATGCATGCCGCGTTGCACCGTGTGCAGGACGCGGTGAGCGAGCAACCCGGCAACAAGTGGGACGTGCCACGCATGGCCGGTGTCGCCCTGACGTCGCCGCGGCACCTGACGCGGCTGTTCGTCGAGCATGCAGGCGTGCCGCCGCTGGAGTACCTGCGCCGCATCCGCCTGGCCAGTGCACAGCTCGCGCTGGGCTCCGGCGCCACGGTCACGCGCGCGGCGGAGCGGGCGGGATTCAGTTCCGACACGCAACTGCGCCGCGCTTGGCGGCAGTTCGGACTGCCCGGGTCACCGTCCAGGCAGGCAGCGCCCGCACGGCGCTGACGCACGCCTACAGATAGCCGCAAAAACGCAGCACGTGGCCGTCCGGCTCGCGAATGGCGAATTCGCGCAAGCCCCAGGGCTGCGACGCAGGCGGCTCGACCACCTCGACGCCGCGCTTGAGGTAGGTCGCATGCAATCCATCGACGTCATAACCCACATGGATGACGATTTCGCCGCGCCACTGGCGCGTTTCCCGCGCATTGCATTGCCACAGGCGGATGTAGACGGCGTCGCCCTGGCCGTGGCCGTCCGGCACGATGGCGTGCCGGACGAGTCCATTTCCGCCGCTTCGAGCGTCCGCATCGAAGGCATCGAAAGCGGGCACATGCCGAACCCGCGCATAGCTCGGCGGCTCGCCGGCGATGAAGTCCAGCTCGAAGCCCAGCACGTCGCGAAAATAGCGCGCCGCGCGCGTCACGTCGGAAACCGGCAACACCGGCTGGATGCCATGGAATTGATGCCGGGCGCCCAGGCCGCCCGCGACACCGACGCCTGGCGCCGCCTCGGTCCTGCGCGGCAGCCCGAGGGGCCCGCCGTCGCGGTCCGCAGCCATCAGTTTTCGGCGCGGCGCAAGGCCGCGACACGCTCGGCAATCGCGTCGATGTCGAGCGCGTCTTCCACATGGGCCAGGTAGGTTTCGAGGTCGCGCACCGCGAGCGATGCATTGCCCTGCGCGGCATGCGCCAGGCCGCGGTCGCGATGCTCGCCCCAAGCCTCGGGCAGGAGCACGATCAGCCGGTCCTGCACCGCGATGGCGCGCTGCCAGTCTTCCTGCGTGCGATGCACTTCCTTCAGGTTGTGCAGCATGCGCGCGATGATGTCGCGCGGCGTGGCGGGCTGCAGGTAGAGGCCCAGCGGAACGTCGAAATCTCCCACCAGGCCGTTGCTGCGCTTGTAGGGCTCCAGCCGCTCGGTGAGTTCCTCGCGGGAGAGCGAGCGGCCGGTGAACGGATCGATCACCACCTGCCCCTTCGGCAGCGTGACCTTGAGCATGAAGTGCCCCGGAAACCCGACGCCGCGCGCCTGCAGGCCGAGGCCCTGCGCCAGTTCCATCCACAGCACGGCCAGCGAGATCGGTATGCCGCGGCGTGTGCGCAATACGGCGTTCAGGTAGCTGTTGTCGGGGTCGTAGTAGTCGTTGACGTTGCCGCCGAAGTTCAGGTCATGGAAAAAGAACTGGTTGAGCAGTCGCAACCGTTGCAAGGGCGCTGCATCGGCGGGCAGGCGGCGCTTCAAACGGGCCAGCAACTGATCGATGTCGCCTAGCACCTGCTGCACGTCGAGGTCGGGGTATTCGTCCTGCGCGAGGCTGGCAGCGGCCTCCAGGAGGGGGAAATGGTCGTCGCTCTCCACCAGGGTACGGAAGTACTCCAGGGCGGTGGGAGCGGAAAGGCTCAACGGCATGTGTCTTTGTAGTAGAGCGGGCGGGGAGCGTCAAGGCGGAGTACGCCAGCCGGCGCATTTGCAGCCATGTGCGGCCCTGTGCGGCCCTGTTGCGGGCCTCAGCGCCGCATGAAACTGCGCAGCTTGACGCCCGCCAGCGCCAGCGCCCCGAAATAGAGCGCAGCGGCGCCTGCGATCACGGCCGCCAGGAGGCCGATGCGCAGCAGGCGTTGCTCGCGCAGGCCGATCCAGTCGAAATGGCCATTGGCCCAGACCAGCAAGGCGCCCATCAACAGCGTGGCCGCGGTCACCTGCGCGATGAAGAGCCACCATCCCGGCCCCGGCTTGAAGCTGCCGACGCGGCGCAGCCCGATCAGCAACGCCGTGGCGTTGACCAGTTGCGCAATGCCGATCGAGAGCGTCAGCCCCGCATGCTGCAGGAAGGGCACCAGTGCGAGGTTGAGCAGTTGCGTCAGAGCCAGTGTGGCCAGGCTGATGCGCATTGGCGTGCGCATGTCGTGGCGCGCGTAGAAACCCGCCGCCAGCACCTTGATCGAGACGATGCCCAGGAGCCCGGTGCCATAGCCCATCAGCGCTTCGGCCGTGCGCAGCACGCTGGCGTCATCGAAGGCGCCGTTGTGAAACAGCACCGCCACCAGGGGCTTTGCGAACACCAGCAAGGCCAGCGCGCAGGGCACCGCCAGCAGCACGATGAGGCGCAGGCCCCAGTCGAGCATGGCGGAGAAGCGCTGGTCGTCCTTGGCGGCGCGTGCGCTGGCGAGTTGCGGCATCAGCACCACACCCAGCGCCACGCCCAGCATGGCGCTGGGGAATTCCATCAGGCGGTCGGCGGCGGTGATCCAGGTGACGCTGCCCTCGGCAAGGTGCGAGGCGATCTGGGTATTGATCAGCAACGAAATCTGCGCGCCGCTCACACCGATGAGCGCTGGCAGCATCAGCCGCAGGATCTTGCGCGTGCCCGGGTCAGCCCATGCCTCGCGAATGGCCGAGATGCGCACGCCGATGCGCGGCAGCATGCCGATCTTTTTCAGCGCCGGCAATTGCAGCGCCAGTTGCAGCACACCGCCCACCATGACCCCCACGCACTGCGCGTAGATCGGCTCGATGCCCCAGCGTGTGAACAGCGGCGCACCCACCACGATCGACGTGATGAGCGCGATGTTGAGCAGCACCGGCGACGCCGCCGGCACCACGAACTTGCGCCAGGTGTTCAGAATGCCGCCCGCCAGCGCCACCAGCGACATGAAGCCGATGTACGGGAACATCCAGCGCGTCATGATCACGGCGCCGTCGAAGCCGCCGGATTTCTGCAGCCCGCTCGCCATCGCCCACACCATGAGCGGCGCGCCGATCACCCCGGCAATGCACAGCACCACCAGCGTCCAGGTCAGCAGCGTGCCGACATGGTCCACCAGCTTCTTCGCCCCGGCCTCGCCCTCCTCCGTCTTGCAGGCCGCCAGCACCGGCACGAAGGCCTGGCTGAAAGCGCCCTCCCCCAATACCCGACGAAACAGGTTGGGTATGCGAAAGGCGACGTAGTAAGCATCCGTGAGGGCGTTGACGCCGAATACGGAGCTGAAAAGCACATCGCGGATGAGACCGGTGATGCGCGAAGCGAGCGTCAGCAGGGAGACGGTGGAGGCGGATTTGAATAGGGACACGGCGCGGGGGAGTGTAGGTGCACCTACCCGACGCACCCTGTGCAGGCAAGCGCCGCAAAGGCCGTTCGTGAAACACCATGGATCCGACTTCGCCGGGCCATTGGTGTTGCCCCCGGTAGGGGGTGAGAGCCGCCACGCGGCGACTTGGGGGCGAGCGACAGGTCTCGGGCTATAATCTTCGGCTTTGCTGCAACATCCCCAGACACCAAGGAACTAAATCATGGCATCCGCCAAGCCGAAGAAAAAGAACCCGCGCCTCGCGTCGGGCCGCAAACGCGTCCGCCAGGACGTCAAGCTCAACGCTGCGAACACCTCGCTGCGCTCCAAATACCGTACCGCTGTGAAGAACGTCGAAAAGGCCGTGCTGGCCGGCGACGTGACCAAGGCGAAAGACCTGTTCGCCAAGGCACAGAGCATTGTCGACCTCGTGGCCGACAAGGGCATCTTCCACAAGAACAAGGCAGCTCGCGACAAGAGCCGCCTGTCGGCCAAGGTCAAGGCGCTCGCCCTGGCCCCCGCAGCCGCCGCCTGACATATTTGTCGGGCCAAGCCCGGATGATCGCCACAGCGCTTTCATCCGCCGTTTGACAGGGGTGCGCTGTAGCAAAAGTGAAAAACCGCCTTCGGGCGGTTTTTTCATGGGCGTTTCGCCTTGTCCTATTCAGGCAGCATGCAGGCCTCGGCCACAGTGAGGTCGTTGTCGCGGGCGAAATTCATGACGAAGTCCCAGGCCATCACTTCGTAGTCGCGCAACTCGGGACTGACGATCACGCACTTGACGTTGTTGATGGTCGTGGGCACGCACCAGGGCGAGTAACTCAGGTAGCTGTCGGGCGTTGCGCCGCCGGGGCGAAACGAACTCATCACGCCGGCCAGGCGCTCGGCCCAGTCGCTCGGACGAAAAGTCCGGCCGTCGTGGGTGACGCCCTGGATGAAAAGTTTCTTGGTGCTGGGAATGTCCATGGGGCGGGTGGGCGGCCGGCAAATCGTTTTGCTGCGGCGCACAACGATTTTACTGGCAGCCTCGCATGTGCCGTGCCAGAGGGCATTGCTGTGATGCGCAATCCTCAGCAAAGCATGAGGGTGGCCGCCCTAGAATTCGCTTCCCTTTTCGGAGATCGAACAATGAGCGCCATTCCCCAGCCCACCGAGCCCCACGTCATGAGCACCTACGGTCGCCTGCCGATCGCGATGTCGCACGGGCAAGGCTGCCGAGTCTGGGACACCAACGGCAAGGCCTATCTCGACGGCTTGGGCGGCATCGCGGTGAACACGCTGGGCCACAACCACCCCGAATTGGTGCCTGCCCTGCAGGATCAGCTCACCAAGCTCATTCACAGCTCCAACTACTACTACGTACCGGGCCAGGAAGCGCTGGCGGCCAAGCTGACCGAACTCTCGGGCCTGACCAACGCCTTCTTCTGCTGCACCGGACTGGAAGCGAACGAGGCGGCGCTCAAGCTGGCACGCAAGTTCGGCCATGAGAAGGGCATCGAGAAGCCCGAGATCGTGGTCTACGAGAAGGCATTCCATGGCCGCTCGATCGCCACCTTGTCGGCCACCGGCAACCCGAAGATCCAGGCCGGTTTCGGCCCGCTGGTCGAAGGCTTCATCCGCGTGCCGCTGAACGACATCGACGCACTCAAGAAGGCCACCGAGGGCAATCCGAACGTGGTCGCGGTGTTCTTCGAGACCATCCAGGGCGAAGGTGGCATCAACCCGATGCGCTGGGACTACCTCAAGCAGGTGCGCGCCCTTTGCGACCAGAAGGACTGGCTCATGATGATCGACGAGGTGCAGTGCGGCATGGGCCGCACCGGCAAGTGGTTCGCGCACCAGTGGGCCGGCATCAAGCCGGACGTGATGCCGCTGGCCAAGGGCCTGGGCTCGGGCGTGCCGATCGGCGCGGTGGTCGCGGGACCGAAGGCGGCCAAGCTGTTCCAGCCGGGCAACCACGGCACGACCTTTGGCGGCAATCCGCTGGCAATGCGTGCGGGCATCGAGACCATCCGGATCATGGAAGAGCAGAAGCTGCTCGAGAACGCGGCCACCGTCGGCGCGCACCTCAAGTCGGCACTGGAGCGCGAGTTCTCGCGCATGTCGGGCGTGAAGGAAGTGCGCGGCCAGGGGCTGATGCTGGGCATCGAGTTGGATCGTCCGTGCGGCGTCATCCTCAACCGCGCGGCCGAGGCCGGCCTGCTGCTCAGCGTGACAGCCGACAGCGTGATCCGCCTGGTGCCGCCGCTGATCCTGACCATCGCCGAAGCTGACGAGATCGTGGCCATCCTCGCGCCGGTCGTGAAAGCCTTCCTGGCGGAGCCGCAGGCATGACGGAGGTCCGCCACTACCTGCAGTTCTCCGACTTCAGCGCCGACGAATACGCGCACGTGTTCGCACGCGCCGCCTTCATCAAGAAGAAGTTCAAGGCCTACGAGCGCCACCAGCCGCTGGTCGACCGCACGCTGGCGATGATTTTCGAGAAGGCCTCGACGCGCACGCGCGTGAGCTTCGAGGCCGGCATGTACCAGCTCGGCGGCAGCGTGGTGCACCTGACCACAGGGGACAGCCAGCTGGGCCGTGCCGAGCCCATCGACGACAGCGCCAAGGTCATCAGCCGCATGGTCGACCTGGTGATGATCCGCACCTTCGAGCAGACCAAGATCGAGAAGTTCGCCGAGCATTCGCGCGTGCCGGTCATCAACGGGCTGACCAACGAGTTCCATCCCTGCCAGATCCTGGCGGACATCTTCACCTACATCGAGCATCGCGGCTCGATCGCCGGCAAGACGGTGGCCTGGGTCGGCGACGGCAACAACATGGCCAACACCTGGCTTCAGGCCAGCGAGATCCTCGGCTTCAAGGTGCACCTGAGCACGCCGAGCGGCTACGAAGTCGACCAGTCGGTGGCGGGCATCCGCTCGAACGACAGCTACAAGGTCTTCAAGGACCCGATGGAAGCCTGCCGCGGCGCCGACCTGGTGACCACCGACGTCTGGACCAGCATGGGCTACGAGGCCGAGAACGAAGCGCGGCGCAAGGCCTTCGCCGACTGGTGCGTGGACTCCGAGATGATGGCCGTGGCCCAGCCCGACGCGCTCTTCATGCACTGCCTGCCCGCGCACCGTGGCGAGGAGGTCGAGGCGGATGTGATCGACGGGCCACAGTCGGTCGTCTGGGACGAGGCGGAAAACAGGATGCACGCGCAAAAGGCACTCATGGAGTTCCTTTTGCTCGGTCGGATCGCGTAGCGAGCCGGTGGCGCGGCAGCGCCAGCAGCGTGGCTGGACGTGCGCGACGCCGGATGACCGCGACGGCCGAAGGGCCTGCGCGCGCACGCTTTACGCCTTCATCGACGATGTGTACAGTGTTCACATCTCTCCACGGAGGTGCCGCTTGAACTACCCCGCCATCGTGTCGCGCCCCGAGTGGCAAGCCGGCCGCAACGACCTGCTCAAGGCAGAAAAGGAACTCATGCGCGCCCACGACGCGCTGAACGCACGGCGCCGCCGCCTGCCCATGACCGAGATCGTGCGCGACTACCGCTTCGCGTCGCCCACGCGCAACGACCTGCGCCTCGTCGACCTGTTCGAGGGCCGCGACCAACTCATCATCTATCACAACATGCTGAACCACGGCTCGGACCACATCTGCCCGGGCTGCTCCAAGTACAGCGACAACCTCATGAACAACTTCGCCCACCTGCATGCGCGGCGCACGTCCTTCACGATGGTGTCGCGCGCGAAGGTGCCGCAGATCGAGCGGGTGAAGGCGCGCATGGGCTGGACCTTTCCGTGGGTGTCCTGCCACGGCACGAGCTTCCATGAAGAGATGGTCACGGCGCAGGACAACGCGTCGTTCGGCCTGTCGGTGTTCATGCGCCAGGGCGACCGTGTGTTCCAGAGCTGGTTCACCTCGGGGCGCGGCGTGGAACAGGGCAGCAACACCTTCGGCCTGCTCGATCTCACGCCATGGGGACGCCAGGAAGCCTGGGAGCAGTCGCCACCCGGCTGGCCGCAGGAGCCGACCTACGGCTGGCTGCGTCTGCACGATGAATACCCCGACGACCCGGTCGCTCGCCGTCAAGGGGATCTCGCACCGCACGTCGTCCCCGGGTGACGCGACCCTGCGGCGAGCTTCGCTGCAATGTGGATTGTCTTCATTCGTCACCTCGACGTTGGAAATAACCGACACCACGAGGCCGCGAGCGGCGCTACCTTTGCGCCCATGACATTTCCCGCCCCCCGCATCTGGGACATCTCGCCGCCCGTGTACGTCGGCGCACCGGTGTTCCCCGGCGACACGCCCTACCAGCAGCGCTGGGCCGCGAGCATCGGGCCCGGCTGCCCGGTGAACGTCAGCGAGATCACGCTGTCGCCGCACGTCGGCGCGCATGCGGATGCGCCGCTGCACTATGACCCGGCCGGCGCGACGATCGGCGACGTGGACCTGTCGCCATACCTCGGCCCTTGCCGCGTCATCCATGCGATCGCGCGCGGCCCCTTGATCGAATGGGCGCACATCGAGCACGCCGTCGCCGACCTGCCGCAGCGCGTGCTGGTGCGCACCTACCAACACGCGCCCGTCCATCGATGGGACGGCGCCCTTGCCGCCTACGCGCCTTCGACCATCGAGCGCCTCGCCGCGCTCGGCGTGAAGCTGGTCGGCATCGACACCGCCAGCATCGACCCGGCCGACAGCAAGACGCTCGACAGCCACCAGGTCATCCGCCGCCTCGGCCTGCGCGTGCTCGAGAACCTGGTGCTCGACGACGTGCCCGAAGGCGATTACGAACTCATCGCGCTGCCGCTCAAGCTGGTCAGCGCCGATGCCTCCCCCGTCCGCGCGATTCTGCGCGGAACCTGACCCCCAACTTAAATGACCACCCTCGACGACTGCCGCGCACTCGATGCGCAAGACCCGCTGCGCGCGCTGCGCGACCAATTCATGCTGCCGGAAGGCGTGATCTACCTCGACGGCAATTCACTGGGCGTGCTGCCCAAGGCCGCACCCGCGCGCATTGCCGAAGTGGTGGCCAAGGAATGGGGCGAAGGCCTGATCCGCTCGTGGAACACCGCCGGCTGGTTCGACCTGCCGCAACGCCTCGGCGACAAGGTCGCACGCCTCGTCGGCGCCGCGCCGGGCGAAGTGGTGTGCACCGACAGCACGTCGATCAACCTGTACAAGGTGCTGTTCTCGGCCTTGTCGCAGCAGGCCGGCACGGCCCGCAAGCTCGTGATCAGCGAACGCAGCAACTTCCCGACCGATCTCTACATCGCCGAGTCGATGTGCCGCGAGCGCGGCTTCACGCTGAAGCTGATCGACGCGAGCGAACTGCCCGCGGTGTTGACCGGCGAAGTCGCAGTGCTGATGCTCACGCACGTCAACTACCGCACCGGCGCCATGCACGACATGAAGGCCATCACCGCCGCCGCGCATGCGGCGGGCGTGATCACCGTGTGGGACCTCGCGCACAGCGCGGGCGCGGTGCCGGTCGCGCTCAACGAAAGCAACGCAGACTACGCCATCGGCTGTGGCTACAAGTACCTGAACGGCGGCCCCGGCGCGCCCGCCTTCGCCTGGATCCATGCGCGGCATGCTGACAAGTTCGTGCAGCCGCTGTCCGGCTGGTGGGGCCATGCCGCGCCCTTCGAGTTCACGCCGCACTACCGCCCTGCGTCGGGCGTCGCGCGCTACCTGTGCGGCACGCAGCCCATCGTGGCGCTGGCCGGCCTCGAATGCGGGCTCGACACGGTGCTGGCAGCTGAACCGCATGGTGGCATGGCGGCACTGCGAACCAAGTCGCTCGCCCTCACGGACCTCTTCATCCGGCTCGTCGAAGAGTGCTGTGCCGGCCATGGCCTGTCGCTCGTCACGCCGCGCGCACATGCCGGCCGCGGCTCGCAGGTGTGCCTGAGCCGCGAAGAAGGTGCCTACGCCATCGTGCAGGCGTTGATCGCGCGCGGCGTGATCGGCGACTACCGCGCGGGCGACGACCAGATGCCGGACATCCTGCGCTTCGGTTTCACGCCGCTGTACCTGGGGTTCGAGGACGTGTGGAATTCGGTGGAGCACCTTTTGCAAGTCCTCGAAAGCCACGAGTGGCAACGCCCCGAGTTCAATGCGAAGAACGCAGTGACGTGAGCGACCCCATGAGCACCGAAAAGATCGTCCACGAAGAAAAGGCCCAGCTCGACTTCAGCGAGTCGATGAGCTATGGCGACTACCTGCACCTCGACGAAGTCCTGAACGCCCAGCATCCACTCTCCCCCGCGCACGACGAGATGCTGTTCATCGTGCAGCACCAGACCAGCGAACTCTGGATGAAGCTGTTGCTGCACGAACTGCATGCCGCCATTCGCTGCGTCGCCAACGAGCAGTTGCCCGATGCCTTCAAGATGCTGGCGCGCGTGACGCGGATCATGGAACAGTTGGTCGGCGCCTGGACCGTGCTGGCGACGATGACGCCGCCCGAATACAGCGCCATGCGGCCGTACCTCGCCAAGTCGAGCGGCTTCCAGAGTGCGCAGTACCGCTGCATCGAATTCGCGCTCGGCAACAAGAACGCGGCCATGCTGCAACCGCATGCGCATCGCCCCGACCTGCTCGCGCGCGTCGAGGCGGCGTACAAGGCGCCATCGCTCTACGACGAGGCACTGCGACTGCTCGCGCGGCGCGGGTTGGACGTGCCTGCCGATCGGCTCGATCGCGACTGGACCTTGCCCTACGAAGCCAGCGATGCGGTCGAGCAAGCCTGGCTGGTGGCCTACCGCGATCCGCACAAGTACTGGGACGTCTATCAGTTGGGCGAGAAACTCACCGACATCGAGGACGCCTTCCGCCTCTGGCGCTTCCGCCATGTGACGACGGTCGAGCGTGTGATCGGCTTCAAGCGAGGCACGGGTGGCACTGGCGGCGTGAGTTATCTGCGCAAGATGCTCGATGTGGTGTTGTTTCCGGAGATCTGGAAGCTGCGCACGGATCTCTGAGCTGCCCTCAGCCCTTGTACAACCAGGGCTGATCCAGCAACACCTTCCCCAGCATCCGCATCGCAACGTCCCGACCCACCCGCACCGGCCCGGTCGCGTGAAAGATCGTGCCGTTGCGCTGCGCCCGCGACTGCACGCGCGCATTGCGCTGCCAGCGCTCGGCGGCGTAGCGTGCGAAGGCCTGAGGCACGCCGGCAGCGTCGGTGCTGCCCAGCGCCTGCGCAAGCGCCACCGCATCCTCGATGGCCATGCCTGCTCCTTGGGCGAGGTACGGCAGCATGGGATGCGCGGCGTCGCCCAGCAGGGCGATGCGGCCGCTGGCCATCTGGTCGGCGCTCTTCAGTGGTGGGCGATCGCTCAGCGTCCAGGTGCGCCAGGCGGGCATCGCTTCGAGCAGCGCCTGCAAGCCGGCACCGCTGCGGCCGGTGGCCTGTTGCAGCGCGGCGAGGCTGCCGGCCTGGTCCCAGTCGCGGACATCACCAGTCGGTATCGACTCCGCGATGACGACCACATTGAGCAACCGGCCGCCGCGCACCGGATAGGCGACGGCATGCAGCCTGGGGCCGAGCCAGACCTCGACGCCATGGCAGCGCAAGGCCACCGGCAGCGCTTGCTGCGCAACGGTGGCGCGCCAGGCCATGTGGCCGGTCGCGCGCGGCGGCGCATCCGCCTCGATCACCTGATGGCGCACGAGGCTCCACAGACCGTCGGCGCCGACGAGCGCATCGCCTTCCCAGGCGCGCGCGTCGGCGCTGGCGACGCAGACGAAGTTGTCGTCGCGACGGACATCGACGATGCGTGCGCCGGTGCTCAGCGTCACCTGCTTGCGGGCGCGCACGGCCTTCAGCAACAGCGCATGCAGGTCGGCGCGATGCACGCAGTAGTACGGCGCGCGGTAGCGATGCTCGACCGCGCTGCCCAGTGGCATGCGGCCCAGCACCGCGTTGCTCGCGGCGCTGCGCACTGTGAGTGCGTCGGGCTTGGCGGCGATCGCGGCCAGCGGCTTGCCGAGCCCCAGCGCCAGCAGCCGGCGCGTTGCATTGGGACCCAGTTGTACGCCGGCGCCGATTTCAGTGAACGCGGGCGCCTGCTCGAGCAGCTCGATGCGATGCCCCTGGAGGGCCAACGCAAGCGCGGTCGCGAGTCCGCCGATGCCGCCACCGGCAACGATGATGTTGGCCGCCATGCGGCTCAGTGTACGGGCTTGGCGCTCTTGTCGGCGGGCTTGGCGTCACCGGTGCTGCAGGCGCCGCAGCTGTCGCACGCGCCGCAGCCCGAGGACTTCGAAAGCGACGCGGCAAGCTGCCTGGCCCGCTCCTCGTCGACCAGTCCGGCGCGCTGTCCGCCGGCGGCCAGCTTCTGCGCGGCACCGCGTCTCCAGCCAGCCGGCATCCAGCGCCAGGCGGCATAGATGGCGGCAGCGGCGACGATCAGCCCGACGATGATTTGTTGCGTCATGGTCTTCAACCCCAGCCCAGCGCGAGGGCAATCCGGTAGGTGACGAAGCAGGCCAGGTACGCCAGGCCGAACAGGTAGCCCGCCATGATCCAGACGTACTTCCATGAATTGGTCTCGCGCTTCACGGCCGCCAGCGTCGAGATGCATTGCGGCGCGAACACGTACCAGACCAGCAGCGACAGCGCCGTGGCCAACGACCAGCTCTGGGCGATCAATGGCTGCAACTGGCCGGCGACTTCCTCGCCGGTGGCCGAGAGCGCATATACGGTGCCCAGAGCACCGACGGCCACTTCACGTGCGGCCATGCCCGGCACCAGCGCAATGGAGATCTGCCAGTTGAAACCGATCGGCGCGAAGATGTGTTCCAGCCCGCGCCCCAGCATGCCGGCGAGGCTGTACTGGATGGCCGGGCCGGTCGCGCCTTCGGGCGGCGACGGGAAGGTCGAGAGGAACCACAGCAGGATCGTGAGCGTGAGGATGATGGTGCCCACGCGCTGCAGGAAGATCCAGGCCCGCTCGTAGAGGCCGAGCGCCAGGTTGCGCGGATTGGGCCAGCGGTAGGCGGGCAATTCCATCAGTAGCGGCGAATGCGACTGGTTGTCCCGGAAGCGCTTCATGACCCACGCCACCGCCATCGCTGAAACGATCCCGAAGGCATACAGCCCGAACAGCACGATGCCTTGCAGGTTGAACAGGCCGCCAATCGTCTTCTCGGGAATGAAGGCGGCGATCAGCAAGGCATAGACGGGCAGCCGCGCCGAACAGGTCATCAGCGGCGCGATCATGATCGTGGTGAGCCGGTCGCGCCAGTTGCTGATGGTGCGCGTCGCCATCACGCCCGGAATGGCGCAGGCAAAGCTCGACAGCAGAGGGATGAACGAGCGCCCCGACAAGCCCACCGTCCCCATCACGCGGTCGAGCAGGAACGCCGCACGCGGCAGGTAGCCCGAATCTTCCAGCGCGAGGATGAAGAAGAACAGGATCAGGATCTGCGGCAGGAAGACGATCACGCCGCCCACGCCCGCCACGATGCCATCGACCAGCAGGCTCTGCAGCATGCCCTCGGGCACGATGGCCTTGATGAGATTGCCGAAGGCTTCGGTGCCGGCCTTGATCCCGTCCATCGGCACGGTGGCCCAGCTGAACACGGCCTGGAACATCAGGAACAGCGTGACGCCCAGCACCAGCATGCCCCACAACGGGTGCAGCACCACGCGGTCGATCTTGTCGCTGGTGGCCAGGCTGCCGACCGGCTCGCGCACGGCCACGCCGAGGATGCGGCGCACTTCGCGCTGGGTGGCTAGCACGTCGGCCATGGCGGGCGCCTGCCAGGGCACGGGCGAGGCGCTCGCCACGGGCGCATCGAGTTGCTCGAGCAGGCTCTGCGCGCCGCCGGCATGCACGCCCACGGTTTCGATGACGGGCACGCCCAGTTCGCGCGACAAGGCGGCGGCATCGACCGTGATGCCCTGCTTCTTCGCCATGTCGGTCATGTTGAGCGCGACGACCATGGGCAAGCCGAGCTCGCGCGCTTCAAGCACCAGGCGCAGGTTCAGGCGCAGGTTGGTCGCGTCGGTGACGCACACCAGCAGGTCTGGCAAGGCTTCCTTGCTCTTGCCGGTGACAACATCGCGCGTCACGGCTTCATCGGCCGACAGCGCATTGAGGCTGTAGGCGCCCGGCAGGTCGAGCACGAACACGCGGCGGCCGCCCGCGGTGCGCAAGACGCCTTCCTTGCGCTCGACGGTGACGCCGGCGTAGTTGGCGACCTTCTGGCGGCTGCCGGTCAGCAGGTTGAACAGCGCGGTCTTGCCGCAGTTGGGGTTGCCGAGCAGCGCGATGCGGCCAGGCGGCGTGGTCGCCGTGCCGGTGGCACCGGGCTGGAAATTGAGCGTGGCTTCAACCATGTCCGACCACTCCTGGCATCACGCGGATGAAGGACGCCTCGTGGCGGCGCAGCGCGAAAGTCGTATGGCCCAGGCGCACGGCAATGGGTTCGCGCCCCGGCACGCCGGCGGCCACGATGCGCACGGCTTCTCCGGGCACGAAACCGATCTCGGTGAGGCGCAGCACCAGTTCGCGGTCTTCCGCCGCGTCAGGCAGCGTCAGGTCGACCACGGTGGCCCATTGGTTCATGGGCAACTGGTCGAGGCTCATGGCGGTCAAGGCCGCTCCATTCATTGTGGTCACCCTGGGGTCCAAGTCTGCAAAATGAGAATTATTCTCGAAAACTCGGCCATGCGGCAGGCCCAAGCAAAAACAGCCCTATGCAAAGGCATCATCCCGGCATGACAGAGGAACCTTCCGCGAATTCGCTGGCTGACGCCAGCCTGACCATGCCACCCGCAACACCGACGGTGCCAATGCGCGCCGGCATCCTGAAATGGATCACCGAAGGCCTGCGAAGCGCCCTGCTCCTGGCACCGCGCATCGGCGAGGCGGTGCCGTCGCCCTGGCAATTGCTGGTGATCGTGCTGCTGCCCAACCTGCTGCTGCTGGCCGCCGAACGCTTCGAGATCAAGGGGCCGGCCGTCCTCAATGCGCCGATCGCGTTCAACTACCTGTGGACAATCAGCGCCCTGCTGTGGCTGGGGTGGTGGACGCTGTCGGGGCGTGCGGCAGCAGGCGTAGCGGGACGCTTGCCGCGCTGGCTTGCGCTCGCCAGTTGGGCGGGAATTCCGGCCAGCCTGCTGATGGTCCTGCTGTCGATCGCCTTCGTGCGCGGCTGGCTGCCCAAGCCGCTGACCGGCGTGCGGGGCTTCTGGGCGGTCTACGGCGCGCTGCTTGGCTGGTCGGTGGCGGCGCAGATGCGGCTGATGGCCCGGTTCGCGACGTCGCGCGTCCGGCTCGCGCTGTTCGCGCCGGGCATGGCCATGATCCTGGGCCTCGGGTTGTGGCAGGCGCTCGAGGAGCAGACGCACGTCTGGGAAGCGGACCGCAGCGCCGCCTCCGACGAGCCCGAGCCTGCCCGCATGCGCCTCGATCAGGAGACCTTCGAGCAACAGCAGGCGCTGTGGCAACGCGCCGTCGACGGGTTGGCCGAACGGCGACCGGGTCATTCCAACGTCTACGCGCTGGTGTTCGCGCCCTATGCGACCGAGGACGTCTTCCTGCGCGAGAGCAACATGGTCACGCACCTGCTGGAAGACCGCTTCGACGCCAAGGGACGTGTGCTGCAACTGGTCAACCATGCGACCACCACCGACACCTTGCCGTGGGCCACGCCGCTGAACCTGAAGCGCGGCATCGCGGCGCTGGCCGACCGCATGGACCGCGAAGAAGATGTGCTCGTCATCTACCTGACCTCGCATGGCGCGAGCGACCACAAGCTTGCCGCGTCGCATTGGCCGCTGACGGTGCCGTGGCTCACGCCCGAGGATTTGCGCAAGGCGCTGGACGATGCCGGCGTGAAGCATCGCGTGGTCGCGATCTCAGCGTGTTTCTCGGGCGGATGGATCGATGCCATTGCCAGCGATGAAACGCTGGTGATGACGGCTGCCGATGCCACGCACACTTCCTACGGTTGCGGCCGGCTGTCGGAACTCACTTTCTTCGGCCGCGCGATGTTCGACGAGGAATTGCGCAAGACCCACTCGTTCGAGAAGGCCTTCGCTGCCGCCGTGCCGCTGATCCAGCGCCGCGAAATCGAGGCCGGCAAGGAGGACGGGTTCTCGAATCCGCAGATTCGCGTGGGGGAAAAGATCCGGCCGGTGCTGGAAGGGTTGGCGAAACGGCTGGATGGGCCTTGATGGGAGGGGGAGCCCTCACCCCAGCCCTCTCCCCGCGGGGAGAGGGGGCAAGACCGTCAAGCCGCGAGCAACTGCCGCAGCACGAACGGCAGGATGCCCCCGTGCTTGTAGTAGTCCACCTCGATCGGCGTGTCGATGCGCAGCCGCACGGTGACTTCCTGGTGCACGCCATCGAAGCGGCGGATCACCAGCTTCACGTCCATCTGCGGCTTGAGCTCGCCGCCGATCACCACGTCGACTTCCTCGTCGCCGGTGAGGCCCAGCGTCTGCCATGAGTCCGCCCCGCGGAACTGCAACGGCAGCACGCCCATGCCGACCAGGTTGGCGCGGTGGATGCGCTCGAAGCTGCGCGCGATCACGGCCTTGATGCCGAGCAGTTGCGTGCCCTTGGCGGCCCAGTCGCGCGAGGAGCCGGTGCCGTATTCCTCGCCGCCGAAGATCACCGTCGGCACGCGGGCCGCCATGTACTTCTGGGCGGCGTCGTAGATGAACATCTTCTCGTTGCCGGGCTGGAAGCGCGTGATGCCGCCCTCCTCCTGCGTGCCGTTCTCGTCCGGCGGGATCATCATGTTCTTGATGCGCACGTTGGCGAAGGTGCCGCGCATCATCACCTCGTGGTGGCCGCGGCGCGAGCCGTAGCTGTTGAAGTCGGCCTTGGCGACGCCGTGCGCCTTGAGCCAGATGCCGGCGGGCGAGCTTTCCTTGATGGCGCCGGCGGGCGAGATGTGGTCGGTGGTGATCGAGTCGCCGAACAGCGCCATGACCCGCGCATTGATGAAGCCCGCATCGGTCGCATGCGGCTGCATCTTGAAGCCCTCGAAGAACGGCGGCTCGGCGATGTAGGTCGATTGGGGCCAGTCGTAGACCTGCCCCTTGGTGCCCTTGATGCTCGTCCAGAACTTGCCGGGCTCGGTCTTGACCTTGTCGTAGTTGGCGCGGAAGGCCTTGGCGTTCATTGCGAAGCGCAGGTTGTCGTCGATCTCCTTCGGCGTCGGCCAGATGTCGCCGAGGTAGACGTCCTTGCCGCCCTTGCCCTTGCCGACCGGCTGCGTCATGAGGTCGACCATCACGTTGCCGGCGATCGCAAAGGCCACCACCAGTGGCGGCGAGGCCAGGAAGTTGGCCTTGAGGTTCGGGTGGATGCGCGCCTCGAAATTGCGGTTGCCCGACAGCACGGCCGCGCCCACGAGTTCGTTCTTGGTGATCGCCTCGTTGATCTCCGCCGTGAGGTCGCCCGCATTGCCGATGCAGGTGGTGCAGCCATAGCCGGCGAGGTAGAAGCCGAGCTTTTCGAGGTACGGCAGCAGGCCGGCCTTTGTGAGGTATTCAGTGACGATGCGCGAGCCGGGCGCGAGCGAGGTCTTGACGTGCGGCTTGACCTTGAGCCCCGCCTCGACGGCCTTCTTGGCGAGCAGGCCGGCCGCCAGCATCACGCTCGGGTTGGAGGTGTTGGTGCAGGAGGTGATGGCCGCGATCAGCACGTCGCCATTGCCGATGGTGGTGTCGGCTTCCTTCAGCGGATAGCGTTCCTTGAGCTTTTCGACGGGCTGGTTGAAGCCGTTGGCCTCCTGCGGCTTGCTGTAGAGCTCGGAGAACTTGGTCGACAGGTGGCCGAGGTCGATGCGGTCTTGCGGGCGCTTGGGGCCGGCCAGGCTGGGCGTGACGGTGCCGAGGTCCAGCTTGACGATCTTGGTGTAGTCGAGTTCGCCGACGGCCGGCATGCCGAACAGGCCCTGCGCCTTGTAGTAGGCCTCGAAACGTTCGATTTCCGCGTCGGTACGGCCGGTGCCCTTGAAATACGCCACCGTCATTTCATCGACCGGGAAGAAGCCCATGGTCGCGCCGTATTCGGGCGCCATGTTGCCGATGGTCGCGCGGTCGGGCACGGCGATGGACGCCGCGCCGGGGCCGAAGAATTCGACGAACTTGCCGACGACCTTTTCACCGCGCAGGATGGCCGTGACGTAGAGCACCAGGTCGGTCGCGGTGACGCCTTCACGCAGCTTGCCGGTCAGTTCGAAGCCGACCACGTCCGGCGTCAGCATGTAGACCGGCTGGCCGAGCATCGCTGCTTCCGCCTCGATGCCGCCCACGCCCCAGCCGACCACGCCGATGCCGTTGATCATGGTCGTGTGGCTGTCGGTGCCGACCAGCGAGTCGGGGTAGTAGACCGGCGCGTCGCTCTTGTCGTAGGGGCTCTTGTAGACGCCGCGCGCAAAGTATTCGAGGTTGACCTGGTGCACGATGCCGAAGCCCGGCGGCACAACGCCGAAGGTGTCGAAGGCCTGCATGCCCCACTTCATGAACTGGTAGCGCTCGTTGTTGCGCTGGAACTCCAGCTTCATGTTGAGGTCGAGCGCCTTGGGCGTGCCGTAGTAGTCGACCATCACCGAGTGATCCACCACCAGGTCGACCGGCACCAGCGGCTCGATGGCCTTCGGCGATTTGCCCAGCGACGCCGCCACGGATCGCATGGCGGCCAGGTCGGCCAGCAGCGGCACGCCGGTGAAGTCCTGCAGCACCACGCGCGTGACGACGAACGGAATCTCATCGACGCGCTCGGCGTTGGGCGCCCAGTTGGCCAGTTCCTCGATGTGCTGCGGCGTGACCTTCTGGCCATCGCAGTTGCGCAGCACCGACTCCAGCACGATGCGGATCGAGACCGGCAGCTTGTCGACGTTGGGATACTGCTTCGCGAGTTCGCGCAGCGAGAAGAACTTGCCCGACTTGCCGGACGCGGTCTTGAAGGTCTTGAGCGTGGGGGCAAAGGCGTGCGCCGAATCCTTGGTCATGAACAACTCCGTGGAAATCGTGGTGGGCGAAAGTGAACATAGCAGGGTTCCATGAACGCCGTCGTCGGTCAATCACTTCGAACATGACGTGCGGGGTCATGTTCGAAATGACGTGCAAGACCTAGCATCCGGTCCATGACACTCCGCACCGCCTCGCCGACTGCCGCCGACACCTTCGGCACCCACCTGCGCCACTGGCGCCAGCACCGTCGCCTGAGCCAGCTGGACCTGGCCCAGGAGGCTGACGTGTCGACCCGCCACCTCAGCTATGTAGAGACCGGCCGCGCCACGCCGAGCCGCGAGATGGTGCTGCGGCTGGCCGACCGGCTGGACGTGCCGCTGCGCGAGCGCAACGCCCTGCTGGTTGCGGCCGGCTTCGCGCCGATGTACCGGCAGCGTTCGCTCGACGACCCGGCGCTCGGGCCGGCGCGGCGTGCGGTCGACCTGGTGCTCAAGGGTCACGAGCCATTCCCTGCGCTGGCCGTGGACCGGCACTGGAACCTGGTGGCGCACAACGCCGTGGTGCCGCTGCTGATGGCGGGCGCGTCGGCCGAGTTGCTGAAGCCGCCGATCAACGTGTTGCGGCTGAGCTTGCATCCGGATGGCCTGGCCCCGCGCATCGCCAACCTGGGGCAATGGCGCGCCCACCTGCTGGAGCGCTTGCAACAGCAGATCGCGGCGACGGGCGACGCGGCGCTCACCGCATTGCACGATGAACTCGCGGCGTACCCGGTCGGTGTCGCAGGGCATGACGCGCCCCCGGCGGGCGGCGAACTGGCCGGCGTGGTCGTGCCCTTTCAGTTGGTCACGCCCAATGGGTTGCTGAGCTTCATCAGCACCACGACGATCTTCGGCACGCCAGTGGATGTGACGCTGCAGGAGCTGGCAGTGGAATCGTTCTTTCCGGCCGATGCGCAGACGGCGGCGGCGCTGTCGGCCCTGAAAACCTAGACCGGCAGCACTTTCAAGTCGAACACCCGCTCGACGAACCAGATCGCCGCAATGCCCATCGCCAGCGCCGACCCGCCACGCAGCACCAGCGGCGGGTAGCGCCTCTGCCAGCGCAGCGCCAGCAAGACGCTCAGCGCGATCGACACCACGATGAGCTGGCCGGCCTCGACGCCCAGGTTGAATTCCAGCAACGCCTTCACGAAGCTCGTCACCGGCAGGTCGAGTTCGGCGAGCACGTTGGCGAAGCCGAAGCCGTGGATCAGGCCGAACAGGAAAGTGAAGATGCGGCGCCGTCCGCGCAGCAGCGGCACGATGTTGTCGACCGCCGCCACGATGATCGTGAGCGCGATGGCGGGCTCGATGAGACGCGGCGACAGCGACACGATCTTCAACCCCGCGAGCGCCAGGGTGATCGAATGCCCCAGCGTGAACATCGTGACCGTCGAGACGATCGGCCACACCGCCTGCTGCCATCGCGCCACTGGCCGCCACTTGCCGTTGCTACGCACCAGCACGGCCGGCAACAGCAAGCTGATGAGGAACAGAATGTGGTCGTAGCCGATGAGGATGTGGTGGATGCCGTCCAGGAAGAAAGTCGCGCCGCCGGTGGTGGCTGCGTTCACGGTCGGTGCCGTGCCGGGTGCATCCGGCCCCACCTCGCCCGAAGCCGCACCGGCGCCGCCCGGCGGCATCGCGACCGACACCGCCCCGGCCGCCGGGTCGAGCGACTGCAACGCGGGCGGCTGGCCCTCGCCCGCGTCGACGCGCAACAGACCGCGATGCGTCGGGTCGACTTCGCGGAACAGGCTGTAGTCGATGCGCAGCCCGCCAGCCACGTCGCACGCGCCCTGCAACCGAAGCACGAGATAGCTTCCGTCGACGCGCTTTTCCAGGGCGGGCGGCTGCGCCTCGCCGAGTGTGCAACGGCCATCCTGCAGGCGCAGATGCGCCAGCGCATAGGCGCGAATGTCGTCCATGCGGCTGCGGACTTCACCCCAGCTCAGCTTCTGGTCTTCGTCCTGGTCGAGGTCGAGCACCGCATCGAGATCGCGCAGCGACACGTCCCAGCGCAGGTGCACGATGCCGTCGGCGCGGCTCAACTGGAGGTAGGCGTCGCTGGCCTTGTGCGCCAGCGCGGGCATGGCGACCATTGCCATCGCCGCCATCAACAAGGTGAGGAGGCGCTTCACGACGCACCCCCGAGCACCGCGTCGACACGCGCATCGCGCAGGCCGATCTGCTGCATCAGCGCCCTGACCTCATCGCGAGCGCCGTCGTCGCGCGCGGCCGCGGCGGCGCGCGCGAACACCAGCAGGTCGATCGGCTCCCGCTGCAACTGCACGTTCAGCCGTGCCAGCGCCAACGCCTGCGCCGCATCGCCCTGCACGTCGAGCGCGAACATCGCGTGCTCCCGCGCATGCAGTTGCGCGCTGCCGGGACGCAGTGCTGCCGCGTCGAAGCGTGCGGCCAGTTCGGCGGCATCGCGCTGCGCGGCCTCATGCAGCGGCGCTGGAAGCTTGCCCTGCGCCGCCAACCGCTTCTGCGCCATCACGATGCGCAGCAACACGGCATCGCTGCGCACCTCGCCCCTCAGCAAGGGCAACACCTCGGCCGCTCGATTGCGCTGCAGCAGGAAGTCGCTGTAGGCCAGCGCGACATAGCCGCCAGCGCCAGCGCCGAGGGCTTGCCGATAGGCCGCGTCTGCCTGGGCATCGCGGCCGGCGAGTTCGGCGATCTCGGCCTCGGTCGTCAGCAGCCATTGCCGCGTCGAGGCTTGCCGCTTCTCCTGCAGTAAGGGGTTCTCGAGCAGGGCCTGCAGGGATTGCTGCGCGGCCGGGTGGTCGCCACGCAGGCCGTTGTTCTCTGCGAGGCATGCCAACGCAAAGACGTTCTGGCGCAGGCGCACCAGCGAGCGGCAGGCGGTGTCGGATTCGTCGTAGCGACCGCGCACGCGCAGGATGGTCGCCAGCGTCAGCCAGCCTTGCGCGTCGTCGGGATGGCTGGCGAGCGCCATGCGCAAGGTGCGCTCCGCACCATCGAAATCATGGAGAAACTGCGCCACCGTCGCATGCATGACAAGGATCGCATTCGGGGTGCTGGCAGTGAGCGGCTGCCATGCCTGCAGCACGCCCAGCGCATGGCCGGCGTAGCGCGCATCGCCTTGCGAGCGGGCGAGGTCGAGATACGACTGCGCGGCGGTCAGCGCCACGCCCTCGTCGCGTGGCCGTGCGACGAGTTCACGGCGCAGCCGCCTTTCCTCGCGCGACCAGCCGGCCACGGCTGGCAGCGTTTCGACGATCTCGCTGTCGCTGGTGGGCACGCGCGGAACGGCACGCGCCGAAGGGCTGGCCACGAGCATGGCCAGCACCAGGAAGGAGATCGCACCGGCAAGGCGGTCGACAAAACGACCGAACAGGCGACCGGAACAGCGGCGGGCCATGAGGCCGGTGCGAATCGTGGTCACGATCAGGGCGTCGCGACGGCTTCTTTGGTGTCCGACGTGGCCGGCGGATCGAACTTCGACACGTCGGCCGCCTCAGCCGTCTCCGGCGCCATGCCGAGCAGGGCCATCACGTAAGAGATGAAGCCCGCGTAGGGATCGGCCGCGCCCGAGTCGCCGCCACCGTTGCCGGTGCTCGTCGTCGGCGGCAAGAAGCCCCCGCCGCCGCCTCCGCCACCACCGCAGGCCGACAGCAACAACACGGTCGTCAGCGACATGGCCACCGGAAGGGCCCAACGAAAGGATGTGTCTTTCATGATGATTCGCTCCTCACGGTGCCGCCGACACCGCGCCCGGCAGCGGCGTGTTGAGGTATGGGAACGCAGCCGGGAACTGCGCCGGGCTTTGCAGCGCGCCATCGGTCAGCGGCGCGGCGCCAGCGGGTGCATCCGATGGCCTGCAGCCGACCTTGAACTTGTCCTCCGTGCCGGTCAGCACGCACAGCGCGCCCATGGCCACGCGCAGCTCGATGTCGACGACGTCGTCGCCCGGACGCCGGCCGTTCGGGAAGCCCGCCAGGTCGCCGCCGGCCACGCCGAAGTTGCTCTGCTTGTCCTTCGTTGTCGGCGGGATCTTGGTCTCCAGCCGAAGCATTTCCGATGGCGTGCCATTGGCCGGCTTGTTCAGGCCCTCGATGCCGGTCAGGAACGCGGCCACGAGGTCGGTGCGCGGGAAGTTGGTCGGCGCCTTGGCGGACGGGAACAGCTTCTCGATCAGCGCCGGCAATGCCGGGTTGGTCACGTAGCTCAGGAACTGCGTGTCGTTCTTCGGCTGCGAGTTGTTGAACCTGTCCTTGTCCTTCAGGCCGATCACCACTTCGTTGACCAGCGGCATGCCGAGTCGCGACACCTGCGCCCACGGGCCTCCGTTGAGCGCGGCGGTCTGGTAGCCGCTCTTGGGCGGGCTGGCGATGAGCCGCCCCTGGCGCACGCTGGAGGTGGTCCAGCCGCCGATGATGGTGCTGCCGCCGGTCGTGAGGCAGGCGGTCGGCACTTCGAGTTCGAGCGAGGTGACGTTCTTGCCGGCCAGCGAGTCGGCGCCGGGCACGTCGGTGTTGCCGAGCGGATCCAGGTTGATCAGGTCGAAGATCGGGCCGAGCGCGACCACGAACGGGTCCTTGCGCTGGCCGACGAAGACCTTGGCCGGCGCACCGCAGCCGGGGATGTTCACGTCGTAGATGTGCTGGGCGGCATAGGCGGCGTAGGCGCCGCCGGTGCCGAAGGTCTTCTCGCCGATGTTGTCGGTGGGCTTGTCGAACTCGGAGCTGCCGTCGGACTTCGTCACCAGGCTGCCCTGGCTGCCGCGCCGGTCGCCGCGCACCACGCTCACGGTGTAGGTCTCGCGCAGGTTGCTGGTGGCCTGGTTGGGTGCGGTGATGCCGCCGGCCTGCACCAGCGGGATCGACGTGGACTTGCCTCCGATCGGCAGCGCGATGTCGCGCAGCGTGTTCTTGAAGCGGAACTGGAAGGTGATGTCTTCGCGGCCGTCGCCGTTGTTGTCGATGTGGATCTCGTAGAGCCCGTTCGGGTCCATCGCGAAGAAGTTCGGGCCGCCGGCGGGGCTCTGGTCGGGCTGGTAGTCGGCGATCAGCGTGGTGTAGTCGGCACGGGCCGGGTCGTAGCTGCGGAACATGTAGAAGTCCGTCGCGTCGAGCTTGGGCATGCCGGCAATCGACGGCGCCTCCCTGTGGCTCGATGCGAAGGCACCGCCCGCGACGACCGCGCAGAGCGCAGCCACGCAGGGCCTGACGGGGAACCTGGAAAGTCTCATGGGCGTCACCTCGAAGAGTGGAGTGAGTGGTCTCCGCTCGAAAAGAGCGAAGTACTGCACCTACGCGGCGACGCTTCCCATGGATTCAATGAAGTTGCTACTGAATGCAGCAACCGACGGACGGTAGCTGGTAGCTCAGGCGCGGATGGCTTCGAGGCCCTTCCAGTCGAACACGATGCCGTGGCCCGGCCGGTCGGGCGCGGTGGCAAAGCCGTCCCGGATCCGCAGCGGCTCGGCGAGGTAGGCATCCAGCCCGAACCCGTGCGCCTCCAGATATGAACGGTTGGGCACCGCGCCCAGCAGATGCACCGTCACGTCATGCGCGCCATGCGTGGTGACGGGCAGGTTGAAGGCCTCGGCCAGGTGGGCGATCTTCATGAAGGGCGTGATGCCGCCGCAGTTGGTCACGTCGGGCTCCGGAAAAGTTACGCCGCCGGCTGCTATCAGTTGCTTGAACTCCCACAGCGTGCGCAGGTTCTCGCCCGAGGCGATCGGGATGCCGCCCTCGCGCACCACGCGCGCCTGCCCGGCGACGTCATCGGGAATGAGCGGCTCCTCCAGCCACGTCAGGTCGAACGGGCGGAACGCGTGTGCCGCGCGGATGGCCTCGTCGGCGCTCCAGCGCATGTTGGCGTCGACCATCAGTGGAAAGCCATCGCCGAGGTGCTCGCGCATCGCCGCGACGCGGGCCACGTCCTCCGAGAGCTTGTCGCGCCCCACCTTCATCTTGATCGCGCGGAAGCCCTTGGCCAGGTTGCCATCGGTCTGCGCCAGCAGTTCGTCGAGCGGCAGTTGCAGGTCGATGCCGCCCGCATAGCAAGGCACGCGGGGATCGTTGCCGCCGAGCAGCTTCCACAGCGGCTGGGCGAGGCGCCGCGCCTTGAGGTCCCACAGCGCCATGTCCACGGCGGAGAGCGCCAGCACCGTCGGGCCGCCGCGGCCGCCATAGTGGGAGGCCCACCACAGCTTGTTCCAGAGATGCTCGATGCGGTCGGCGTCCTCGCCCACCAGCAACTCGGCGAAGTCCTTCGTCAGCACGGCTTCGATGGCGGCGCCGTTGCGCCCGCAGGTGTAGGTGTAGCCGGTGCCTTCCGCGCCCTCCGAGTCGCGCAGTCGCACGAGGTTGAGTTCGAAGGCGCGCATGTCGCCATGCATCGAGTCGGAGAGGATGCGGGGCAATGCGAGTCGGCAGTGCAGGGTCTCGATGGTCTGGATGCGGCGGCTCAATGGATTTCCTGGGTTCAGCGCTTTGGCGGCGGTGTGGCTGTGGCGGGCGCGGCCGGGTTCTTCCACGCGTATTCGACGAACCTGCGGATGACCAGGCAGCCCGGCGGCGAGTCGATCAGCGACACCGACGAGTTGGGCTCCTTCGGGTCGACGTAGACCGAGTAGATCGGCAGCAGCTTCGTCATCTGGTAGCCGGACAGTTCCTGCTGCGCGATGCTGGCGCAGGTGAAGGGCGCGACGGAGATGCGCTCCGCGGCGACGGTGCAGCTGCCATCGGCCTCCGGCAAGGTCGTGATCGACGCGGCCACGCCGGCGTTGGGGTATTCGATGCCGAGCATGGCGAAGGTCGCCCCGCCGTCGGGGCGCTTGCGGTCCCAGTCGAGCAGCAGGTCATGTGAACGCGCACCTTGCAGGCTCAATGCCGACAGGCGCTGGATGGCGGGGAGGCAGCGCTTGATGCCCAGGCTGCTGGCGGCGATGCTGAGCTTGTCTTGCGGCACGGCCTGCGGTGACGGCGCGAGCACGCCCTGTGCACACGCGAGGCCGCCCGCCAGGCTCGATGCCGCGGCAATCGACGACAGCAGGCGGATGTTCATGATGAGCGGTTGAAGAGCGCCTCGATCGCGGCAGTGTAGGCGCGTACGTTGGCTTCGTGTTCGGGGTCGAGCAGGGCCAGGAACCGGCGCGCCTGCGCGCGGTAAGCGGCAAGGTTGGCGTCATGCTCCGCGAAGGCGCGACGCAGCGCCTGGCCGCCTTCCTCGCAGTCGAAGCCGTGGTACCGGTAGCCGCACCCGCCCAGCAGGTGCGAGTTGTGGATCAGCGGGAAACCACCGTGCAGCGCCTCGTAGTAGAGGTAGTTCTGGCTGTTCTCCCAATGGTGCGCCATCACGGCATCGACGCTCGCGGGCATCACCTGGAACAGCGGGAATCGGCCTTCGAAACTGGCCAGGCCGTGCCGCACCACGTCCAGGCTCTGGGCGAAGCCGATGAAGGCCGGCTTGTCCTTCAGGTGGAAGCTGTTGTAGACCCACAGGTGCTCGATCAGCCGCGGCTGCGCGCGGTGCGCCACGTCGCAGGCGAGCATCGGCGTAAAGCAGGTCTTCACCATGCAGATGTTGGGCTCGAAGATGGCCACGCGCCATTGGGGTCGGCCGGGCGTGTACTCGAAGGGGGTCGCGGCGTCCATGCGCTCGCGCGCACGGTCGAGCACCAGCGGGCTCCACAGGTGCGGCATCAGTCGCACCGGCGCGCGGAACGCGGTCGCGAAATAGGGCGCGCAGATGCTCTCGTACTCAGGCAGCGTCCAGACTTCGTCGTAGGGCGCGCCGGTGATCAGCAGGCCGTGCGGCTTGTCGAAGATCATGCGCTCGATGTCGATCACGTAGTCGTTGCCCACCCGCATCGACGCGACGCGGCCACCCCGCGCGCGGAAGTCGATCATCCATTGCTTGTCGAGTTGCGCGCTCATCTCGATCATGAGGTCGAGCCTTTGCGCGGCCGCCGCCATGTCGATGATCGGCACCGGCGAATCGACGAGGAAGGTCGATGCATCCTGCGGGCCGCCGTCGCCACCGCCGGCCACCAGCACCACGTCTTCCACGATGGGCGAACGCATCAGCAGCAGCACCAGGAAGATGCAGTTCTGGAAGATGCCGTTCTCCCACAGGCTCTGCTCGCCCTTGCGGATGAAGATCGAGACGCCGACCTTCAGCTTGCGCGACGCGAGCGGGTTGCCTGCGCTGCTCATGAGGAAACCTTCGTGCTGTGCACTGCGGTGCGAGCTTGCTTGGGGCGGCCCGGCGCGGCGCTCATTCGGCCGCTCCCGCAAGTGCAACCGGCGCACTGGCCTTGAAGCCCTCGTCGCCGCCAACCAGGTGCAGCAAGCGGCGCGCATAGCCGACGACGTTCTCGACGGCAAACGGATCGACCGCTGCGAACACGCGCCGGGAGCGGGCGCGGTAGTCATCGATCTGCGCATCGTGGTCGCGCAATGCGTGCAACAGTTGCGCCCCGGCGGCGTCGGCGTCGAACTGCGGGTAGTAATAGCCCGCATCGCCCAGCCAGCGCGAGTTGTGGATGAGCGGGTACCCGCTCGTGCATAACGCTGCGCTTTGTCCGGACCTGGGCTACTACTACAAGGGCAACGACGTCAATGCCGGTGCCGCGCGCCTGCGCGAGGTCATCGACGGGCATGACGCGGACCATGCGGGTTACCGGGCACGGCAGCGCGCCCTGATTACCCGCTACCTCCCCGACAACGCCACGCTCGTCATGCGCTACGCCGAACTGCTCGACGAACTGGTGGCGCGGCCCGCGAGATGAAGCCCTGCGTCGGCGTTGGACGACATGCGCATGCGCGTTTGATCCGCGTGAGGGCTGCCGGTCGCGGCCTACGGTTGGCGTCCAGTCACACCGAAGGAGATCATCAACATGACCCAAACCGCGACCGCCAACGACCCGGGCAAGCTCTGGGACCTGATCAAGGGCACCCGCTTCGGCATGCTCACGCACCGCCACGAAGATGGCCTGCACAGCCACCCTCTGACCACGCAGAACAAGACCCTCGACGCCGATGGCAGGCTCTACTTCTTTGTCCCGAAGAACGGCGAGATCGCACGCCACCTGGTGCACGACGCCTCGGTGAACGTCGCCTATGCCAACACCGACGACGACACCTATGTCTCGGTCACCGGCCACGCCAAGCTCATCGAGGACCAGGCGCTGAAGGAATCGCTCTTCACCACCATGGCCAAGGCCTGGTTTCCGGAAGGCGCCAAGGATCCAAACCTCGGCCTGCTCGCCGTCGAGATCAGCAGCGCCGACTACTGGGACGTCGACGAGACGAAGGCCACGCAACTGTTCCGCATGCTGACCTCGGCCGTCACCGGCAAGCCGCCCACCGACATCGGCGAGCATGGGCGCGTGGTCATGAATTGAAGGCCCGCAAATACAAAAAAGCCCGCCTCTTTCGAAGCGGGCTTCCCTGGATGGCCGCTCAGGTCAGGCGTGAACCGTCGCTGCCGCCTCGGTGAACTCATCGATCTTGTCGAAGTTCAGGTACTGGTAGACCTGGTCGCTCGCAGCGGTGAGCACGCCCATGCCGGCCATGTACTCTTCCTTCGTCGGGATGCGGCCGAGCGTGGAAGCGATCGACGCGAGTTCGGCGCTGCTCAGGTACACGTTGGTGTTCTTGCCCAGGCGGTTCGGGAAGTTGCGCGTGCTGGTGGACACCACCGTCGCGCCTTCGCGCACCTGTGCCTGGTTGCCCATGCACAGCGAGCAGCCTGGCATTTCGGTGCGCGCACCCGCGTTGCCGAACACGCCGTAATGGCCTTCTTCCGTCAGTTGATTGGCGTCCATCTTGGTCGGCGGCGCGATCCACAGCTTGACCGGGATGTCGCGCTTGCCTTCGAGCAGCTTGGAGGCTGCACGGAAGTGGCCGATGTTGGTCATGCACGAACCGATGAACACTTCGTCGATCTTGACGCCGGCCACGTCGGACAGCGTCTTCACGTCGTCCGGGTCGTTGGGGCAGGCCAGGATCGGCTCGTGGATGTCGGCCAGGTCGATGTCGATCACGGCAGCGTATTCTGCGTCGGCGTCGGGTTGCAGCAGCTGCGGGTCCTTCAGCCAGGCTTCCTGCGCGGCGATGCGGCGCCCCAGCGTACGGGCGTCGGCATAGCCTTCCGAGATCATCCAGCGCATCAGCGTGATGTTGCTGTTGATGTATTCGATGATCGGGGCCTTGTCCAGGTGCACGGTGCAGCCGGCGGCCGAGCGTTCAGCCGAAGCGTCGCTCAATTCGAAGGCTTGCTCGACTTTCAGGTCCGGCAGGCCTTCGATTTCGAGGATGCGACCCGAGAAGATGTTCTTCTTGCCCTTCTTCTCGACCGTCAGCAGGCCGGCCTTGATGGCGTACAGCGGAATCGCGTTCACCAGGTCACGCAACGTGACGCCCGGTTGCATCTTGCCCTTGAAACGCACCAGAACCGATTCCGGCATGTCCAGCGGCATCACGCCCGTGGCCGCAGCAAAGGCCACGAGGCCGGAGCCGGCCGGGAAGCTGATGCCGATCGGGAAACGCGTGTGGCTGTCGCCGCCGGTGCCGACGGTGTCGGGCGTCAGCAGGCGGTTGAGCCAGCTGTGGATCACGCCGTCGCCCGGACGCAGCGAAACGCCGCCGCGGGTGCTGATGAAGTCCGGCAGCTCGTGGTGCATCTTCACGTCGACCTTCTTGGGATAGGCCGCCGTGTGGCAGAACGATTGCATGACCAGGTCGGCCGAGAAGCCCAGGCAGGCCAAGTCCTTCAGTTCGTCGCGGGTCATCGGGCCGGTCGTGTCCTGGGAGCCGACCGACGTCATCTTCGGTTCGCAATAGGTGCCGGGGCGGACGCCCTGCCCTTCCGGCAGCCCGCAGGCGCGGCCGACCATCTTCTGCGCGAGCGAGAAGCCCTTCCTGGTGTCCACCGGTGCTTGCGGCAGGCGGAACAAGGTCGAAGCGGGCAGGCCCAGCGCCTCGCGCGCCTTGGTCGTCAGGCCGCGGCCGATGATCAGCGGAATGCGGCCACCGGCGCGCACTTCGTCGAACAGCACGTCGCTCTTCACGGTGAACTCGGCGATGACCTGGCCGTCCTTGAGCGCCTTGCCTTCGTAGGGGCGCAGTTCGATCACATCGCCCATGTTCATGTTGTTGACGTCGAGTTCGATCGGCAGCGCGCCGGCGTCTTCCATCGTGTTGTAGAAGATCGGGGCGATCTTGGCGCCCAGGCACACCCCGCCGAAGCGCTTGTTCGGGATGAAGGGGATGTCCTGGCCGGTGAACCACAGCACGCTGTTGGTGGCGGACTTGCGCGAGGAGCCCGTGCCGACCACGTCACCGACATAGGCGACCAGGTGGCCCTTTTCCTTGAGCGATTCGATGAACTTCACCGGGCCGCGCTTGCCGTCCTCTTCCGGCGTGATGCCGGGGCGTGCGTTCTTCAGCATCGCCAGGGCGTGCATCGGGATATCGGGGCGGGTCGTCGCGTCAGGCGCGGGCGACAGGTCGTCGGTGTTGGTCTCGCCGGTCACCTTGAACACGGTGAGCGTCATGCTCTGCGGCACTTCCGGGCGGCTGGTGAACCATTCGGCATCGGCCCAGCTTTGCAGCACGGCCTTGGCGTGGGCATTGCCCGCGTCGGCCTTCTCCTTGACGTCATGGAACTGGTCGAACATCAGCAGCGTCTTCTTGAGCGCCTCCGCGGCCACGCCGCCGACTTCGGCGTCGTCCAGCAGGTCGATCAGCGGGCTGATGTTGTAGCCGCCCAGCATGGTGCCGAGCAGCTCGGTGGCGTGTGCGCGCGAGATCAGCAGGCTCTTCTCGGTGCCGTGCGCCACGGCCGCGAGGTAGCTGGCCTTGACCTTGGCCGCATCGTCCACGCCGGCGGGCACGCGGTGCGTGATCAGGTTGAGCAGGAATTCGCCATCGTTCTGGGTGGCGACCTTCAGCAGCTCGATCAGCTCGCTGGTCTGCTTGGCAGACAGCGGCAGCGGGGGGATGCCGAGCGCGGCGCGTTCGGCAACGTGTTCAACGTAGGCTTGCAACATTTTTCTCTCCGTGTGACGTGGGAACTGCAGGCGGCGCAGGTTTCAAGCAAGAGCCGCGCCGCGGGGATTTACTTTTTCGGTGCGTCGGCACCTTCGAAAAGGTCCTTCGGCGGGTTCTTCTTCATGCTCTCGGCGAACTCGGCCTGCGCGGCGGCCTGGCACTCGTCGGCCAGGCGCAGACCCTGCTTCTGGCTCATCAGCATCGACTTGTTGCCGAGCTGCAGCCACATGGCTTCCAGGCGCGGGTCTTCCAGGCGGATGGCGCCGGTGCGGCTTTCCACCGGGTGCAGGCGGTACTTCACCTTGTTGTGGGTGAGGTTGAAGAAGCCCGGCTTCTGCGGGTCGGCCTCGATGTCCACGCTGGCGCCGAGTTCGCACTTGATGTTGCCGGTCGCCACACGCTGGGCCACGGCCATGTCTTCGGGCGTCAGCACGATCTTGGTCTCATCGGAAATCGGCTGGGCTTCCTCGACCTTCTTGATGATCTTCTTCGGGACCACCTTCTGCGTGACCTTCTTGCCGGTCGACAGGGGCTTGGCCTTGGCCGCATCTTGCGCCGAGGCGGCAAGAGGTAGTGCCAGGGCCAGTGCCGCGATGAGTGCAATCTTCTTCATGGTGGATTCCTTCTGAGAGTGTTTTTGGAGCAGATCAGGATGTGGCGGGAACGCCAAACCATGCCTTGGCCCCGGAAGGCAAGGCACGGCCAGTGGCGTGCGCGCGCTCGAGCACGTGCCAATACAGGCGGTAGCTCGCGCGGTCGTGCAGCACGCCTTCGAAACTCACGGGCGCCCAGTTGGCGGCCTCGGCGGCGGCGACGATCTTCGCCGCCGTCTCGATCTGCCTTTCGCCCGGTGCGAAGGCATCGAGGATGGGGCGGATCTGGTTGGGATGGATGCTCCACATGCGCGTGTAGCCGAATTCGTTGGCCGCGCGCCTGGCGGCGGCGCGCATCGCGTCAATATCGTTGAATTCGGTGACAACACAATGAGACGGCACCTTGCCGTGCGCATGCGCGGCGGAGGCGATCTCGAGCTTGGCCCGCACCACCAGCGGATGCGTGAACTGCCCCGCCGCCGCCATGCCCTCGGCCGGAATCGCGCCCGCATGCGCGGAAACGAAGTCCATCAGGCCGAAGCTCAGCGACTGCACACGCGGATGCGAGGCAATGTCGAAGGCGTTGTGCACCGCCAGCGGCGATTCGATCAGCACCTGCAGCGGCAAGCCCTGCGCCCCGGCCGCGTCGAGCGCGGCGGCGGCTCGCACCACGTCGGCCAGCGACTCGACCTTCGGCACCATGATGTGGCTGAGCTTGTGGCCGGCTCGCCCGGCGATCGTGGCCACGTCGGCATCGAAGGCCGCGTGGTCCACCGGATGCACGCGCACACCAACTCGCATGCCGGGCGCCGCGGCCAGCGCGAGTTCGGTGACGAGCGCGGCATGCTCGGACTCGCCGCCGACCGGGGCGCCGTCCTCGCAATCGAGCGTGACGTCGAACACGCAGGCGCCGAACTCCTCGGCCATCTCGGCCTGGAGCGCGAGACTCTTCTTCATGCGCGCCTCGACGCCGCTGTAGTGGTCGCACACCGGGAGCACGACGGTGCCGGCCTGTGCGGCGCGCAGCACGTCGCCGGGGCGAAGGGCGGGGATCATTGGAGCCCCCACGCTCGGCACTTCGTGTCCTCGCTGCCCGCCGAGGGGGTGCGACCTTGCTTGGGGCGGCCCGGCGCTGCGGTCATGGTCATGCCTTCCGCGCCACGATGAACATGCGCGGAAACGCCAGCAGGCGCTTCTCGTCGGCACGTTCGGGGTAAGCCTGGTCGATGCGCCGCTCGTAGGCGGCCAGGTAGCTTTCCTGCAGCTCGGGCGACAGGCGGTCGACGAAGGGCTTCAGCCCGGTGCCACGGACCCAGTCGACGATGGCGGCCGGCGACTCCATCGGGTGCTGGTACGCCGTGCGCCAGACGTCGATGCTCTCCGCCAGGGGCGCGAGCAGGTCGTAGTAGCCGTCGAGCGGCAGCAGTTCGGTGCGAAAGCGCGAGAAATCGCCGATCGCCTTGGCCCACGGCGCCTTGGCCGCGAGTTCGCGCATCAGGCGGTGCGTGGGTTCGTCGCGGTTGTCCGGCATCTGGATGGCGAGCGTGCCGCCGGGCGCAAGCGCCTCCAGCAGTCGCGGGAACAGGGTCTCATGACCCGGCACCCATTGCAGCGAGGCATTGGCGTAGATCAGGTCGGGCGGTACTTCAGGCTGCCAGGTCCAGATGTCGCTGAGTTCGAACTTCGCCGCCGGCAGGCGCTCCCGCGCCTTGACCAGCATCGGTTCGGAGTTGTCCGTGCCGGTCACGAACGCCTGCGGAAAGCGTTCGACCAGCAGTTCGGTCGAGTTGCCCGGGCCGCAGCCCAGGTCGACCACGCTGGCGACGCCCGCCGGATCCATCGCCACTCGGGCGAGCAGGTCGCGCGCCGGGCGAGTGCGCTCGTCCTCGAAACGGGAATAGAGCGCGGGGTTCCAGTCGAGCATGCCGCGGTTTAGACCAGGTGGGCCACGCCAGCTTGTTCGCCCTGCAGCTCTTCCAGGGTCTTGTTGATGCGTTCCCGGCTGAAGGCGTCGATCTCGAGGCCCTCGACCAGCTTGTATTCACCGTTTTCGCAGGTGACCGGGAAACCGAACATGACATCCTTCGGAATGCCGTACTGGCCGTCCGACGGGATGCCCATCGTGACCCACTTGCCGTTGGTGCCCAGGGCCCAGTCGCGCATGTGGTCGATGGCGGCGTTGGCGGCCGATGCAGCCGACGACGAGCCACGCGCCTCGATGATGGCCGCGCCGCGCTTGCCGACGGTCGGCAGGAAGGTGTTGGCGTTCCACTCCTGGTCGTTGATCATCTTGGCAACGCTTTCGCCGCTGATGGTGGCGAAGCGGTAGTCGGCATACATCGTGGGCGAGTGGTTGCCCCAGACGGTCAGCTTCTCGATGTCGGCCACGGCCTTGCCGGTCTTGGCAGCGATCTGGCTGGCAGCGCGGTTGTGATCCAGGCGGAGCATGGCGGTGAAGTTCTTGCGGGGCAGGCCGGGCGCGCTCTTCATGGCGATGTAGGCGTTGGTGTTGGCGGGGTTGCCGACCACCAGCACCTTGACGTTGCGGCTGGCGACGGCGTCGAGCGCCTTGCCTTGGGCCGTGAAGATGGCGCCGTTGACGGCCAGCAGCTCGGCACGTTCCATGCCGGGGCCGCGCGGACGCGAGCCGACCAGCAGCGCGTAGTCGGCATCCTTGAACGCCGTCATTGGGTCACTGTGGGCTTCCATGCCGACCAGCAGCGGGAAGGCGCAGTCGTCGAGTTCCATCATCACGCCCTTGAGCGCCTTCTGCGGACCTTCGACCGGCACTTCGAGCAAATTCAGGATGACCGGCTGGTCCTTGCCCAGCATTTCGCCGGAGGCGATGCGGAACAGCAGGGCGTAGCCGATTTGGCCGGCGGCGCCGGTGACGGCAACGCGGACGGGTTTTTTGCTCATGGGAAGACTCCAGAAGGTGGTGAAAAAGAGAGGATTCGCACCGCGACTCCCCCGCAGACGTCGCGGGCATCGCCGGACCTGGGGCCCGCGCGCAAAACCGGCCGGCATTTTAGGCCCCAAACCGCAGTTTCATGGCGCATGTCTTATGTCTTATATAAGATAGGGGCCATTCCGGCGCCCTCGCCGCGCTTGCCCACGCCATGAACACGCCCCTTTCCGCCCTGCCAGATACGCCGACGCCCGCGTTCAGCCCGCTGTATCAGCAAATCAAGGCCCTGATCCTGCAGAACCTGAAGGCCGGCGAATGGAAGCCCGGCGAGCCCATTCCGAGCGAAATGGACCTGGCCGCGCGTTTTCGGGTGAGCCAGGGCACGGTACGCAAGGCCATCGACGAACTGGCCGCTGAGAACCTGCTCGTACGCCGCCAGGGCAAGGGCACCTTCGTCGCGACGCACACCGAGCACCACGTCCAGTACCGCTTCCTCAAGCTCGTGCCCGACAGCGGCGACCTCAACACCGAAGGCCCGGCCGAGCGCACCATCGTGGACTGCAAGCGCCTGCGCGCCGCCGCCGACGTGGCGCGCGCCCTGTCCTTGCGCACCGGTGATGCGGTGCTGCAGGTGCGCCGGGTGCTGGCCTACGGCGGCGTGCCGACCATCCTGGAAGACCTGTGGCTCCCCGGCGTACCGTTCAAGGGCCTGACGGCGGAGCGTCTCACAGCATGGCGCGGACCCATGTATTCGCTCTTCGAAGCCGAATTCGGCGTGCACATGATCCGCGCAGAGGAGAAAATCCGCGCGGTGCTGCCCGATGCCGCACAGGCCGAATTGCTCGCCGTCACCCACGCAACCCCGCTCCTGAGCGTCGAGCGCGTGGCCTACACCTACCACGACACCCCCATGGAGCTTCGACGCGGCCTGTACCGCACCGACACGCACCACTACCGGAACGAACTCGGATGATCTGCTCCGCGCCCAGTCGCTGCGCCCGCCGCAAGGCCGGTGGCCGCTGCTTTTTGCGCAAAACGGGCTGCCAGCGCGCGATACCTTCCCGGATTCAGGCTCGAGAGCCCGAGTTACGCACTGTGTCGATGCACGGCGCACCGATGCGTCATGGTGCATTGCAATACAATTTTTCGTTGTTTGCATTTGCCTCCAAGAAACAAGCCGTCCCCACGAAAAGCAACGAAAGCCTCCCATGACTGAGCTTGCCTCCACCCCCCGGCCACCGCGCCGCGAATTCCGCAACATCAACGCATTCACCGATCTCCGGACGTACCGCCTGCCGCCAGCCGGCATCGTCTCGATCCTGCACCGCGTCAGCGGCTTCCTGATGTTCCTGCTGCTGCCGTTCATCATCTGGATGTTCGACACCTCGATCAGTTCAGAGCTCTCCTTCGAAAAATTCAAGGCCGCCTTCAACAGCGGCCTTGGTTACGTTCCGGGCGTGCTGATCAAGCTGGTGGCGCTCGCACTCATCTGGGCCTACCTGCACCACTTCATCGCGGGCCTGCGCCACCTCTGGATGGACGTGAGCCATTCGGCGGTGAGCAAGGAATTCGGCAAGAGTTCAGCCATGATCACGCTGTTCCTGAGCATTGCGCTCACCGTCGTGCTCGGCGCCAAGCTGTTCGGCCTCTACTGATCGGGAGCACAAAAATGGCAGTGAACTACGGCTCCAAGCGCATCGTCGTCGGCGCGCACTACGGACTTCGCGACTGGCTCAGCCAGCGCATCACGGGCGGCCTGATGGCGCTCTTCACGATCATCCTGCTCGGCCAGGTGCTTTTCAGCGTCGGCCCCATCGGCTACGAGAAGTGGTCCGGCATCTTCTCGCAGCAGTGGATGAAGGTGCTGACATTCGCGGTCATCGTCTCGCTGCTGTACCACGTGTGGGTCGGCATGCGCGACATCTGGATGGACTACATCCAGCCCGTCAGCATCCGCCTGCTGCTGCAGATCTTCACGCTCGTCTGGCTTGTCGGTTGCGCGGGTTGGGCCATTCAAGTGCTCTGGAGAGTGTGATGCCCTCACTCTCTTCGTCCCACCCCATCGCCGCCTGACCCCATGACCTACACCAAAGACCAAATCACCAAGCGCAAGTTCGACGTCGTCATCGTCGGCGCCGGCGGCTCCGGCATGCGCGCCTCGCTGCAACTCGCTCGCGCCGGCCTCAACGTGGCCGTGCTCTCCAAGGTGTTCCCGACCCGCTCGCACACCGTCGCCGCACAAGGCGGCGTCGGTGCATCGCTCGGCAACATGAGCGAGGACAACTGGCACTACCACTTCTACGACACCATCAAGGGTTCGGATTGGCTGGGCGACCAGGACGCGATCGAATTCATGTGCCGCGAGGCACCGAAGGTCGTGTACGAGCTCGAACACTTCGGCATGCCCTTCGACCGCAACCCGGACGGCACGATCTACCAGCGCCCCTTCGGCGGCCACACCGCCAACTACGGCGAGAAGCCGGTGCAGCGCGCCTGCGCCGCGGCCGACCGCACCGGCCACGCGATGCTGCACACGCTCTACCAGAAGAACGTGGAAGCGCGCACACAGTTCTTCGTCGAATGGATGGCGCTCGACCTGATCCGTGACGAGGAAGGCGACGTCGTCGGCGTCACCGCGCTCGAAATGGAAACCGGCGACCTGCACATCCTGCAGGCCAAGACCGTGCTGCTCGCCACCGGCGGCGCCGGCCGCATCTTTGCCGCGTCGACCAACGCCTTCATCAACACCGGCGACGGCCTGGGCATGGCGGCGCGCTCGGGCATTCCGCTGCAGGACATGGAGTTCTGGCAGTTCCACCCGACCGGCGTGGCCGGCGCCGGCGTGCTGCTGACCGAAGGCTGCCGCGGCGAAGGCGCGATCCTGCTCAACAGCAACGGCGAACGCTTCATGGAGCGCTATGCGCCCACTTTGAAGGACCTGGCGCCGCGCGACTTCGTGTCCCGCTCGATGGACCAGGAAATCAAGGAAGGCCGCGGCTGCGGACCGAACAAGGACTACGTGCTGCTCAAGCTCGACCACCTCGGTGCCGAGACCATCCACAAGCGCCTGCCCTCGGTGTACGAGATCGGCGTCAACTTCGCCAATGTCGACATCACGAAGGAGCCGATTCCGGTCGTGCCGACCATCCATTACCAGATGGGTGGCATCCCGACCAATATCAACGGCCAGGTCGTCATCCAGCAGGGCGAGGAGAACAGCGCCGTGGTCAACGGCCTCTACGCGGTCGGCGAATGCTCCTGCGTGAGCGTGCACGGCGCCAACCGCCTGGGCACCAATTCGCTGCTCGACCTGCTGGTGTTCGGCCGTGCGGCCGGCAACCACATCGTCGAGTTCAACAACAAGAACAAGGAACACAAGCCGCTGCCGGAAGACGCCGCCGACCGCACGCTGGCCCGACTGAACGAACTGGAAGACTCCACCGACGGTCTGTACGCGCAGGACGTGGCAGCCGAGATCCGCGCCACGATGCAGCAGCATGCAGCCGTGTTCCGCAAGCAGGCCTCGATGGACGAAGGCGTCGAGAAGATCGCCGCCGTGCGCGAGCGCGTCCGCGCCGTCACGCTCAAGGACAAGTCGCGCGTCTTCAACACCGCGCGCATCGAGGCGCTGGAAGTCGACAACCTGATCGAAGTGGCGCAGGCCACCATGGTCTCCGCCGCCGCCCGTCGCGAATGCCGCGGCGCCCACACGGTGGAAGACTACGAACGTCCCGCGGACGATCCGGTCTCGCCGCTCGGCCGCGACGATGCCAACTGGATGAAGCACACGCTCTGGTACAGCGAAGGCAACCGCCTGTCGTACAAGCCGGTGAAGCTGCAGCCACTCACCGTCGCGTCGGTGCCCCCGAAGGTCCGGACCTTCTGAAGATCAAGAACAGGAATATCCACGATGAAGCGCACTTTCAAGATCTACCGCTACGACCCGGACAAGGATGCCAAGCCGTACATGCAGACCATCGAGATCGAACTCGACGGCCACGAACGCATGCTGCTCGACGCCCTGATGAAGCTCAAGGCGCAGGATCCCACGCTGTCGTTCCGCCGCTCCTGCCGCGAAGGCGTCTGCGGCTCCGACGCAATGAACATCAACGGCAAGAACGGCCTGGCCTGCCTGACCAACATGAACACGCTCAAGGGCGTGGTCGTGCTGAAGCCGCTGCCTGGCCTGCCGGTCATCCGCGACCTGATCGTCGACATGACGCAGTTCTTCAAGCAGTACAACTCGATCAAGCCGTACCTGCAGAACGACACCGTGCCGCCCGAGAAGGAACGCCTGCAGTCGCCTGAAGAACGCGACGAGCTGAACGGTCTCTACGAGTGCATCCTGTGCGCGAGTTGCTCGACGAGCTGCCCGAGCTTCTGGTGGAACCCCGACAAGTTCGTCGGCCCGGCCGGCTTGCTGCAGGCCTACCGCTTCATCGCCGACAGCCGCGACGAAGCCACCGCCGAGCGCCTGGACAACCTCGAAGACCCGTACCGCCTGTTCCGCTGCCACACCATCATGAATTGCGTCGACGTGTGCCCCAAGGGCTTGAACCCGACCAAGGCGATCGGCAAGATCAAGGAATTGATGGTCCGCCGCGCCATCTGACCTGAACAGCCATGCAAGCCACCGACAACCTCGACCAGCCCCTCGGCGCCCGTGCGCTGAGCAAGCTGAAATGGCGTTGCCGGCGCGGCCTGCTCGAAAATGACTTGTTCATCGCCCGCTTCTTCGAGCGGCATGAATCTCGCTTGACCGTCGGACAGGCACAGGCAATGGAAGCCCTGATGGACCTGTCGGACCATGATCTCCTCGACTTGTTGCTCAAGCGAAAAGAGCCGGAGCCTGCCTTGGCGGCGCCGGGCGTGGTCGATTTGTTGCATCTCCTGCGCGTCTGAACGCGCGCAAGCCTCCTTCCAGATTTATTTGAAGAAAGAAAGCCTCAATGAAAGCCTCTGACACCAAGGCCACGCTGTCGTTCAGCAACGGCACCGACAACATCGACCTGCCGATCTACAAGGGCTCGATCGGCCCGGATGTCATCGACATCCGCAAGCTGTACGCGCAGACCGGCATGTTCACCTATGACCCGGGCTTCATGTCGACCGCGTCGTGCCAGTCGGCCATCACTTACATCGACGGCGACAAGGGCGAACTGCTCTACCGCGGCTACCCCATCGAACAGCTCGCGACCAACTGCGACTTCATGGAAACCTGCCACCTGCTGCTGTACGGTGAACTGCCGAACGAAGCGCAAAAGGGCACCTTCACCAAGCTCGTGACCAACCACACCATGGTCAACGAGCAGATGCAGTTCTTCCTGCGCGGCTTCCGTCGCGACGCGCACCCGATGGCCATCATGACTGGCCTGGTCGGCGCCCTGTCGGCCTTCTATCACGACAGCACGGACATCAACAATCCGAAGCACCGCGAGATCGCCGCCATCCGCCTCATCGCGAAGATGCCGACGCTGGTCGCCATGGCCTACAAGTACACGATCGGCCAGCCGTACATGTACCCGAAGAACGAGCTGAGCTATGCCGGCAACTTCCTGCACATGATGTTCGCCACGCCGTGCGAAGAGTACAAGGTGAGCCCGGTGCTCGAGCGCGCGCTCGACCGCATCTTCATCCTGCACGCAGACCACGAGCAGAACGCTTCGACCTCGACCGTCCGCCTGTGCGGCTCGTCGGGCACCAACCCGTTCGCGGCGATCGCAGCCGGCGTGGCCTGCCTCTGGGGCCCCGCCCACGGTGGCGCCAACGAGGCGGCGCTCAACATGCTCTACGACATCCAGAAGGCTGGCGGCGTCGAGAAGATCGGCGAGTTCATCAAGCAGGTCAAGGACAAGAACTCGAACGTCAAGCTGATGGGCTTCGGGCACCGTGTCTACAAGAACTACGACCCACGCGCCAAGCTGATGCAGGAAACCTGCAAGGAAGTGCTGCACGAGTTGGGTCTCGAGAACGATCCGCTGTTCAAGCTGGCCATGGCGCTCGAGAAGATCGCCCTGGAAGACGAGTACTTCGTCTCGCGCAAGCTCTACCCGAACGTCGACTTCTACTCGGGCATCGTGCAGCGCGCCATCGGCATCCCGGTGCCGCTGTTCACCGCGATCTTCGCGCTGGCCCGTACCGTCGGGTGGATCGCCCAGCTGAACGAAATGATCGGCGACCCCGAGTACAAGATCGGTCGTCCGCGCCAGCTGTTCGAAGGCTCGGTCAAGCGCGACGTGCAACCGATCGCCACACGCTGAGCATCCGTCGGGGCCTCGCGCCTCACCTTTTGAAAGGCTGCCTTCGGGCAGCCTTTTTGCGTTTTGGCTGACAAGACGGCCCCGTGCATTTCCCTAATCTGCCGGTGCGGAGGGAAAACCGCCTCGCATTCCATTCAACCTACTGCTCCAAAGGAGTCTGATATGAGAAAAATCGCTGCATTGATGGCCGTCGCGTTCGCATTCGCCATTCCGCTGGCCGGCTGCAACACCATGAAGGGCGCAGGCCAGGACATGGAGAAGGCCGGCCAGAAGCTGGAAAGCTCCGCCGACAAGAACAAGTGACCTGGCGCCTTGCCGCCACCACTGGAAGCAGCGGGCCGAGCGCCCGCTTTTTTTCATCTTGAGGCAGCAACGGTGTCATCGTGTTTCACGATGACGGAAGGGTCAATTCCCTAGCAAAATAGCGCTCCGCTTCATCGCCTCCCGCGATGGCAGCCAGCGCACCGTGAACACCTCTGAACGCAGCTTTGCCCGCCGGATCGACCTGACCTCCCTGCAGCTCTTCGTGGCTGTATGCGAGTTGGGCAGCATCGGCCGCGCGGCGGAGCGCGAGTTCATCGCGGCGTCAGCCGTCAGCAAGCGCCTGTCGGACCTCGAAGCCACGCTCAACACCCCCCTGCTCTACCGCCATACGCGCGGCGTCGACCTGACGCCGGCCGGCGAGAGCCTGTTGCACCACGCCCGCTCGGTGCTCTACAGCCTCGAGAAGATGCAGGGCGAACTCAGCGAGTACGCCGACGGGGTGCGCGGCCATGTGCGCGTGCACGCCAACATCTCGGCCATCGTGCAGTTCCTGCCGGAAGACCTGGGCGCCTTCCGCCGCGCGCACGAGGCCATCAAGATCGACCTCGAAGAACACCTCAGCAGCGAGGTGCTGCGCGCGGTCCAGGAAGGCGCTTCGGACCTCGGCGTCTGTCATCTGGCCGACCACGACACCGAATTGCAGAGCCTGCCCTATCGCCACGACCACTTGGTGCTGATCGTGCCCGCCGGGCATCCGCTCGCGGGTGCGGGGCCCATCGATTTCGTCGATTCGCTGGAGCATGACCACGTCGGCCTGCACACCAACAGCTCGATCTATGTCGCCACGCGCCAGGCCGCGCTGGATGCCGGTCGCAGCATCAAGCTGCGCATCCACGTCACCGGCCTGGACGCCATGTGCCGGATGATCGAGAACGGCCTCGGCATCGGCGTGATGCCGGGCCAGGCATTCGACTTGATGCGCGGCGGTGTCGGCCGGCGGCTCACCAGCGTGGCACTCAAGGACGCCTGGGCGCAGCGCGAAATCCGCCTGGTCGCGCGCGACTTTTCCACACTGCCGGTCGCCGCCCGCACGCTCGTCCAGCACCTCCAAGCCTCCGGCGAAGCAGCCGCCCGCGAACCGGCCGAACTGGCCGCCTGAAACACAACGATCACCCCACGAAAGAAGACTGACATGGCACGCACGCTCTACGACAAGATCTGGGACGAACACGTCGTCCACACCGAGGAAGACGGCACCGCGATCCTCTACATCGACCGCCACCTGGTGCACGAAGTCACCAGCCCGCAAGCCTTCGAGGGCCTGCGCGAGGCCGGCCGCAAGCTGTGGCGCATCAGCTCGGTCGTGGCCACGGCCGACCACAACACGCCGACCACCGGATGGGAGCGCGGCTACGAAGGCATTGCCGACCCGACCAGCAAGGAGCAGATCACGACGCTCGACCACAACATCGCCGAATTCGGCGCGGCCGCGTTCTTCCCGTTCCTGAACAAGCGCCAGGGCATCGTGCACGTGATCGGCCCGGAATCGGGCGCGACGCTGCCGGGCATGACGGTCGTCTGCGGCGACTCGCACACCTCCACGCACGGCGCATTCGGCGCGCTCGCGCACGGCATCGGCACCAGCGAGGTCGAGCATGTGATGGCGACGCAGACGCTGCTCGGCAAGAAGGCGAAGAACATGCTGGTCAAGGTCGAAGGCAAGCTGCCGCTCGGCTGCACCGCCAAGGACATCGTGCTCGCGATCATCGGCAAGATCGGCACCGCTGGCGGCACCGGCTACACCATCGAATTCGCGGGCTCGGCGATCCGCGACCTGAGCATGGAAGGCCGCATGACGGTCTGCAACATGGCCATCGAAGCCGGCGCGCGCGCTGGCCTCGTGGCGGTCGATGAAAAGACGATCAGCTACGTCAAGGGCCGCCCGCTCGCACCCACCGGCGTGGAATGGGACCAGGCTGTCAGCTACTGGAAGACGCTGCAATCCGACCCCACTGCGCACTTCGATCTCGTCGTCGAACTCGACGCCACAAAGATCCCGCCGCAGGTCACCTGGGGCACCTCGCCCGAGATGGTCACGGAGATTAACGGCCGCGTGCCCGATCCCGACAAGGAAAAGGACGCCAACAAGCGCGGCGCCATCGAACGCGCGCTGACCTACATGGGACTGGAGCCGAACAAGGCGATGAACGACATCTTCGTCGACAAGGTGTTCATCGGCTCGTGCACGAACAGCCGCATCGAGGACATGCGCGAAGCCGCTGCCGTCGTGAAGAAGCTGGGCCAGAAGGTCGCGAAGAACGTCAAGCTCGCGATGGTCGTGCCCGGCTCCGGCCTGGTGAAGGAACAGGCCGAGCGCGAGGGCCTCGACGTGATCTTCAAGGCCGCAGGATTCGAATGGCGCGAGCCCGGTTGCTCGATGTGCCTGGCGATGAACGCCGACCGCCTCGAACCCGGCGAGCGCTGCGCCTCCACAAGCAACCGCAACTTCGAAGGCCGCCAGGGCGCCGGTGGCCGAACCCACCTCGTGAGCCCCGCGATGGCCGCTGCCGCCGCGGTGCACGGGCACTTCGTCGACGTGCGCACCTTCGCCTGAATACAAGAACAGCCGGCCGCGAAGGACGCGAAAAACTACGCGAAGAACGCGAAAGAAACCCCATGAATTTTGGCTGTTCTTTCGCGTCCTTCGCGCAATCTTCGCGTCCTCTGCGTCCGGCAGTCCGCTTTTGAATCTGGAGTCCTCACCATGCAGAAATTCACCGTACACAAGGGCCTCGTCGCCCCGATGGACCGCGAGAACGTCGACACCGACGCGATCATTCCCAAGCAGTTCCTGAAGTCGATCCGCAAGACCGGCTTCGGCCCCAATCTGTTCGACGCCTGGCGCTACCTCGACACCGGCGAACCGGGGCAAGACCCTGCCACCCGCAAGCCGAACCCCGATTTCGTGCTGAACCAGCCGCGCTATGTCGGCGCGTCGATCCTGATCGCGCGCCAGAACTTCGGCTGCGGCTCGTCGCGCGAGCACGCGCCGTGGGCACTCGACCAGTACGGCTTCCGCGCCATCATCGCGCCGAGCTACGCCGACATCTTCTTCAACAACAGCTTCAAGAGCGGCTTGCTGCCGATCGTGCTGCCCGAGGCGCAGGTCGCGAAACTGTTCGACGAAGTCTTCGCATTCCCCGGCTACCAGCTCACCATCGACCTGGGGCGCCAGGTGGTGGTGAAGCCCGATGGCACCGAACTCGCCTTCGACGTGCAAGCCTTCCGCAAGTACTGCCTCATCAACGGCCTCGACGACATCGGCCTGACGCTGCGCCACAAGGACAAAATCCAGGCCTTCGAGAAGGAACGCCTGGCCACCAAGCCGTGGCTCGCCCACACGATGGTGAGCTGACGCGATTGCCGCCATGCGTCGACTGTTCCAGCGCTGGGTGTTGTCGCGGCTGTGGCTGACCTTCATCGTCCTGTGCCTGAGCTTCTTTGCTTTCGGCGCGGGCACGTTGAACCTCATCTACCTGTTCCAGGCCAATGCGGCCTTCCTTGCCGAGCAGGGATGGCAGGCGGTCATGGACGGCGCGCTCGGTCAACTCTTTCATCTGCTGCTGAACGGCGTGCTGAGCATGGTGGCCTACGTGATCTTCAAGACCTGCGAGCATCGCTTGTCGCACTGGCTCGGCGACGAGCACTGACTTCCAACAATTAACAACCCTTCGACTCTCATGAAAATCGCAGTCCTCCCCGGTGATGGCATCGGCACCGAAATCGTCGCCGAAGCCGTTCGCGTGCTCGACGTCCTCGACCTGAAGTTCGAGATGGAAACCGCCCTGGTCGGCGGCGCCGCCTACGAAGCGCACGGCCATCCGCTGCCCGAGTCGACGCTCAAGCTCGCCAAGGAATCCGACGCTGTGCTGTTCGGCGCCGTCGGCGACTGGAAGTACGACAAGCTCGACCGCCCGCTGCGCCCGGAGCAGGCCATCCTGGGCCTGCGCAAGAACCTTGGCCTGTTCGCCAACTTCCGCCCTGCGATCTGCTACGAGCAACTGGTCGGCGCATCGAGCCTCAAGCCCGAACTCATCGCGGGCCTGGACATCCTCATCATCCGCGAACTGACCGGCGACATCTACTTCGGCGCACCGCGCGGCCGCCGCACCGCCGTCGACGGGCACTTTCCCGGCGCCGAGGAAGCCTTCGACACGATGCGCTACTCGCGCCCCGAGGTCGAGCGCATCGCCCGCGTCGCCTTCGAGGCCGCGCGCAAGCGCAGCAAGCGCGTGACCAGCGTCGACAAGGCCAACGTGCTTGAGACCTTCCAGTTCTGGAAGGACATCGTCACCGAGGTCGGCAAGGAATATCCGGACGTCGAACTCGACCACATGTACGTCGACAACGCGGCCATGCAACTCGTCAAGGCGCCGAAGAAGTTCGACGTGGTCGTCACCGGCAACATGTTCGGCGACATCCTCTCGGACGAGGCCGCGATGCTCACCGGCTCCATCGGCATGCTGCCCTCGGCCTCGCTGAATGCGAGCAACCAGGGCCTGTACGAACCGAGCCATGGCAGCGCGCCCGACATCGCCGGCAAGGGGGTTGCCAATCCATTGGCTACAATCCTCTCCGCTGCCATGATGCTCCGCTTCTCCCTCAACCAACCCGAAGCCGCCGCTCGTATCGAGTCGGCGGTCCAGCAGGTGCTGGCCGCAGGCCTTCGCACCGGCGACATCTGGTCGGAAGGCACGAAGCGCGTCGGCACCCGCGAAATGGGTGACGCGGTTGTTGCAGCAATCACCAAAAAGACGATTACCGGCTAACCGCAGCCCGCTTCGTCACGCCCCCCGGCTCGACGAGTCGGGCGCAAAGAGAAACCACTTTCTTTTTTGACTTAGGGCACTTTTCAAAATGGCGTACGCATCTCAACCTCTGGTCGGCCTCGTGGGCTGGCGTGGCATGGTCGGCTCGGTCCTGATGGACCGCATGCAGGCCGAAGGCGACTTCGGCCTCATCGAGCCGATGTTCTTCTCGACTTCCAACGCCGGCGGCAAGGCCCCGTCGATGGCCAAGAACGAGACCGCGCTGAAGGATGCGTTCGACATCGAAGCACTGAAGAAGTGCGACATCGTCATCACCGCCCAAGGCGGCGACTACACGAGCGAAGTCTTCCCCAAGCTGCGCGCAGCCGGCTGGAACGGCCACTGGATCGATGCCGCCTCGACGCTGCGCATGAAGGATGACGCGATCATCGTCCTCGACCCGGTGAACCTGCCCGTGATCCAGACCGCACTCAGCAAGGGCGGCAGGAACTGGATCGGCGGCAACTGCACCGTGAGCTGCATGCTGATGGGCGTGGGCGCGCTGTACAAGGCCGGCCTGGTCGAGTGGATGACCAGCATGACCTACCAGGCCGCATCAGGCGGCGGCGCACAGCACATGCGCGAGTTGCTGACGCAGTTCGGCACGCTGAATTCGGAAGTGAAGGCGCTGCTGGACGATCCGAAGTCGGCCATCCTGGAAATCGACCGCAAGGTGCTGCACAAGCAGCAGAACCTGTCGGCCGCGGAAACGGCCAACTTCGGCGCACCGCTGGGTGGCTCACTGATTCCGTGGATCGACAAGGACCTCGGCATCGGCAAGACGTCGCACGACGATGCCGAATGGGGCCTGTCCAAGGAAGAGTGGAAGGGCGGCGCCGAGACCAACAAGATCCTCGGCCAGGGCGCGGGCTTCGGCACCGCCGCCACGCCCGTCGATGGTTTCTGCGTGCGGGTCGGCGCGATGCGCTGCCACAGCCAGGCGCTGACCTTCAAGCTCAAGAAGAACGTGCCGACGGCGGACATCGAGGCGCTCATCGCGGCAGACAACGCCTGGGTCAAGGTCGTTCCGAACACGCGTGAAGCCACGCTCAAGGACCTGACGCCCGTCGCCGTCACCGGCACCATGAATATCCCTGTCGGCCGCATCCGCAAGCTGGCGATGGGTCCGGAATACGTCGGAGCGTTCACAATCGGCGACCAGCTCCTGTGGGGCGCGGCCGAGCCATTGCGTCGTATGCTGCGAATCCTGCTCGACGCCTGAAGCAGAGGGTGACGTTGCAAAACAGCCACGGAACTTTGCGGCCGAAGTTGGCACGCACTGGTCTGGTCTAAGCTGTTGCCTTGTCACTAGGGGGTGATGGTGTTAACGTTCTCTTACACTTCCGGGCCATGAAGCCCCCTATCAGCATGACCAGACCTCCGCTGCACGTGAACCTGAACCCGGTCACCCGGCCCACCCCGACGTCTTCGGGCAGCGGTCCAGTCTCACTGCTGAGCGCCGCCATCGCACTCGCATTGGGATTGGTGGTGAGCACGGATGCCAGCGCGCTGGCGCTGGGTCGGCTCAACGTGCAATCGGCCCTCGGCGAACCGCTGCGCGCCGAGATCGACGTCACCGAGATCAGTGCTGCCGAAGCTGACAGCATGAAGCTCAACATCGCGTCGCCCGAAGCCTTCCAGGCCGCGGGCGTCGCCTACAACACCGCCCTCGCCGACGTGCGCATGGTGCTGCAACGCCGCGCCGATGGCCGCTACGTCGTGCGCCTGGCCGGCAATCGCTCGCTCAACGATCCGTTCATCGACCTGCTGCTGGAAGCCAACTGGGGAGGCGGGCGCGTCGTGCGCGACTACACCGTGCTGCTCGATCCGCCGCGCAGCCGCCAGGCGGCCGCAACACCGATCAACCCGGTCGGGCCGCAGATCCAGATCGGCAACACCCCGCCGACGCGCATGGCCACGCCGCCCGCAGCGCCCCCGGTGGCGCAGGCAGCCCCGCCGCGTCCACGTCCGGCGCCTGTTCCCGCGCCCACGCCCGCACCGGCAGCCGAGCGCGCCGTGCGCACCGGCACCGGTGACGGCCAGCAAGTCGCGGTGCGCCCCGGCGACACTGCCAGCAAGATCGCCGGCGCCTACAAGCCGGCAGACGTGTCGCTCGACCAGATGCTGGTGGCGATGCTGCGGAGCAATCCGGATGCTTTCCTCGGCGGCAACGTCAACCGCATGAAGGCCGGCGCGGTCATCAACGTACCGAGCGCTGCGCAGGCCACCGCGACACCGCCCGACGAAGCCCGGCGCACCGTCACCGCGCAAAGCCGTGATTTCAACGACTATCGCCAGCGCCTGGCCGGCAACGCGCCGACCTCCCGGGTGGCTCGCGCGGATCGCCAGGCCGGAGGCAAGGTCCAGACCAATGTCCAGGACCGAAATGCCGCCGCAGCATCGCCCGACAAGCTCACCATTTCGCCAGGCACGTCGACCACGGCCGCCGACGAAAAGCTGGCGGCGGAACGCCAGGCCAAGGACACCAGCACCCGCGTGGCGGAGCTGTCGAAGAACATTTCGGAATTGAACAAGCTGCAGAGCGCGACCGCGCCTGCCGCCACTGCGCCCGCTGCATCGGCCGTTGCACCCTCTACACCCGCGACCCCGGCGGCAGCGCCTGCCGCCCCC
>NZ_JAAVVD010000078.1:0-2108 GCF_018449755.1 Variovorax sp. dw_954 | reverse complement strand
TGTTCGAGCGCACGGTGCGCAACCTGCGCGAGATCTCGCCGACCTTGCTGACCTCCGTGCCTTCCGCATGGACGATGCTGGCGGCGGAACTGGAGCGCGATCCGCAACTCGCCCGCAGCGTGTTCGCCCGCGTCGTCAACTTCGGCTACGGCGGCGCCAGCCTGCCCAAGGACGTCAACGAACGCATCCAGCGCGTGGCCGAGCGCACCGTCGGCGAGCGCATCGTGTTCGGCACGGGGCTGGCCTCGACCGAGACCACCGGCGTCGGCACCTACCGCGCCTGGGTCAGCGACGACCTGGCCAACATCGGCGCGCCGGGGCCCGGCACCGAGATCAAGCTGGTGCCGCTGGACGGCGACCGCTACGAGATCCGCGTGCGCGGCGCGCACAACTTCAGCGGCTACGTGGCGCGGCCAGACCTCACCGCGGCCGCCTTCGATGAGGAAGGCTTCTTCAAGCTTGGCGACGCCGTGCGCCTCGTCGACATGGACGACCCGGCCAGGGGCATGCGCTTCGATGGCCGCGTGGCAGAAGACTTCAAGCTGGTCAACGGCACCTGGGTGCGCACCGGCTCCATCCGACTGGGCCTCATCGAACGCTGCGCGCCGCTCATCACCGATGCCGTGATCTGCGGGCATGACCAGCACCATGTCGCCGCGCTCGCGTGGCCCAACGTGGCCGCCTGTCAGCGCCTGCTGCCGGAACTCGCCGGTCTCGACGCCTCCGCGTTGTCGACCCACCCCGCCCTCGTCGCGGCCCTGGGCGAATGCCTGCGCAAGGACGGCGGCAGCGCCAGCCTGCGTGTCGAGCGCCTGATGCTGATGGCCGAGCCGCCCTCGATGGACGCCAACGAGATCGCCGACAAGGGCTACGTCAACCAGTCCACCACGCGCGCGCGCCGCGCCCATCTGGTGGACGAACTGTTCGCCGACAAGCCCGGCCCGCACATCGCCACCACGCGCTGAACGAATCACACAAAACGGAGACAGACCACCATGCGCAACCTCATCGGCAAGGCATTCATCGCCATCGCCGCGCTCGCCTGCGGCACGCACGCCCTGGCCCAGGACTATCCGGCGCGCCCCATCACGATCGTCGTGCCCGCGCCGCCCGCGGGCGCCACCGACGTGCTGGCCCGCGTGCTGGCCGACGAACTCGGCAAGAGCCTCAAGCAGACTGTCATCGTGGACAACAAGCCGGGCGCCTCCGGCATGCTCGGTGCCGCGCTCGTGGCCCGTGCGCAGCCGGATGGCTACACCCTGTTCCTGTCGCATGCCACGCCGATCTACTACGCGCAGTACATGTTCGCGAAGGTGCCTTACGACGTGCGCCGCGACTTCGCCTTCATCACCGAACTGTGCTCGGCCAGCCTGGTGTTCGCGGTCAACAAGGATGTGCCCGCGCGCAACATGAAGGAATTCGTGGCCTGGGCCCAAGCCAACAAGGGCAAGGTCAACTACGGCTCCTTCGGCGTCGGCTCGTCGAGCCATCTGCTGAACGCGCACCTGAGCGAATCGCGCAAGCTCGACATGACGCACGTCGCCTACAAGGGCGAGGCGCCGATGATCCAGGACATGATCGCCGGGCAGATCCCGATGGGCATCGGCACGCTGGGCACCATGGCGCCGCACATCGCGAGCGGTAGCCTGCGCCCGCTGGCCATCATCGGTGAGAAGCGCCTGCCGGAACTCCCCAACGTGCCGACGATGGCCGAGGCCGGCTTCACCGACGAGGAGTTCAAGCCGCTGGGCGGCGTGATGCTGACCGCGCCGGCGAAGACGCCGCCGGCCATCCTCGCGCGGCTGGAGAAGGAAACGCGCGCAGCCGTGCAGACCGCCGCGATGAAGGCCCGCTTCCAGGCCTACGGGCTCGTGGCCATGGGCAACAGCTCGGCCGAGTTCCGCAAGAATCTGGAGGCCAGCGGGCCGATGATCCAGAAGCTGGTGCAGGTGTCGGGGGCGAAGGTGGATTGAGTCGCCTTGCGCGTTGCCTTTGATGGCCGGGGCGCTGTTGGCCAGGCCTCATGCACGGAGGCTCTGATGCACTTTCCGTTGTGCCTGTCCCAATGCGGATCGGTGCGTTGGCGCGGACGAGGCGTGTGTCGCTGA
>NZ_JAAVVD010000077.1:0-2203 GCF_018449755.1 Variovorax sp. dw_954 | reverse complement strand
TCAGTTCGCGACGGCGAGCTTCACGTTGGAAACCCGGTCGACGTCCGTGTCATAGCTGCGAGCGCACCAGACGAAGGCAACGGCTGCCAGCAGGCCGAAGCACGGCACCGCGGCCATGGCCTGCTGCAGGCCCCAGACGTCCGACAGCACGCCCACCAGGAAGGGACCGACGGCCAGGCCGAACAGGTTCTGGAACAGCGACAGCACGGCCGAACCGGTGGAGCGCACGCCCGGATGGATCACCTCGATGGCCACACCCGAGACCACACCCACGGTGCAGGTCATGAAGAAGCCGCCCAGCAGGATCAGCTTGAACTGCGCCGGACCGGGCGCGGTGCCGGCGAAGGCCACCAGGAAGATGCACATCGTGACCACGCACAGCACCGACAGGGCCAGCAGCTTGTTGCGCCGCTGGCGCAAGGTCAGCCGGTCCACCACGAAGCCCCAGACGATGCAGCCCACCGCGCCCAGCAGCACCACGAGCGCCGCTTGCGTGGCCGCCGCCTCAGGCGTGACGCCGTAGAAGCGGTTGAGATAGCTCGGCAGCCACGACCAGACCGCCGACACCACGATCAGCTGCATGGCCGCGCCGATGCACACGAACAGCAGCGTGCGGGTGCGCGCCAGCGTGACGAAGATGTGCCTGAGCGTGCTGCCGATGGACTCGGTGACCTTGTCCAGACGGGGCGTGAGGTCCACCGTCTTGTAGTCGCGCACGAACAGGTACAGCAGCGCCAGCGCCAGGCCGGGGATGCCGACCACGCCGAAGGCAGCGCGCCAGCCCCACTTGGCCGCGATCACGCCGCCCAGCACCACGCCCAGCACCGAGCCCAGCGATGCGGCCGCGAAGAAGGCGCCCAGCAGCGCGCTGCGAAGGCGCACCGGGAACAGCGTCGCGATCAGCGCCGCGCCGACCGAGCCGTAGCCCGTCTCGCCGGCCCCCACCACCGCGCGGGCGGTGAACAGCTGGGCGAAGTTGGTGGTGAACATGCACGAGATGGTGGCCAGGCTCCAGACGCCTGCCATCACCACGATGCTCTTCACGCGGCTGACCCGGTCGGCCAGCAGCGCCACCGGGATGCCGCCGACGGCCACCACGATGGAGATGATGGACACCAGCGCGCCGAGCTGCTTGTCGCTGAGGTTCCATTCGCTCTTGATGTGCGGGAACAGCGACACGATCACCTGCCGGTCGATGTAGTCGAACAGCATCAGTGCGAAGGTCATGGCAAAGGCAAACCAGGCTTGCCGCTTGCCGATCAGGTAGTCGTCTGGCGAGCCGGGCCTGGCGGCGCCCGCGTCGAGGGTGATGGACATGGTGGGTTGTCTCGGTTGTCTTGTAGTTGTGGGGCGGGGCTCAGCGACTCAGCGTGGTTCAGGCCGCCTTGCGCAGGAAGCCCTGATCGGCGCCGTTGCGGTTGGGTGAGAAGCCGTTGGCCAGCAGCGATTCCTCGGTGGTCTTGTAGAACACGCCGATCTTGGAGATCTCGCGGGCCTGCTGCGCGGTGGCGACCGGACGGCCGAACTCGCGCGAGATGCGCACCAGTTGCTCGACCTGCTCGACCGTGCTCATCTTCTGCGTGCGGGACTGGTTCCACAGGTTGTCCTCGATGCCGCAGCGCACGTGCAGGCCCATGGCGATGCCCATCATGTTGACCGGCAGCACGTTGCGCATCGAGCTCTCCACCGTCAGCACCGCACCGTCGGGCGTGGCGCGCACGAAGTTGGCCAGGTTGTAGATGCTCGGCACGTCCATGCCGCCGCCGATGGCCACCCAGTTCATGACCAGCGGGCCCTTGTAGATGCCGCGGCGCATGAGGCGCTCGACCGACTCGAAGCTGTTGATGTTGTAGCACTGGAAGGCGCTCTGGATGCCGGCGGCGCTCAGGCGGCGGATGTGCTCCTCGGCCCAGCCGGGTTGCGCCGGCACGGTCATTTCCTTGTAGGCGTTGAAGACGACCGGGTCGTCCATCGAGGTGCCCTTGTAGTCCTCGTACTCCCAGTGCTCGACCACGTTCATCTGCGAGGTGTTGATGGTCACGGTGACCTGGTCGGGCTTGGGGTCGAGCTCGGCCAGCATGTGGCGCGTGTCGTCGGACAGCCACTTGGCGGCGGCGCCTTCGGATTCCGGGGCGAAGCTGATCGAGCCGCCCACCTGGATGATCATCTCGGGCACGGCGTTGCGCACGCCGGCGATGAGTTC
>NZ_JAAVVD010000076.1:0-2313 GCF_018449755.1 Variovorax sp. dw_954 | reverse complement strand
GCCCATGGCAAGGAACTGCTGAAGCTGGGCTACACGGTGGACCAGGTCGTTCACGACTATGGCGACCTTTGCCAGGCGATCACGGACCTTGCCTTTGAACGCGACGCCCCGTTCGCCATTGGCGAATTCCGCACTCTGAATCGCTGCCTTGACAATGCCATTGCGGACGCTGTCACCGAGTTCAGTTATCAGCGGGATACGCAAATCGCCCGTCAGCACAGCCTCGACGCGAATGAGCGTTTCGGATTTCTGGTTCACGAACTGCGCAATGCCCTTGGGACGGCAACGCTTGCGATCCACGCTCTCGAGCTGGGCAACATGACTGTGGGCGGCGCCACCGGGACAGTCCTGAAACGCAGTCTGTCAACGATGGGCGGCTTGATCAGTCGGGGGCTCGCCGAGGTGCGCAGTGGCCCGCCTGAACAGCGCCATACATTTTCCGTCGCCTCGTTCATCAAGGACGCCGATGCCGCGGCCCAACTCGTTGCCAGCGCCGCAGGTTGCGTCCTCAAGGTGCCAGCTGTAGATCCACTGCTTGCCATCCGCGGCAATCGCGAACTCCTGCTGGCCGCATTGGCAAACCTTTTGCAGAACGCCTTCAAGTTCACGCACGCCAACACCGAAGTTGCCTTGACGGCTTATGAGTCCGGCGAACACGTCCTGATCGAAGTCGATGACCACTGCGGCGGGCTGCCACCCGGGAGTGCTGCAAAAATGTTCGCACCCTTCAGTCAGCACAGCCATGACAAGTCGGGCCTGGGGCTGGGCCTTTCCATTGCGCGCCAAAGCGTTGAGGCCAACTCTGGCACCCTGACGGTGCGGGACGTGCCGGGCACCGGTTGCGTTTTCACCATCCGCCTGCCGCGCCACGGGATCTTGTGAGGACCAACCTGCTCAGCCGCTTTGGCCCCCCCGGACGTTGAGCCACTTATTCACCGTTTCCGCTTGTCGGTCGAGGACAACTATCTGATCCATGTCGGTGCAGCAAGGTGTTCGCCGGGCGCAGGCGAGGCCCACGCGCGGCGTCGTCGGGCCTCCGATTCAGCACGTCGCCGAAAAGTTGGCGAGGTCCATTCCAACCCGCACAAATGTGCGATGGCGTACGGACAAATGCTACGAATCCTTCCACTCTTCTCGAGGACAGTCTGTCGGCGCTGATAGCTGATTCATCGGCGCCCACCCATGCTGAGCGCTCCTCGGTGCCGGATTGGAGTCGTCATGAATGCATCGCCCACGAACAACGTCGGTCCGCCGCCTGCCATTGAATTCAGCGAACTCGGCGTCATGCTGGAGTTGTTGTGGCGAGGAGAGAGGACGGCCCTTGCAAAGTGCACTTTCTGTCGAACCCTGAATCACCGGTGGGCATCGCACTGCGCGGCCTGCTCGAGCAAGCTGCCCGCCATCTATAGGGACCCGTTAGGCGTTGCGAGAAACCCGCCCAGCGCGCCAACGATTGCAACGCCTACCCGTCATCCTGTCGGAGCGGGCGGCCACGTACGCCGCGAACTCGCAAACATGCTGCTTTGGATGCTTGCAATGCCGCGCGATGTTTGTTGGCTTCGTTGGCTGGTATGCGTTACACCGCATAAATCAGCCGTCGCCGGTGTCTGCGGTTGTGGCTGGGGGCGCGTTGCCGGGTGGGCGAGCGGAGCTGACACAAGCGACGAGCCTTGCCAAGACGCGCAAGCCGGAAAGGCTGGGGGGTGTTGGCGTTACGGCCAACACCAATAAGGAAATCGTCATGGTGCGCACGGACAAACAACGAATGCCCGTTGTTGCCCCCATGCTCGCCGCCGTCCCGACCCCGCCGCCGCAAGCGCCTCGGTGGAGGATCGCGCGCTCCGCTGCGCACAGCGGAGCGGACCCCACTGCCTCCTGCAACGGCGAGATGTTTCTGCTGCGAGCGATGTGCCTCAACAGGCAATGTGCGGAGCCGCAGAACGCTGCGCATTCGCGCTGCATCGGGGTCGTCAGACAGCGACGCATCGACGAGGCCCGGCGCAATCCAACATTGGTCGGTTGAGGCCATCAAAGATGTACCTTTGAGAGAGTGCGGCAAGGGGCGGTTGACATCGTGTCGGGCGACGCCACGGAGGTTCACATCTGCGGCGCGGTCCCACAGACCGCGGTGTGCAACCGGCACCACTCGCTGGATCAGCAACTGTGCCGCTGGCTACTTCTGAGCATGGATCGCCTGGACGGGAACGAACTTGTGATGACGCAGGAGCTGATCGCCAACATGCTCGGCGTCCGCCGCGAGGGCGTCACCGGAAGTGCACTCAAGCTACAGAAGGCAGGGTTGATTCGATATGC
>NZ_JAAVVD010000075.1:0-2514 GCF_018449755.1 Variovorax sp. dw_954 | reverse complement strand
TTATGGAAAGCTTTTCATAACGGCCAGAAGCCGTCGGATGAAGCCACGCCGGCAAGCTGACTTCTAACGTGAACGCTGGCCTCAGCAGATCCTGCTGCAATTCCAGTTGCTAACCTGTGTGGCACTTCCGGCTCGTTTCCGGCAGACCAGTCGTCACTGGTTTCGCGCGTACTACCTGCGTCGTGGTTGGTCTGCGAACTTGCTCCGCACCGCGACGAGCGCGTCAAAGCTGTATCACGCCACGTCGGCTCGGGACAGTGCCCAGCGCGCAACATCGTTTCCCTGGCTTGCCGTCGACAAGATCACGGATACTTTCATTGGGAGCTTGTCCAATGGTTTGATTATGAGAAGACCCTCGCGGCGCTGTCGGCAGACCTTGGCGCTTTGCCGCAAAGAATGTGCGCTCCGACAGTAGACTTTCCTCAGTTCCACTTGGCTGAGCTGATGAGATTCGGGGCATCGTGATCTTCTTGAGCAGTAGGATCAGAGCCAGTTCGACCTCGAACCGCAACAGATTGGACGCCAACCGCTACGACGTGCCGACGATGCTCATCGGCGAGGGCATCTGGCTACTTTGCCGGTTCTGCGCTAGCGACTACCGCCTTCGCCTGGACGGCCGCCAAGCGATAGTCGTGGTCGCCATAGAAGCGCAGGTACAGAGAGGCGGCAATCGCCGAGTCGGTGCCTACTAGCGCTGTTTCGTATCGCGCTTTCATTGCCGCCGCGAACGCTCCGGCCCCGGCGCACAGGTGTCGATAGAAGGCGGAGAAGAAAAGGAGCGCCCCGTTGTCGTCCACCGGCTCGTGCGCTGCGATGACGGCCTCGCTGCCACCAGCGCGCAAGACCGGCGCCCAATGCGCGATTCGGTCGGTTCCCAAGGTGACAAGTTCGGGTGGTTCATCGCTGAGGAGCAGCTCGTGTGCGGTCAGCACGGTGCGCTCACCGATCACCAGTCCACTTAACGGGCGGCGCTCGGCCGCATCGGCGGTCGCGGCGCCCGGCGTGTCGGGCAGCCAATTCGACACGCTGTGGCCACCGAGATGCAGGACCCGATGGTCGCCGAGGGCAAGAACGCGCAGCGCATCCGACGGGGCCGGCTCGACCAGCCGATCGACGGTGAAGCCAGCGCCTTCAAGCGCGTCCGCCACCTTCGCTACCTCTGCGCGGGCCCCTGGCAGGTCGGGCAGCAAGGGACCGGCGGTACCTCCCAGCATCACCAGTGCGCTGGCCTGTGGCCGCAGTCGCTTCGCCGGGCGGCGGGCAGGAATGCCAGGGCAATCGCGAGAGAGCAGCGCCTGAAACCCCAAAGGCATCGGGCGCGCCGGCGACTTCAGCATTTCCCAAGGGACAAGATCCGCTTCGCCATCCGCGACCACCTGCAGGTGAGTGGCACTGTCTATGAGCGGCCGGAGTGACCGAGGAATCAGCAATCGGTACAGCACTTGTCCCGCTTCCAACAGGTCTTGCCACGCGAAGCGATACCGCAGTTCCTTTAGTGCCAGTTCAAGAGCCGAGTGCCCGATCGACACCTGCTCTTGACCCATCGCAGTCGCCGACGAGCTGGCTGCGTTTTCTGCCACGATGGACCATTGGTCCCCCTGCCGGGTGATACGCAAACGCACAACTGTGCTTGCGCCGACTGGCCGTTCGTCCATCCGACTCCGCAGGGCAGCCAGCAGGGTATTGCTGGCAGCTGATAGTGGCGGCGCTTGGCCGTCCGAGGAAGGTTCGTCTTCAATTGGCACGACTTCGGTGTCGGCGACCTCGGTGGCGGCCGTTTCGCCCTGACTTGCGTTAGGCTTGCCCTCCGCCTGTGGCGCTGCCGGACCAGCCGCTGAGGGACTGGCAACACGGCGGGGCATCTGTTGGAGGGCGACGATCAGTCCGTCGATGTCGGCGTCAAAGTGCTTGACGCTCAGCTCGTACGCGTTGTTTCGCAGCATGCGGCGCAGTCGCGAGGGCAACTGTTCTGCGCTTGGCAACGTAGCATCCCCCACCGTGACCGGCACGACTGTGAGTCCGTGCTTCAATGCCAACTCAACTTCCTGACGCACCAGGTCGTCTGGCTCGAGGATTCGACGGGCACGTCCGCCTCCCCGGATCGATGCCCAGAGCTGTCCAACGACTACGAGCGCCACGTCGCACCTCATGAGCCGGCTCTTCAGTTCTCGTTCGAAGTCAACCCCGGGAGCGATGCTCTTGATGTCGCAGAAGACGTTCTCCCGGCCCAAAGCCTCGGCCATCCGTGTGTCGAGCGCACGCACCCAGCCGCCGCTGTCGGCGCGTCGATAGCTGATGAAGACCCTCACCATGGCGCTCCTCCCAAGCCCTAAGAGGCCTAAGCAAATTGTTTCAGCTGGCTCGCCGGCAGCTTACTCCCGGGCGCCGAACATATCCACGTCGCACGCCGCCGGAGAACCGGACGTCGAATACTTGGTAGCTGTGATTGAACACTTCATTCGGTTGAGCCGCCAAACTGTCGGTCTGCTTATGCACCTCGCGGGTGTCAGCTCA
>NZ_JAAVVD010000074.1:0-2662 GCF_018449755.1 Variovorax sp. dw_954 | reverse complement strand
ACAAAGCGGAAGAACGATCGGATCGCCGCCAGACGGATGTTGCGCGTTTGCGCCGAGTTGCGGCGTGCACTCTCGAGATGCTCGAGAAACGCGGCGATCAAAGGCGCGTCCAGCTGCTCCAACATCAGAGCCGATGGCACGGTCTTGAGCCTGCGGGCAGCGAACTCGAACAGCGACTGGAAGCTGTAGGCGTACGAATCGCAGGTGTGCGCACTGGCGGCACGATGGCGAGGCAGGTGCTCGCGCAAAAAGGCCTCGATATGCGGCGCCAGGGAGCTCATGGGGTGACCTCCGCTCAGATAGACCTCGCCGGCTGCGGCGATGTCGGTCAACAGTTCCGGCGTCGATTCCAAGTACCAGTAGGTCGAGTCGATGCTGACGTGGCCGAGATAGGTGCTCAGCGCCAGCATGTGCTGTCCAATGCGTTGGCGACCGGCAGGCGTTGACTGCAGTGCGCGCAGGGCGAACGTGTGCCTGAGCTCATGGAGCCGTGGGCGATGCCCGCGCAATGGCGCTATACCCGCAGCCTCCGCCAGCCTGCCGAAGACTCGGTACACGGTCCCGTATTCCAGTGGCCGACCGTCGTCGTTGACGAACACGTGGTCCGTGGTGAGACGCACGGCGCGACGCTGCGCCAGATACCGCTCGAGTCCCGCCACTGCGGTCTCATGCAGCGGCACCAACCGGGTCTTCTGGAACTTGGTCTTGCGGATCAGCAGACCGTCCGGCGTCACGTCGCCGTAGCGCAGGTGCAAGGCCTCTGAGATCCGAAGACCGGTTGCGGCAAGCAGGCTGATCAGCGTCGCATAGGTCTGCGGCCGCAGGGCGTCACCTGCAGACAACTGCGTCGCAGCCAGGATCAGTCGATCGATCTCTGCGGCTGTGTAGATGCGAGGGACGCGGCGGGACTTCCTATGGCCGAAGTGATTGGGCGGCGGCAGGTCGTGTTGGGGGTCTTCCATCCGCACGTGCTCCGCAAACTGGCGGACGGTCTGGTAGCGGGTATGCCGTTGAGCCGATGACGGCGCTCGACTGGCCCAGTCGATCGCTGTAGCCGTGCAGATGTGTGCTTGCTGACGGTCGGCGGCGAACGCCGCAAAGCTGCGCAGCAGGTACTGCGCGTTGCTCAAGACGAAGCCCGCACTGCGTCGCAAGGCCAAGTAACGGTCGATGGCGGCGATCATGGATGCGCCCCCGGCCATGGTTGAGCGACGCCGCGAAGCAAGACGATATCGACCTTGGCGTAGTAGGCGCTCATGTCGATGCTGCGGTGGCGCAGGACCAAGCCGATCTGGTTAGCGGCCCTTGCCCGTCACCCGCAAGATGCCATTGCGCCAGTCGATGTCGCCGAGACGAAGCTGAGCCACGTCTCCCGCGCGCAGGCCCAGCCGCGACAACAGCAACACGATCGCGCGGTCGCGCAGCCGCCCTCGCGTCGTCCCATCGCACGCCGCGATGACGCGCGCCAGTTCGTCTTCCGACAGACAGCGTGGCAGCCGTGCCAGCCGCCAGCTGGTCACGGCGGGGACGGCGAGGGCAAGGTCGTCTCGCGACTCGCCCGCGAAACTGACGTCGCGCAGGAACGCCCGCAACGAGGTGATGAGCTTCTGCGTCGTGGGAGGCCCGCACTCGGCGGCACGGCCGAGCAGGAAGTCCCGTACCGACTGCGCATTCCATCGGACGACATCGGCGCCGAGCTCGTCGATCAGTTCCGCGGCGCCTCGGCAGTATTGCCTCAGCGTCGGCTCGCTGGCCCCGCGATGCACACGCAGCCAATCCCTGAAGGCGCTCACCATCGCAGGCTCTGCGTGCTCTGCGTCGGCGACCACGGGGCCGTTGCAGACTCCGAGTCGAACCAGCTGTCGGTGGAACAACTTCGCGCCGAAGCGCGCGTGGTACCCACTCGCTCCACCGTTCGATCGCGGACAGCGACAGCGAGAAAAGTGGCGCCCGAATGCCTCCAGCGCGCCCGCATCGACATCGGCCCAGGCATCACCCTCGAGATAGACGAACCAGCCCAGGTGAGCTGCCGACCTCAGGTAGCGAACCGCGCTCGCGTGAGCGTAGCCATCGCGTGCGAGCGAGTCTGCGAAGCCGTCGATGTACGGGGCACTCGGGCCGGCACGCAGGCGACGGAGCGTCTTGGGGGCGCAAAAGTAGCTGTCAAGCATTGAGATCTCCTGGGTTGGGTTGAGCCATGAATGGCTCGATGACCGTACCCAGGTCGTCCGAAAAAATGGTGAGCTGCGCGCGGCAAGCGCTCGCTCGAGTCCAGGGCAACACCACGCCTCGACTTCCTCGAACTCCCCGTATTGGGAGTCTCCCCATAAGGCACGAGTTGTAGGAAACCTGGTCCGTGCCGCACCCCTCGCAGCGCAGCACATGTCCACCCAGCGCCGCGCTGAGGCACTGTTCGATGGCCGACATGACCTTGAGTTGCGCCAGGCCCAGGTGGCCGCGCTGAGCGGCTCGCCACGCGGGTCCGTGCTGGCGGAAGATGTCGGCGACCTCCAGTGAGGGCCGGCCCACGGCCTGCCCCTCAGGATGGCGGCAGCGCTTCCAACGGGCCGAGCACCTCGCGCAACAGGTCGGTCGCGACGTGCGCGTAGAGGAAATGTGCTTAAGCACATTTTTTGCTGCTTATGGAGAGCTCTCCATAAGC
>NZ_JAAVVD010000073.1:0-2701 GCF_018449755.1 Variovorax sp. dw_954 | reverse complement strand
TCGTTGTTCGAGGAGTTCGAGAATTTCTTTCATGGCGTCCCGTAGAGGTTTCAGATGTTGATGTCGTGGTCTTGTGCGGCCAGCAGGTTGCGCGCGGCCGTGGATGCGGGGAGCGTGCCGCCCGTCACGGCGGCGATGGTTTGCGGCAGGAGTTCGCGCACATGGGGATGGTGGCGGAAGGCATGCTTGAGGCCGGCGTCGATGCGTTCCCACATCCAGGCCAGCGCTTGTTTCTCACGCCGCATTGTGAGCCTGCCGTTGGCGGTCTGGAGCGCCCTGAATTCCATGACTGAATTCCAGAATGCATCGACACCGGTGCCGAGCAGTGCGCTGAGTTGCATCACGCGCGGTTGCCAGAAGCGGATCTCGGCTTCCGGCGAGCCGGGCACTGCATGCGCGGCCTGCATCGCCTGCGCATGCGCCGGGTTGCCGTGATGTCCAAACAGGCGCAGCGCCGAAGTGATCTGGGCCTGCGCGCGCGTGGCAGCATCCTTGTCGATGTCGGCCTTGTTGATGACGACCAGGTCAGCCAGTTCCATCACGCCCTTCTTGATGGCTTGCAAGTCGTCGCCCGCGTTGGGCAGTTGGAGCAGCACGAACATGTCGGTCATGCCAGCGACCGCGGTTTCGCTCTGGCCGACGCCCACGGTTTCGACGATGACGATGTCGTAGCCGGCGGCCTCGCACACCAGCATCGCCTCACGCGTCTTCTCGGCCACGCCGCCGAGCGTGCCCGACGACGGGCTAGGACGGATGTAGGCACGTTCGTGGACCGAGAGCATTTCCATGCGCGTCTTGTCGCCAAGGATGGAGCCGCCCGAGACGGTGGACGATGGGTCGATGGTGAGCACGGCGACACGGTGGCCCTTGCCGATGAGGAACAGGCCCAGCGTTTCGATGAAGGTCGACTTGCCGACACCAGGCACGCCGGAGATGCCGAGGCGGAAGGACTTGCCGGTGTGTGGCAGCAAGGCCGTGAGCAATTCGTCGGCTTGCTGGCGGTGGTCGTCGCGGGTGGATTCGAGCAGCGTGATGGCCTTGGCGATGGCGCGGCGCTGCGGCAAGGAAGCCGCGGCGAGCACCGCCTGCTGGAGATCCGGGACCCGGCGGATCAAGACGCCGACTCCGAAGCCTGCCAGCGGTAATGCAAGTCCACGCCCTCCCCGCCTTCAAGCGCGAAGCCGTGCCGCAGGTAGAAGCGGTTGGCGTCGCTCTGCACGAGAGCAGTGAGCTTGATGTCGCGCCCTTGTTCGCGCGCTTGCGTCTTGGCCCACTCCAGCACCCATTCGCCGATGCCCAGGCCCTGGAAGCCGGTGCGCAGGTAAAGGTGGTCCAGGCGCAGCGCGTCGCTGCCCTCGGGCTTGAGCGTGACGAAGCCGATGCGTTGGTCGCCGTCGAGCGCGATGTGATGCATGAACGGCAGGACAAAGCCCGCCTGCAGCCGCTCACGCGAACGATCGGCATCGAAGCGGCCCACGCGCTCGAGGCTCGGACGCATCGCATCGACGCGCAAGGCGAGCATGGCCTCGAAGTCGCTGGAATCCACCGGCTGCAAGGACAGCCGTGACACGATATCGAACACGTTGATCCTCAGGCCGCGACCGCCGCGCGAATCTGCTCCAGCACGTCCTTGGCACTCGCCGGAATCGGCGTGCCCGGGCCGTAGATGCCCTTGACGCCAGCTTCGTACAGGAAGTCGTAGTCCTGCCGCGGGATCACGCCGCCGACGAACACGATGATGTCGTCCGCGCCCTGCTTCTTGAGTTCCGCGATGATCGCGGGCACAAGCGTCTTATGGCCGGCCGCGAGCGTGGAGACGCCCACGGCATGCACGTCGTTCTCGATCGCCTGGCGTGCGCACTCTTCGGGCGTCTGGAACAGCGGGCCCATGTCCACGTCAAAGCCGAGGTCGGCAAATGCCGTGGCGACAACCTTCGCGCCGCGGTCATGGCCGTCCTGGCCGAGCTTGGAAATCATCACGCGCGGACGGCGGCCTTGCTCTTCGGCAAATGCTGCGATCTCGTGCTGCAGTGCTTCCCAGCCCTCGGCCGAGTCATAGGCCGCGGCATACACTCCGGTGACCTTCTGCGTGTCGGCACGATGGCGGCCGTAGACCTTTTCCAGTGCATCGCTGATTTCACCCACCGTCGCGCGCAGGCGCACGGCGTCGATGCTCAGTGCCAGCAAGTTGCCCTCGCCGCTCTCGGCCGCCGCCGTCAATGCGTCGAGCGCGGCTTGCGTCTTCGCGGTATCGCGCTTCTCGCGGATCGCATGCAGCTTGGCAATCTGCCCGTCGCGCACCTTGACATTGTCGATCGAGAGGCTGTCGATCGCGTCTTCCGTCTTGAGCTTGTACTTGTTGACGCCCACGATCACGTCCTTGCCCGAGTCGATGCGCGCCTGCTTGTCGGCGGCAGCCGCCTCGATCTTGAGCTTGGCCCAGCCGCTGTCCACGGCCTTGGTCATGCCGCCCATCGCCTCGACCTCCTCGATGATCTTCCACGCGGCATCGGCCATGTCCTGCGTCAGCTTCTCCATCATGTAGCTGCCGGCCCAGGGGTCGATCACGCTGGTGATGTGGGTCTCTTCCTGGATGATGAGCTGCGTGTTGCGCGCGATGCGCGAGCTGAACTCGGTGGGCAGGGCGATCGCTTCGTCCAGCGCATTGGTGTGCAGGCTCTGCGTGCCGCCGAACACTGCG
>NZ_JAAVVD010000072.1:0-2705 GCF_018449755.1 Variovorax sp. dw_954 | reverse complement strand
GCGGTGCGTGGCCAGGTCGAAGGCGACGCTGACGCCTTGGCCACCAGCGGCGAGTGCCTTGCGGTAGAAGGCGTTGGACTCTTCCGCCGTCGAGAAGCCTGCGTATTGGCGGATGGTCCACGGACGCACCGCGTACATGGTCGCCTGCGGGCCGCGCAGGTAGGGCTCGAAACCGGGCAGCGTGTCGGTGTACTTCAGGCCTTGCAGGTCAGCCGCGGTGTACAGCGGCTTGACGGTGATGCCGTCGGGCGTGAGCCAGTTGAGCGCGGCCAGGTCACCGCCGGGCGCGGACTTGGCTGCGGCCTTGGTCCAGGCGTCGAGGGTGGAAGACTTGAAGGTGGGTTCGTTCGCCATGCTCGTTCGCACAGTTGCGTGGCTCAGGCGACGTCGCGCAACTCGCGCCGCAGGATCTTGCCCACGGTGGACTTGGGCAAGGCTTCGACGATCGACACGGACTTGGGCACCTTGTAGCCGGTGAGTAGCGCACGGCAGTAGTCGATGACATCCTGCTGCGCCAGGGTCTTGCCTGGCTGGTTCACCACGAACAGCCTCAGCGCCTCGCCGGTCTTCTCGTCCGGCACGCCGATGCAGGCGCACTCGGCCACGCCGGGGCACGCCGTCGCCACCGCTTCGATCTCGTTCGGATAGACGTTGAAGCCCGAGACGATGATCATGTCCTTGATGCGATCGACGATCTTCAGGAAGCCGCGGCTGTCGAAGACGCCGACGTCGCCGGTGCGGAAGTAGCCATCGGGCGTGAAGGCCGTGACAGTGGATTCGGGTCGCTGCCAGTAGCCGCGCATGACCTGGGGGCCACTGGCGCAGATTTCGCCAGGCTGGCCCAAGGGCACCTCGTTGCCCGCTTCGTCGACCAGCTTGATATCGGTGGACGGCAGCGGCAGCCCGGTGGTGCCGGAGAACTCGCTGACGAAGGGCGGATTGATGGACAGGATCGGGCTGGTCTCCGACAGGCCGTAGCCCTCCAGGATCAGGCGGCCGGTCACTTCCTTCCAGCGCGCGGACGTGGCCGGGATCACCGCGGCCCCGCCACCGATGGACAGGCGCAGGTTCGAGAAATCGACTTCCTTGAGCCGCGGATGCGCGGCCAGGCCCGAGTACAGGGTGTTCACGCCGGTGAACACGGTCAGGCGCGACTGCTTGAAGGTGTCGATCAACCCATCCATGTCGCGCGGATTGGCCACCAGCCAGTTCTCCGCACCGACCGAGAAGTAGCTGATGAGATTCACCATCAGCGCGAAGATGTGATACAGCGGCAAGGCCGTCACCACCACCTCTTCGCCGGCGCGGATGCTGTCGCCCATCAGGGCCTTGAACTGCTCGGTGTTGGCCACCAGGTTGCGATGCGACAGGCAGGCGCCCTTCGAGACGCCGGTGGTGCCGCCGGTGTATTGCAGAAACAGCAGGTCGTCGCCCGTGATCACCGGGGCGCTGTAGTTCGTCGGTTGGCCCTCGCGCAGGATGTCCGACAGGGGCAGCGAACCGACCAGGCGAGAGTCGGGCGCGGGCCCGGCCACCGGTGCCGCCAGGCCATCGCCCGGGCTGACCGTGATGATGTGTTCCAGCACGGTCTGATCGACCACTTCGGCGAGCGTCGCGGTGGAACCGTCGTACACGACGATGGCTTTCACGCCGGCGTCGTTGAGCTGGTGGGCCAGTTCGCGAGCGGTGTAGAGCGGGTTCACATTGACCTGGATCGCACCCAGGCGGACGATGCCGAGGAAGACCACCGGGAAGGCCGCCAGGTTGGGCATCATGACGGCGATGCGGTCACCCTTGCCGATGTGCAGTTCATGCTGCAGGAAGGCGGCGAAGCGAGCCGACAGCCGGTCGACTTCGCTAAAGCTCAGGCTCTGCCCAAACGAGCGGAAGGCGGTCTTGTCGCTGTAGCGGGCCATTGCCTGCTCGAGCAGTTCCACGATGGAACTGTAGGCATCGGCGTTGATTTGAGCGGGCACGTTGCCGTACGAAGGAATCCAGGGTCTCTGCGTCATTGGTCTTGTCTCCGAAAGGGGGCTGGGGAAAGCTTCTGCAGGGGGCTCCTGCGGCTTCGGCGCGTTGTCAGGAGCGCCTGGGGTCAATGCTCCCGCAGACACTCGCAAGCTGCGTCTCAATTGACGACACGCGTTTAGCAATTGATGCCAGCCATGGCACGGCGCCATGGCATGGCGGCTTCGCTGTCTTGCCCTGCGCAGCGACGTCCGGCATCAAATGCGAAGCCAGTGGCATCAAAAGCCGTACGCCGTCGCGCCCGATCCCGTACTGTCGAGTCCCGGCTGCGCGCATCGGCTTGTGGAGCAGTACGCGCAACCCAATGGCCCAGGGCCTGTGAACAGGCCTTCGCCCGCTACTCTCCATTCCAGGAACCATTCATGACTACTCGCGACATCTTCGTGGTCGGCACGGCCCGCACCGCCATCGGCACCTTCGGCGGTTCGCTGAAGGACGTTCCCAATACCCAACTCGCCACCACCGCCGTCAAGGCCGCCATCGAGCGCAGCGGCGTGGCGGCGGACGCCATCGGCCATGTGGTGATGGGCAACGTGATCCCCACCGACGTCAAGGATGCGTACCTGAGCCGCGTGGCCGCGATCGATGCGGGCTGCCCGATCGAGACGCCGGCCTTCAACGTCAACCGCCTTTGCGGCTCGGGCCTGCAGGCGATCGTGTCGGCGGCGCAGGCGATT
>NZ_JAAVVD010000071.1:0-2821 GCF_018449755.1 Variovorax sp. dw_954 | reverse complement strand
CCGGCCGCGATCACGATGGTGTTGTGTTCGACCAGCCACTTGATGGGCCGCAACTGGAAGATGCGCTTGGGCTCCGGCGAGGCGACCACGCGGCGCCACTTGTCGCCGTCCGGCTTGACGACCCAGCCCCTCTCTGCGGCCAGCCTGTCGGCCGCCTCCTTCGAGTAAACGGGGCCGATGAACTTCGTCGGATTGCTGAAGGCCGGATCCCTGGCATCGACCTCGACCATCGTCAGCAGCGTCGCGAAGGGGCGCTCGAAGGGCAGCAGGTTGCCGAGTTCCTGCTCGATCATGTAGCCGATCATGCCTTCGGTCTGCGCGCCCAGCACGTCCAGCGGATAGGTCTCGACCTCGGTATACGCGGCGCCCTGCAGGGCCAGCAGGCCGACTTGCGGCCCGTTGCCATGGCCGACCACCAGGTCGTGTTGTCGCGCCACGGGCGCCAGCGAGTGGGCCGCGATGCGCACGTTCTCGCGCTGGTTCTCCGCGGTCATGGGCTGGCCGCGCCGCAGGAGAGCATTGCCGCCGAGGGCCGTGACGATCAGCACCTTCAGTCCCCCAGCGTGGCGACCAGGATCGCCTTGATCGTGTGCATGCGGTTCTCGGCCTGCTCGAAGGCGATGTTCCACTCCGACTCGAACACCTCGTTGTTCACCTCGAGCCCGTCGCTGATGCCGTAGGTCTCGGCAATCTGCTTGCCCAGCGTCGTCTCTGTGTCGTGGAACGCGGGCAGGCAGTGCATGAACTTTACCTGCGGGTTGCCGCTGGCCTTCATCAGCGCGGCATTGACCTGGTACTTCATGAGCAGGCCGATGCGCTCCTTCCAGACTTCCTTCGGCTCGCCCATCGACACCCACACATCGGTGTGGATGAAGTCCACGCCGTTGACCGCCGCGTTCGGGTCGTCGGTGATGGTGAGCGTGGCGCCGTAGCGCGTGGCAAGGTCGCGCGCGATGCCGGTGAACTCGTCCGAAGGCCACAGTTGCTTCGGGCCGCAGATGCGCACGTCCATGCCCATGAGGCAGCCGACGATCATCAGCGAGTGGCCCATGTTGTTGCGCGCGTCGCCCAGATAGGCGTACTTGATCTGGCTGATCGGCTTGTCGCAGTGCTCGCGCATCGTCATGACGTCGGCGAGCATCTGCGTCGGGTGGTATTCGTCGGTCAGGCCGTTGAAGATCGGCACGCCCGCATACTTCGCCAGCGTTTCCACACCGGTCTGGCTGGCGCCGCGGTACTCGATGGCGTCATACATGCGCCCCAGCACGCGCGCCGTGTCCTTGAACGATTCCTTGTGGCCGATCTGCGAGCCCGCGGGGTCGAGGTAGGTCACGTTGGCGCCCTGGTCATGGCAGGCCACCTCGAAGGAGCAGCGGGTGCGCGTCGAGGTCTTCTCGAAGATCAGGCAGATCTCCTTGTCCTGCAGGTGCTTCTGCTCGGTGCGCGCGTACTTGGCGCGCTTGAGGTCGCGGGCGAGGTCGAGCAGGTAGCGGAATTCGCGCTGGCTGTAGTCCTGCACGGTCAGCAACGAGCGGTTGCGCAGATTGAAGCTCATGTTCAGTTCCTTGGTTGGTCGTCGTCAATAGGCCGGATCGCGCGAGATCGGACAGGTCATGCAGTGCCCGCCTCCGCGTCCGCGCCCGAGTTCGGAGCCGCGCACGGTGATGACTTCCACGCCCGCCTTGCGCAGCAGCGTGTTGGTGTAGGTGTTGCGGTCGTAGGCAACCACCACGCCGGGGTCGAGCGCCACCACGTTGTTGCCGTCGTCCCACTGTTCGCGCTGCGCCTGCCAGGCGTTGCCGCCGGTCTCCACCACGCGCAGCGCCTTGAGCCCGAGCGCGTCGCGCACCACGTCGAACAGATGGCCCTCATCCAGGTGGACCTCGATGCTGCCGTTGCCGTCCGGGCGCGCGCTGTAGCAGCGCACCTGGTCGACCACTTCGCGGAAGGCGGTGACGAGGTCGCGGTCGCAGAAGCTGAACACCGTGTCGAGGTGCATCGCGGCACGGCTCTTGGGCATCAGGCAGCCGATCACGCGCGTCGCGCCGCCGCGCGTCAACAGTTGCTCGGCCAGCTGGTAGACGGCCTGCCGCGTGGTGCGCTCGCCCATGCCGATGAGCACCACACCCTTGCCGATGGGCATCACGTCGCCGCCCTCGATGGTCGACGCGCCAAAAGGCTCGTCGGAATCGCCCAGCCAGATCTGGAAGTCGGCGCCCTTGAAGCGCGGATGGAACTTGTAGATCGCGCGCTGCAGCAATGTCTCGGGCTGCCGCGCGGGCCAGAACATCGGATTGCAGGTCACGCCCTGGTAGATCCAGCAGGACGGATCGCGCTGGAACAACGTGTTGGGCACCGGCGGGATCACGAAGTCGGTGTCGCCGAAGGCACCGATCAGGATGGAGGACATCTCGCTCTTCGGGATGTCGAGCAGTGCGATGCCGCCGATCAGGTGGTCGGCCAGTTTGGCGGCCGGCATCTCGTCGAGCCAGGGCCTTATCGCGCTGCGCACCCCGAGCCCGACCTCGTTCACGGTGATGCGCCGGTCGAGCACCCAGGCGCGCGCCGCCTTGTCCTGCAGCGTCTCGGCCAGCATCTCGTGCAGGTCGAGCACCTCGGTGTCGCGCTCGCGCATCTTGAGCACGAAGTCGTAGTGGTCCTTCTGCGCCTCGTGGACCCAGAGCACGTCGTCGAACAGCAGGTCTGCGGCGTTGCCCGGCGTGAGCCGCTGGTGCGCCAATCCCGGCCGGCAGACCATGACGGTCCGGAGCCTGCCGACCTCGCTGTGAACGCCTAGAGCATGCATGCAATGTCTCCTTGT
>NZ_JAAVVD010000070.1:0-3166 GCF_018449755.1 Variovorax sp. dw_954 | reverse complement strand
CGCGGGCCTGGCTGAGCAGGCGGCTGCGCGTGCTGCGCTGCTGTGCATCGACCTGCCGCAGCCGGCTGACGGCGATGGCTGCCAGGGCGGCGCGGCCGGCCCTGGCCTGTTCTTTCAACTGCTTGCGGGCAGCGGTCGTTGTCTTGCCGACGGCGGCGCGGCCCGCAGCGTTGGCGGCCACGCGCTCGGCCTCCAGCGATTCGCGAAAACCGCAGCCCAGGCTGCAGACGCTGGTGTCGCGCGACTTGGTCCAGACCTTGGTCTTTTCCTTGACCCGCAACTCGACCTGCGCGAAGTCCGTTTCGACCCACTTGGGAATGCGGCGCTGCACGGTCTCGTTGCGCGCGGCGGTCATCGGCGGCCCCGCGACCGCATAGTCGGTGGCGGCGTTGTTGCGGAATTCGTTGAGCTTCGTCGTGGCCTCTTCGGCTGCGGTGGCGGTGGCCTTGATGACGCCGTTGTAGGCGCCGAGATGGCCCGCCACGAGGCTGTCGACCACCGTGCCGATGCGCGCCGCGGCGCTCAGGTCGTCGGCGTTGATGAGGCCGTAGGCGCTGTTCGCGGCCTGCGTGATGCTGATGTCCGCGTTGGCTGCGGCGTTGTCGAGCTGGAGCTGGGCCAGCGACGCGCTGGCCTGCACCGCCGCGCGAGCTGCGTCGGCCACGCTGTCGAGCTGGAAGCTTTCCTCGTCATGGGCTTGCAGGATGGCGCGGGCGACCAGGCCGTGCTGCTGGGCCATGTAGTTCGCGACCTGGTTCGCGCGGTCGCCGAAGCTGGACTGCTCGCGCTGGGCCGTGCGGACCAGGTCTTCGTAGGCGCGGCTGGCCTGGGCGATCGCGACGGGGGCGCGTTGGCGTTGGCGTTCGGCGTCAGCCGGGCCGGATGCGGGCGGTGCGGGCGTGGCCTTGGCGTTGCTGGCGGGGGCGGGGGCTGGGCCCGATGTCGGGGCTGGGGCTGGCGCGGCGGCCTTCGCGGGTTGGGCTTCGGGCAGGAGCAACTCGCTGCCTGGCAGCGACGCGGGGGCGGGCCATGACGGCGCGAGTGCGGTCCAGGCCAGGGGCTTGATGGCCAAGGGCTCGGATTCGTCGGCGGCCTGCGTGTCGAGGTCGGGTGCTGCGGAGGCCGTGGCTGCTTCGCCATCGGGGTCGGCGGTGGTGGGACCGGCAGGGTCGCGAGATGGCGCTGCGCCTTTCCGTGGGCCGGCATCGCCACCCTTGGCGTCGCGGTCCGCCTTGTCGCCGCTGCCGGCCGGGGGTGCGGCGGACTTGTCGTCCTTGTCCTTCTTGTCCTTTTCGCTGGACTTGTCGGTCTTGGCGGCCTGCTTGTCCTTGCCTTCCGTGCCTTCCGTGCCTTCCGTGCCTTCGGTGGATGGCGCCCTTGCCGCAGGAGCTTCAGGCGCCGGTGGCTGGCGCGGCCGGGCGGCAGTCGGTTGGCGAACGGGCGCGCCCGGCGCCAGCACGGCGGCGGGGACGGAGGGCGCGGCGTGGTCCAGTGGGATCGAGCGGGCGGCACCGTCGGCGTCGGCAGAGGGCGGCGCGTATGGCGATGCGCCGGGGCTGGCTGCGTCGAGGTAGCGTGGCCAGCCTGCGCCGGGCGGCGCGTCGAGCGTCGATTCGTAGCTTGGATCCAGCCGTGAGTCGAGCGTTGCGTCGAGCTGCGAATCGAGCCGTGAATCGAGCCGTGAATCGAGCCGCGCGTCGAGCCGGGCATGGAGGCGGCCATCGAACTGCGCGTCAAGTCGCCCATCGAGCTTCGACTCCAGCCGCCCATCGCGCCGGCTGGACGGCATCGCTGCCTCGTCCCCCCGCGCCGCTCCGTGCGACCGGCCAGCCGGCCGGCGCGCTCGTTCCGGCGCCGGGATGCGGGCGCCCATGTCTACTCCGCCGGCACCAGCCCGGCCGGCATCGCGCGGCCCAGCTTGCGGTACTCGGCCTGCAGCGCCACGCCGAGGGCCGGCCAGTCGATCGGGCCGGTGCGGCCGGCGATGGCGCGCGCCGTCAGCACCACGTTGCGGATATGGCCGCCGGCGAAGTCGCAACCCGCGGCCAGGCGGTTCAAGCCACTGGCAGTGAGTGCATGCCCGTCGCCAAGGTGCGCCAGCCACAACGCGCGCCGCTCGCCCGGACCCGGCGCCGGAAAGTCGAGGATCGCGTCCAGCCTGCGCGTGAAGGCGCTGTCGAAGCGGCTGCGGCTGTTGCTCGTCAACAGCACGATGCCGTCGTAGCTCTCGATCCGCTGCAGGAGGTAGTTGGTCTGCTGGTTGGCATAGCGGTCGTTGGCGTCCTTGACCTCGGTGCGCTTGCCGAACAGGGAGTCGGCCTCGTCGAACAGCAGCACCACGTCGGCATGCTCGGCGCGCGCGAACAGCTCGCCCAGGTTCTTCTCGGTCTCGCCGATGTACTTGCTGGTCACGCCGGCCAGGTCGACACGGAACAGCGGCTTGGACAACTGCGTCGCGAGCCAGCCGCAGGCCAGCGTCTTGCCGGTGCCGGACGGGCCGACCAGCAGCGCGCGCACGCCCGGCCGGTAGCGCGTGCGCGCGGCGGGGCCCAGGGTGTCGGCCAGTCCTTCGCGGTGGCGGCAACGTTCGGCCAGCGCGAGCAGATCGACGCGCAGCGCCGGCGTCAGCACCAGCGCGTCGTCGCCGATGTCTTCGGTGAGTGCCTGGGCCAGCGTGCCGAGCGTGCCGCCGTCGGCCTGGCGCGTGGCGCGATGCAGGTGCGCCTGGCTGGGTTGCGTGGCGCCGTCCGCACGGGCCAGCGTCTCGGCGCGCGCGTGCAGGGCGGCGATGTGCGCGGCGGTGTGGCGCTGGGTGCGGGCGAACCGGGTGGCCTGCGCGGCGTCATGGCCGAGGCCCTGCCAGATGGACACACGCTCGTCGGGCGCCGGCACCGGCAAGCGCCATTCGGCCAGCGGCGCGCCGTCGTGCTGCCAGCTGCCTTCGAGGCCGGTCGCGATCAGCAGCGGGCCGGCGGTGATGGCGGGGTGGCGTGGCAGGCGATGTATCCGATAGGGCACATCGCGTCGCTCGCCGGGTCCGGGATCGGCGCTGAGCACCGGCAAGGCGTCCTGCAGGATCAGCCAGGGCAGGAGTCCGGACGGCGGGTCCCCATCGATGAGTGCGGCACGGGCGTTGCGGGCGCCTGCGATGGCGACGCAGGCCGCG
>NZ_JAAVVD010000069.1:0-3392 GCF_018449755.1 Variovorax sp. dw_954 | reverse complement strand
CAGGGCCTGATGCTGCTTGCCAACCAACTGCGTTCATACTGCACCCTTTCCGGATGAACGAGAGGATTTTGCGACCGTCTCCTCTCGGGCGGCTGTTTTGCGATCGACCAGTCGGTGCCAGCGACTGCTGTGCTTGGCGGGCATACCGGGAGCGGGCTCCTCGTAAAGGTACTCGCCGTGGTCGTTGAAGGCGTGTCTCGCGATGAGCCCGTGCTCCGCCCAGCGAATGAGCGTCTGTTCGTGGATGTTCAGGCGTTGAGCGGCTTCTTCCTTGGTGAGCATTCCTCGGTCCCGAAGTCGGTCGTACAGCGAACGCAGGCCGTAGCTGTGGACGAGATAGGCCACACGCTTGGAAGTGAATCGTGCGTCCGCACGCCCAGGTCGAGCAGTTCCCCCGGGACGTATTCCTTGCTCGTTCAACAGTTCGGCAATCTCGGCGTACGTGTGCTGCTCGAGCAGCTTGTCGACGAGCTCGACGACCCTCGGCTGCGTCCTTATTTGCTGCGCCGATGATCTGCGATTCACCGTCGTGACCGTCAGCGTTTTGCCGCCTTTGAAGCGCACGTGAACCTTGGTGATTCTGTCTGCAGGCATGCGGACAAGGGTGGCATCTTCGATGATGAGGTCGATCATTCTCTTGCGCTCGCGGTTCGGCGTTTGGGGGTCGTCCCACAGGCGCTTGAAGTCGGCTGTCATCGCCACGAGCTGGTCGCGCATCTCCGCGTCAAGCAGCCGCTCGTCCCGTCGTGCATGCTCGTAGTCCTCGCGTGCTGCGGCGAGCGCTCTGAGCTTGTCGTTCCAATCAGCCTCCAGCGTGTCGGCGACCAAGCGGTTGCCAGGATCGACCAGCATGAAGCGACGCTGGGCGAGATCGGCTTCGATCTGGGCTCTTTCGATCGCGCGACGCCGAAGCTGATCGACCTCCTCGTGACGAGACTCGATCTCGGCGCGGATATGGATCGAGAGATCGACCGCTGCAGGAGTCACCTGGTCGACCACAAGCGCTGCGATCGCTTCATCAATGGGCGCGCCTGCAATCGACTGGCAGTGAGGCTCAGCGCTGCGGCCCTGTTCTCGGTCGCAGACATACCACGCGTCCATCCGACCCCGTCTGGCCGCGTAGCGCACGCGCATGTGGCGACCGCACTTGCCGCACACCGTCCGGCCCTGCAACAGCGCAGGTCCCTCCCTCGGCGGAGAGGCTCGCGCCAGCTCGTAGTTTCGACCGTTGCTCTCAAGGAGTTTGAGGTTTTCCTCGAACCGGTCCCAGGTGATGTAGCCGGGGTGAGCATTCGGAATGCATGCGAGCCAGTCGTCGCAATTGCGGGTTCGCTGAACCTTCATGCCTTTGGCGGTGCGCTGATAGCGCCGCCGGCCATAGGCGTAGGTCCCCGCGTACCGCGGGTTGTGCAGTGTACGGATGGCCGTTGAAGCGTTGAGCGGTCGGAACACTACGGTGTCTCGGTTGCGCAGTCGAGAAGGGAAGCTCAGTCCCTCGTCACGGAATGCTTTGACCACTTGACATGCCGAGCCCACGCGCGAGAAGGTTTCGAAGAAGTAAGCGATCGATTCCCTGATCTGGGAGTCCGGGTCCAGGACCACGTCTCCGACGGCGTCGTACACGAAGCCGGTGGGCAGCGTGCAGCGGTACTCGCCTCGCCGCACCTTGTTCAGGACGCCGCCGCGCAGTCTGGCTTTGAGCACGTGCAGCTCGGCCTCGCTCATCGTTCCCTTCAGACCCAGCAAGAGACGGTCGTTGAAGTTGGCGGGATCGTACACACCATCCTCGTCGAGGATCAGCGTGTCGGCCAGCGCGCAGATTTCCAGCAGGCGATGCCAGTCGGCGTTGTTTCTCGCCAGTCGCGAGACCTCCAGTCCCATGACGATGCCCGCACGCCCCATCCCTACGTCGCTGACCAGGCGCTGGAAGCCTTCGCGCCACGCCGCTGAGGCGCCAGACTCGCCCTGGTCGCTGTCGATGACGACGACCCGGTCGTCGGCCCATCCGAGGGCCGTGGCGCGTGCGCGAAGCGCGTACTGGCGCTTGGTGCTCTCGACGTTTTCGAGGACCTGCTTCATGGATGACTGTCGCACGTACAGGTAGGCCCCGCGCTCCAGATGGTGAGGTTGGACCTTCAGAGATTCGTTCATGCTGCCCTCCGGATATTGGCCTTCATTGCCATGGCTGCGAGGATCTGAACAACTGCGTTGTGCTGGCGTGGCGCCGTCGACATCGGCGCCGCGCAGTTGCCTGCGCGCTCCTGTGCGGCGACTCGACCCATCGCGAGGGCCCAGGCCCACATGCCCTGCCGCAGAAGCAGCGCGAGCCCGCTGCGCGCGTCCAGTGGCAGCGGTTGCCCAAGCGCTGCCATGCGCAGCACCTCGTACTTGGCCGCCACCACCGATGCCTCGGGCAACTGCCGTCCGAAGCAATCAGCTTCGCTGGGCAGTTTTTTTTTCTTTGACCGCTCGCTCGATCGTTCGTGGGTGCACATCCAGGGCGAATTTGTGCTGAACCAAAATCGCCAGGTCGCGCGCTCGCACCGGTTCTCCCTGCACGAGGTACTGCTCGATGAACGCCATGACCTCGTCTCGCAGTTTGTGTCGCCCGTGCGGGCCTCGCTTCTTGGGAACCAGCCCGGCAATGCCGCCCGCGTCGAAGTCGGCCTTGGCCTGGTAGTAGGTGGGCCGTGAGATGCCGTATTCCTGGGCAACACCGGTCACTGAGGCCTTCTCGACCAGGACTCGACGCAACAGCTCGTACTTCACCTGCACTGCATCTCGCGGATCGAAGAACTCGCCGGGCCTGAACTTTGGATCGCTGACCTTCTCGGGCTGCGCATTCAACGTGCCCTCTTCGATGAGGGCATCGAGCTTGGTGCGCTTGCGCTGGCTTGGCATGGCGTCTAATCAGGTGCGAACAGCAAACTAAATAATGCCGCATACGTGACCCGATGTCAAACCAAATACAAGCTCGTTCAGTCCAACTATCGCAGTTTAGATAGCATGCAAACGCTATGCAAGCGGCATATATTGCATTACATACGCGGCATAGTTTCATTTACGCTCCATCAGGCTTGCAATGAGGCTCAGACGTGCTGGCAAGACGCGCTACGAGCCGGGCCAGTTCAATGAAGTCCGTGACGCGCAGGACCGCTCTTGCATTGCCGATCGCAATCTCGGGGTCTGGTGCGGCCACGTCCGTCCACTGCGGCGGCACTGAGCAAACCCTCGATTCATCGACTTGCAGCAAGAGCCTCTTGCCGTAACGGTTAAAGCGCTCGCCAACGCAGGCAAGCTGCCGGCCACTGAGCGGATGAAACGGGTGAGTGATGCGCACAAGACGCTTCGATGCGGCTGGAATGTCTGCATTCCGGATGGAGTTACAAGCG